>CAKTZA010000064.1 GCA_934635045.1 uncultured Kiritimatiellota bacterium | reverse complement strand
TGTCAGTATGCCATTATCCTTACTGAGTAGATTCCTTTCATTCTACAAGTTCAGCCAAGCTTGCTTGGCGCACCATCGCTCTGTTTCTCCTTTCTTTGGTTTTTCCGTGTTTTTTCGATTCGATCCGCCGGGCGTTGCCGGGCGCGTCCTGTCGGCCGTCTTCGCTAGCGCACGAAGACCGCCAAGCCGGGCTTCATGTTGACGACAAAGCCCGTCGCCGTCCGTCGAACTGACATGCGAGAGGTCTCTTTCCCTTTATACCACACCTTCCAGTTCGCGACGGCATCGGCGTTCCGCACGCCGTCAAGGACAAACTCGGGAGGCGTCGACGTCTTCTCCCCGACGACAATGACCTCCCCGACGTCCGCCAGCCGGCCGCCCGACAGCGTTCCGCATCCTGCCGAGTCATAGGTTATCCGGCCAAAGGAAACCTCGACGTCGTCACAGACCTCGACCGTTGCGCCGGCCGCGACCGAAAGCGACTCCAGGCCCAGCGTCGTCCGCCAGGGGCGCTCCTCGACCGCGAAGCCCGGGCCGCGCGAGTACCATTGGTTCGCTTCCGTCGGCGGATTCGGGTTCTCTGCGACGCGGTCAAGGAAGGTCCAGTGGACGCCATCGACGCTGCCCTCCAGCGCCCAGGCCTCGATTTCGCATCTCTCGAGCATCGTGCTGTCGGGCCCCGCATAGGCGCGCGCGGCGCTCTTGATGTCGTAGGCGGCAACCGGCGGCGCGTCTGCCGGCAGGCGGAAATACACCTTGTACCATGAATCCGGGTCTCCGACGATCGGCCTCTTGCTCTCGGCGAGACGCGCCGTGCTGCCGATGACGCCGGTCGACGCGTCATAGGCGAACCAGTTCGAGACGGGATCGTCGTTTCCGCCGTTGTCCCAGTAGTCCCCGTCCAACGTGACCTCGCCAGGCGCCAGGAGCTCGGGGCGCCCGATCTTGTCGCGGTTCACGCCCAGGGTCCCCAACGTGCCGTTGGCCACCTGCCCGGCGGCATCGTAAAGGGCGATGCCGCTGCAGTAGGCATAATCGTTCGTGCCGGTCGTCTGGCAGATGCTGAAGCGATAATAGGCACAGGCGTCACAGCCCATCGCGAGCGTGCCTTCCTCGACGGCGACGTCGCCGACGTCGACCGAGCCCGCAAGCCGCCAGGTCCCGCCGCCGCGCTTCACGACGTCAAGGCGGCCGGGGCCGTTCGTGACGGAACTCGCCACGTCGGCGCGCCCTGCCGCGCCGTCGAGGACCAGGGTCTGCCGGCCGGCGCCCGCCGCCGTGACGCCGCCGAGGCTCAGGCTGCCGCCCGTGGCGCGCAAGCGCGCGGCCCCGTTCACGGCAAACACGCGCGACGTGCAGGACGCCGCCGCCGCGCCGACATACTCCATCGTCGCCACGTGCGCGTCGTCGGCCGCGTGTGCGCCGTCGCCCAGCAGGAATGCGTACGGCACGCGTCCGGCCGTCCGGGTGCGCGACACGTTCTCGCACGTCAGCGCAGACGTGCCCAGCGAGCAGACGACGCCCTTCTCGGCGATCGACTCGTACTGCACCGTGCCGCGCCGGACTTCAAGCGTGCCGGCGTTCTTCCGGTTCACGTGGCTGTTGAAGCGCCAGACGCCCGTGCCGCGCTTCGTCAGGTACGTCGACGAGACGTCCGAGTCAAACATGTCGTTTGCGAGCACGCACGGACGCTCGCGGTTCTCGCCGTCAAGGACGACGCTGCGGAACATCCTGTCGCTTGCGCCCCAGCTCGCCCAGCTTGAGATGCGCCAGGACCCGACGAAGGTCATGCCGCCGAAGGCGCCCGCATCGACAACGCCGACCTCCAGCTGCGGGCTGAACCGGAGTTCCTTGTCGGTCGTCTCTTCCGTTGCGCCGACGAGGCGAAGGGTCGGGTCCGCGACGCCGCCCGAATAGGAGAAGAGAAAGGACTCGTTGTTGCCGGCCGAGCTCGCGCTCGCCTGGGACGTCGAATGCCGGCCCATTTTCCCGACGCCGAGAACGCCGTGGAGCGACCAGGACATCCGCGCCTCGCTTTGCCCCGTCACGTACTGCCAGCCATACGGGTTGAACGTGAACGGCGAGGCGAAGCGCCCCGAAAAGACGGCCGGGCTCTCGCGCGTGCCGCCCCCCACGTTCACGCTGGCTGACGGATTGTCGGACGAGATGACGCCGTCTCCCCAGAAGCCGCCGGACACGAAAACGCTCGGGCTCGTCGACAGGCGGAATTCGCCGCCGGCCGCGACCGTGATCTTGCAGAGGTGGAGCTGGGCAGACGTGCGATCCGGCGCGCGCACGACGCCATTGCTCACGACCAGGCCGCCCGTCAGCGCGCCGATCGACGCCTTGCAGTCTGCCGACGTGCTGCCAGGGCCGCCGAGATTCTCAAGGTAGAGCGTGTTCGCGCCAAGCTTGACCAGCTGCCCCTCTCCCTTGAACGCCGCCGCCGTATGGACATCCGACGCCGCATCGATCACGACGCGCGAACTGGCGGCGGAGACGGTCAGCTCCGAGACGAACTGAAACGTGCCGAGGTCGCTTTCGCCGACGAGAACGGCCACGTCATCGCCGTTGACGACGACCGTGTCTCCCGCCTGGGTCGGCTTGACGCCGTCTTTCCACCGGGAAGGGCTTTCCCATCCGCCCGTGCCGTTCGGAAGCCAAAGGCATTCCGCCGGGAACGCCGCAGCCGCGCCCCAAAGCAGGGCGCCGCCGAGAATCGCATGCGCGCGCCGGACTTTCCGCACGTGGCGTTCCGTCGAGCGACCCCACCCTGTCGTCCCGTTTGTCGTCATGGGCATGTTCCTTTCTCTGAATGACTTTCTGACGAGAACTTTCCGAACACGAGCAGTATAGCATTTCCAGGCTCCCTGTGGACAGAAAAAGTGTTGCAAAAACCATTCGCGCAGATTGCAAGATCTGCCGGCTCCGGACAGGCCGCGGACGGCCGCCGGCGCGCCACGAGCCGTCGGCGCGCCTCTATGGCGCGCCCCTCACGCGAGGCAGGCGCCGTTCGCGGCGAGCGTCCGCCGCAGCGCGCCCGCGTCCAGCGCGCGCGGCGTCACGCCCGCGCGAACCGAGAGCGCCGCCGCCGTCCCCGCCGCCTCGCCCGTCACCATGCACACCGGGATCAGCCGCGCGCGGTCGATCACGTCCGGCGCGACCCCGATCGCCCGCCCCGCGACGAGCAGGTTCTCGACGCCCGACGGCAGCAGCGTCCGGTACGGGATCTGGAACGCCCCGCGCGTGAACGTGTCGTCGCCGCTCATCCCGATCGCGTCGTCGAACGCCGTGCGCGCGTCCGTCTCGGCCATCGCGAGCGTGTGGTCCGTCCGGACGAGCCGCGTCGCCCGCACGCCCACCTGCGAGCAGGAGTTCATGACGTACGTCTCCTCGAAGCCCGGCGTCGCGCGCATCCGCTCGACGAGCCGCCACATCTCCTCGCGGTGACCGAACTCGGCCCGCGTCAGGTCCTCGACCGAGCACCCGTTCGCCTGGGGCCCCAGGCTGTTCTTCCAGAACGCGCCCGGCACCGGCTCGTTCGGGACCTTCGGGAAGCCGTCCGCCGCCGGGCTCGTCAGCTCCCGCCCCTTCGCCCGGCCGACGTTCCCGAGCCGGTAGACGAAGCCCACGTTGTGCGTGATCTGCCGGAAGTCCGCCCCCGCCTGGAAGGCGACGTCGCCGTCGCCCGTGCAGTCGACGACGCGCTCCGCGAGGATCGCCTGCCGCCCCTGCTTCGACTCGAAGACGACGCCCTTCACGGCGGGCCCGTCCTGCACGACGTCCACGCCCCAGCAGTGGAAGACGACCTCCAGGTTCTTCTCCGCGCGCGCCATGCGGTCCATCAGCACCTTCGCCGCCTCCGGGTCGACCGTCGGCTGGTAGGGCCCGTGGTGGCGGTCCGTGCGGACGGCCCACTTGCCCATCGCCGCGCACCGGTCCATGAACTCGCCGCAGATGCCCTTCGTGACGAGGCGCTGCTCCCCGCCGCGCGTCCCCTCGGCCGTCCCGATGAGGATGAGCACGAGCCCGTTCGTGAAGAGCCCGCCCAGCGAGCCGTAGCGCTCCAGCAGCACCGTCTTCGCCCCCGTCCGCGCACTCGCCAGCGCCGCGGCGAACCCCGCCGGGCCGCCGCCCACCACGGCGACGTCCGCCCGGCGGAACACCTCCACCTCGCGCGCCGGCTGAACGACCTTCCCGTCCTTCAGGAACGCGCTCGGCACATCCACCGGGAACTTCGGGATGTCACGGATGTAGCGGCAGGTGCCGTACTTCGGATCCGCGATATAGTCGCCCGGCGGCAATGGCTCGTGCAGGGCCTCGTCGCCCAGCAGCCGTCCGCCCGCCAGCGCCGCGCCGCCGCAGCCCAGCCGTTTCAGAAACTCCCGTGTCGTCATCTTCTGCATGGTCAGTTGCCTTTCCTTTCCTTCTTGACAAGCCCGGCGGCGTATTCCAGCACGGGCCGCGTGTACGACAGCGGCTGCGGATAGCCGTCGTCGCCCCAGTCGCACACCATCAGGCCCTCGCCCCCGTACCGCATCGCCGCGTCGTACGCCTCGCGGATGTTCGCCCGTGCCAGCGTCTGGCGCGCGGCTTCGGACAGCTTCGCCTTCCAGCCCTGCGTGCCCGGACACGTGTAGAACCGCACCTCGTCCGCCTGCAGCGCCGCGCACTTCGCCTCGAACCGGTCCGCGCCGCCCGGCGTGTAGCCGTAGACGAGCGCCACCATGTCGCGCGGAATCTCGCGGATGAGTTCGGGATGCTCGAAGATGGCGTCCGCCCAGAACATCGTCTCGCGCTGACGCTGATACGCCAGCTTGCGGCATGCGAGCACATGATCCCAGTAGACCCGCGCATAGCCGTCACGCCTGACCTTCGCCGCGCTCCGGCAGTTGACGTCCAGCAGGTCGTAGACCTCGTCGCAGCCGACGTTGAAGAAGCGGCTCTCGAAGCACGGCAGGAGCTGGTCGTACAGCCCCGCCAGGAACGACAGCGTCTCGGGCGCGGACGCCGCGAACGTCACCGACGGACGCCTCTTCCTCATCTTCGGCGTGTCGATGACCGCGCCGTTCGGACACTCCGCGTACCGCGCGCGATACGCCGGCACGCGCAGCCACTTGTTCATGTGCGCGAACGAGTTCTGGCTCGGCACCATCTCGACGCCCTTGGACGCGGCATAGCGCACGAGTTCCGTGAGGGACGCCGCGTCAAGGACGGCGAGATCCCGCCAGACCGTCTCGTGGCCCTTGTAGGCGAATTCGCATTCCATATAGAGCTGGAACTGGTCGAAGCCCAGCTCGGACAGCACGTCGATGCGTTCCCTGAGCGCGGCGACGGACGGTGCGCCGATGCGCGCGATGTCCATCTGGTAGGCGAGCCGGAACGGCGGCTTCGGCGGCGGGTCGAGCCGGTAGAGCGCGGCGCGGCGGATCTCGTTCGTTCCGAGCTGCAGCTGCACGCGCGTCGCCGCGACCGGCACGCGCAGGAGCGCCGTGTAGCGCGTCCACCCGTCGTCGGTCTTTCCCGCGTCCGCAAACGCGACCTTGCGGACGCCATGCGGCGCCCAGTTCCAGGCCGTGCCGTTCTGCCAGCGCGCGACGGCCGTCGCCTCGCCCTTCGCCTCGAACGTCGCGGCGAAGAAATTGCGGTTCGTCATGTCTTCGCAGACGACGAACGTGCCGGGGCAAGGCTTCCCGAAATTCGGCAGGTCGGCCAGCAGGTTCCGCCGCGCCGGATCCTTCGCGGCGGCGGCGAGCTCGTCCTGCAGGAGCTTCTGGGGCTCGCGCACGAGCCGGAGCTTCGTGTCGAGGCCCAGACGCTCATCCCACGTGACGCGCGAGAGGAAGGCGTTCCACGGCTGCATCGCGCCGTCCAGTTCATGCTCCCAGTCGATGAAGCCGAAGCGCTCGCCGTAGAAGCCGAGGTATTCGTCCGCCGTGCGCGCGGCGGCCTCCAGGTCGGCGAAGAACGCGCCCGCGCGCGAGCCGTTCACCGGCGCACGGTACCAGTTGTTCGGCGCGCCGCGCTTGCCGGCGCGCGTGCGGTACTTGGCTCCCACGTACTGGTCGAGGTAGAGGAGAGACGAATTGCGGAACTGCGCGCGGTACTTGGCGCGGTTCTCCGGCGCGACCGCGACGAGCGCATGGCTCATCAGGTCGACGAACGTCTTCTCGAACGTGCCGTCCGCCGCACGGAACGTGTAGGCGTCCTCGTCGAAGTCGATCACGACGGCCTCCGGCGGCATCACGTCCAGAAGCCCGTTCAGGAACTGCGGCAAGAGCCGCCCCGATTCGCGGATCGCCCGCACGGGATCCGCCGCGTGCAGTTGCGTGCGGATGTTCGAGAACGCCCAGAAGAAGCCGAGCCGCACGTCGGGAAACTCCCGGAAGACCGCCGCAAAGACCTCTCGTCCACGCGCGCGCATCCGCCGCGCCGCCGTCTCGTAGTCGCCGTCTTCGGGACGGTACTCGAACTGGCGCAGCCCGTGATAGTCCTCGTTGTCGAGCTGGATGCCGCGAAAGCCGCCGGCCTTCGCGACCTTCGCCAGCACGCCGTAGTTGTTCGCCACGCGCGCCCACGCCGCGTCGTCGTCGAGCCGGATGCGCCCGCCGCACGTCGCGCGTTCGCCCTCGGTCTTGCGCGCAGACAGGCCCGCCGCGAGAAAATTGTCCGTCAGCTTGCCGCGCGCGTTGATCGCCCGGTACGTGTCCAGCAGCGGCGCAAACGTCTCGAACCGCCACGCGGGATCGCTGAAGGCATACCCGGCGTCCAGCGTCACGCCGTCCTGCCGCGCCGAACAGCCGACCGACAGCCCGCTGAAGGCCGTCCGCTCGAACTTCGGCATCATCTTCAGGACCTGCGCGGGCGTCGCCCGTCCGAGATCCCAGCCCGTGGCGACATATTTCAGTCCATAGCCGCCTGCGAAGGACGTCGCGCCTCCACACGCCACCAGGCCCGACAACAGCAGTTTCCTCATCTTCCGCTTCCCTTTCTCATATGTCTTTCATCCCTCCGAAATCGCGCGGCAGGGCGACGCCTCCCCGGATGCGAGCGGCGGCTTTCGCATCACCGGCTTCCGCATGGCCGACGCGACCTTCCCTTTTCGACCATCGCGTGAAAGAGCGACACGCTCTTCTGGATGACCAGCACGTCGCCATCGACGCGCCAGCAGTCGGGATGGCGGTCGAGCGCCGCCTTCAGCACGGGATCGGCACGCACACGCGCGGCGGAACCGGAGGCTTCAGGCGCAAAGCGCCCGGCGGGCGCGTCCGTCTCGAAGCGAAGGAGCGCGGCGTTCCTGAACGCCCCCGTGCCCGACCGCACCGTGAACTGCACGTCGAGCGCATCGACGTCCGCCGGCCCGCGCACGAGCGCCGTGCGCCGTTGCCAGCCGTCCGCGTCCGGCGCGCCGACCGGTTCGGCGACGACGAACCACTCCGGCGGCACGTCGAGGCACCACATGCCGTCCCGCAGCCAGTACGCCGCGACGCGCACGTCGCCTTTCGTGAAGACCTCGAGCGCATACGGCACGCGGTTCGTCATGTCCGCATAGAAGAACGACGTCGTCACGGCGTTCGTGCCATCGGCAGACCGCGTGAAATTCGCCGCGTCCGGCAGGAGATTCCGTTCGCCGCCCGCCGCGCGGATCTCGGCCACGCGCTTCGCCGCGTAGGCCGCGCCGCCGCGCGCGAGCGCGAGCTTCGGCGAGAGGCCGATCGCCTCGTCCCACGTTCTCCGCTGGTCGAACTTGAGCGACCACTGGCTCTGGTCGAGCGTATCGCCCCAGTCGACGGCCGCGAACTTCTCGCCGTAGACCCACACGTACTCGTCGGCCGACCGCAACGCCCCCTCGACGATCTCGCGGAAATGCTCGGCGCGCGAGCCGTTGCGCGGGCCGCGGTACCAGTGGTTCGGACGGTCCGGCTGGCCCTTGCGGCGGCGGATCGGGTCGTTCACGAACTCGTCGAGGTAAAGGCCGTAGCCGTTGCGCACGTGCGCGCGGTACTTCGCGCGGTTTTCCGGCGCGACGACCTTCACCATGTCGGACAGCACCTCGACGGCGTGACGGTCGAAGTCGCCCCTGAACGTCTCGTAGGCGTAGGCGTTCTCGTTGCCCTCGACGAACTTCGCGGTGGACGGCATCACGTCGAGCATGCCGTCCAGAAACGCGCACGTGAGGCGGCCGGACGCGCGCAGCGCCGCTTCCGGATCCGGGGAGAGGTGCGCATACTCGTTGTCGATGTAGGCCCAGAAGAAGAGGAGCGTGACGTCGGGGTATTCCGCGAAGATCCCGCGGAAGAAGTCACGCCCGCGCGCGCGGACGCGCCGCGTCGCCGTCTCCCAGTCGCCGTCCGCCTCCGGCACGTGCCGGAACTGCCGCGAGCCGACGTAGTCCTCGTTGTCGATCATGAGCCCCTTCAGGCCGCCCGCCTTGGCGACGCGCGCGAGCTCGCGGAAGTTCGCCCCGATGCGCGCCCACGCGGCGTCGTCCGTCCAGGCGTAGCGCACGCCGCGCGCGTACGGCATCGTGCCGCAGATCAGGAACGACTCCTTCAGCGACTTGTGCGCCGTGATCTGGCGGTAGATCGGGATGAGGTCGTCGAACTGGCCTTTCGCGTAGGCCGCGTCGACGGTCGAGCCGTCGCGCGCGCCGCGCAGCTTGAGCGAGATGCCGTCGATCGCCAGCCGGTCAAAGGCGGCGGCGTGCTTCAGGACGTCCTGCGGCGTCGCGAGCCCCACGTCCCAGCCGTGGTAGATGACCTTCTGACCAAAGCCGCCGGCCCGCGCATTCAGCGCGGCAGCAAACAGGACGCACAACAGCAGTTTCTTCATTTTCGTTTTCTCCTTTTCACTTCAGCCAGCCGAAGTCGCGCGGCAGGGCGAGCGGCACGAGCGCGCCCCAGCCGCAGAAGTCGCCTTGGCTGCGCGCGCGCTTTTCGCCGCACTGCTCCGGCGACATGTTCTCCATCACCGTGCCGTAGGCCACGAACAGCTCCGCCGCCGCGTTGTACCAGCGGCGCGCGGCGTCCTCGGCCTCGCGCGCGAACCCCGCCGCCCGAAGGCCGCAGATCAGCGCATAGTTCGTCGGCGGCCACACGACGCCGCACGAATAGGAATGAGGATCGTCCGGCCCGTAGTCGGGATCGTCCGCCGGCAGGGTCGGGAACGGCGTCGGACGGTTGAAGAGGTTCGGATCCATCAGCGTCCGCACGACACGTGCCGCACGCGCCTTCGGCGCGACTTCCGCGAGCAGCGCCCAGAAGCCGCCCGCATGCCGCCGCGGAATGATCCCCTGCGGCCCGACGTCGCAGTAGAAGCCAAGCTCCTCGCTCCAGCAGCGGGCGTTGATCGCCGCCGCGAGCTCGGCGTGCTCGGCGCGCCACGCCGCCGCCTCGGCGTCGCGTTCGACGGCCGTGGCGAGCCGCGCGAGGCACAGCGCGTCGAGCGCCATCTGGGACGACAGGTCGATCCATCCGGCCTGACGGTTCCAGTGGTAGTAGGCGAGGCAACGCTCCATCCGTCCGTCCAGCTTCGCGAGCCGCGTGCCGCAGACCGTCTCCTTCGTGAACGGCACGCCCGTCGCGATCGTCTCGTCGCGGTCCAGGCCGTTCGGCCAGCGCGGCAGGTCGTCCATGCCGCAGCCGAACCAGTCGCCGAAGTACAGGCCATCGGCACGGCGGAAGCGGCGCGCACAGGCGCGATGGTGCCGCACGAGTTTCGGATAGACCACGGCAAGCCGTGCCGCGTCCGACAGGCCGGACGCGAGGATCTCCCATTCCGCCCACGCCATCAGCGGCGGCGCGAACGCGATCGGATGCGCCCCGTCCCAGGTCGGACGCCCGTCCGGCTCGTACTGGCGGTTCACGAACCCCTCGGCGTCCGCGAGCCGATAGAGGTTGTCCATCGACTCCAGGACGGGGAACGTCCCCTTCGGCTCCTTCGCGCCCCACAGCACGTTGAAGCACGTGTCCCAGAGGAAGTAGCCGCCGAAGTTGCCGCCCGTGCCGATGTGCGCCTTGAGCCCCAGCTCCGGCTTCGCGGGAAAGCACTTCCGCTGCGCGATGCGCACAACCGCGTCGTGGAACGTCCGAACGAACACCGGATCGGACGCGTAGTCGCGCGCCGGACGGACACGCGGCTTCGGACGGCTCTCGAATGCGCGCTTGGCTTGCACGGCCACGTCAATCGCCGCAAGAATCCGCGCACGGTTCGCGTCCGTCACCGACTCCTCCGTCATCAGGAGAAAGCCTTTCAGGTGCTTGCGGGCAATGGCGCGGCTGCAGTAGGCGACGGTGTTGGAGAAGTTCGCGGCAGTTCCCGTTGGCACCTGGTCGTAGCCCTCGATGTCCATGAGGCCGTAGGCGTCGAGCTGTGCGAAGCGGGCGTCGCGGTCGCGCACGTCCCAGAGCGCGAGCAAGTCGAAGTTGTCGCCGAAGTAGCGGTTGGACTGCAAGACGTCCTTCGGCATCGCGGCGAAGAACGCATCCGGCTGCGTCCACTGGCGGTCGCTCCAGGCCCACGGACGCGCCCCGCCCGTGCAGACCTCGACTACAAGCGCCTTGAACGCGGCGTGATCCGGCATGCCCAAGCCCAGATGGATCAGCGGCGGATTGCTGAAGGCCGTGCGGACGGCACGGACACGGCGAATCGTCGCAGCCGTATCGTCTGTGTCTGCTGGGAAATCCAGCTGCGGCACGACCTCGACGCCTCGCGTCCGCAGGCGCGCGACCTCGTCCGTCAGCGACGGCGGCAGATCCGAGCCCGTGACGCGCACGACAATTTGGTTGAGACCGCCCGCGATCGCGGCCTCTGTCGCCGCGCGCCAGGCGTCCGTCTGCGTCGCCGCGTCAAACGCAAGCGAAACGCCCCAGCGCAGCGGCGCGTGAACGGCCTCGGCGCAAATTCCATCGCCATACGGCAACACGGTAGCCAACAAGAGCGAAAGCATGGGATGTCTCACACGGAGCCACGGAGACACGGAGAAAAGTCCGCCTTCACGAAGCAACTCCGTGTCTCCGTACCTCCGTGTGAGATTCGGAAGACACGAATGTACCCAAGTTGTTCTCGTACGATTCATTCGACAAGCGGTTTCAGGTTGATGACGAAACGGACGCCGCAGTAGAGCGTCTCGCCCGTCGAGACGTCGAGGCCCGTGCGCGCCGGTGTCGAGACGATGCGGAACGTCAGGCCCGAGCCGTACGTGCAGCCACCCATGAAGATGCGCGCGTTGTGGAGGCTGGACGTCGGTCCGATGGGATCAAGGCCGCCGACCGGATAGGACACGTCAAGCGTCTTCTTGTCCGGGTGCGTGATCTCCGCCTTGTCGTTCGCGTACGAGAGCGTGACCTCACCCTGATCGACCACGTTGAAGTCGTAGAGGCCCCAGGCGTTGCACGCCTTCAGGCCGACATCGTGGCTGTAGGGCTGGTCGCCGTCTATCCATCGGCACCAGGAAATGGCGTGCAAGGCGTTGGTCAGTTCCTCCGCCGTGTCCGTTGGGCTGCCGCCGCTTGGCCACAGGGTGGCTGTTTCCGCGCGCATGGCGATTTCCCACTGCTCCTGCGTCGGCAAGTCGGCCAGCAGCTTGCCGCCCAGCTTCGCGCGCAGAAGTCCGACAAAGCTGTCCGCCGCCACGGCATGCCCCGTGTTCGGCCAATCGACCGCCGTCACGCCGTCCGCCAGCGTCGCACCGCGAAACGCCGCGTAGTTGACGTGGCTACGCTGCGGCGTTTTGGCCGTCAACTTGGTCGAGTCGTCCCGAAGGTAGGTCAACTGAGATGCCGTTGTCAGGAAAATGGCGCAGTAGTAGTCGGACGAGAGCGTGACCGTGCGCGGCGTCATGCTTCGCGCCACGGGACGGCTCCAGCCGTTCTCCGGCTCAAACGCATAGAAATCGGCTTCGGGAAAGCCAAGCTGGTACGTCCCCGCCGGAATGCGGCGGAAGACCATCTTCGACGTCTTGTGCGCGTCCGTCCAGCCGCCCGCCGGTACGTCGGGCAGAAGCTCGTAGCCCCCGTTCTCCAGGTCGGCAACGAGATACGTGCGCGGGTCGGCCGCCGCCACGGACGCCTCGACGCGGAAGTCGACGAGCGCGTCCGCCCCGTGGCCCGCCGCGACCGGGTCCCACGCGAAGCGGTGCGCGCCGGGCTTGACGAGGAACGTCCCCGTCGAGTCGCACGAGACGATGTCCACCGGCTCCGCCTGCCCCCGCCACGTCGCGGTGAAGCAGACGGACGTCGGCGTCTCGCCGTCGTAGCGGTACGTGACGTCGACCTTCGGGCTCCACGGCCAGCGCTGCCGCGCCGCGATGTCGACGATCGACGTCTCGTCTGCGCAGACTGCGCCGAGACAGAAGAGAGACAGTCCTAAGACGATGAGATGTTTCATGGTTGGCTTTCCTTACTGGAGGTTGACAAGAGGCGAAAGGTGAATGGCCAGCCGCAAGCAGCAGTTCACGGACTCGACAGCGGCGCCATTGCGCGTCGTCACGGCATAGTTGCTGGGATACCATGTCTGGCCGATTGCAGACCCACCCCTCATGACGCGCAGGTTATGGATGCTGCTGACCGGCCCCGTCCGATCCGTTCCGCCATCCGGGAATCCGAGATCGTATTTCCCGGCCGCCGTGAGATCCGCCTTGTCGTTCGCCCAGTCCAGGACAGCTTCCATGCGGACATTGTAGTCGTGGATGCCCCAGCGGTTCGCGGCCTTCAGGCCGACGTCCTGCGCCGTCGGGGTCGCCTCACGCTCGCGCGTCGTCCCGTCCGGCAGGTTTACCGCCGCATTCCAGAACAGTGCACGGAAATAAGGATCCCATGTCTCGTACGTGAAGGAGTCCGGTTCGCCGTTTGGCAAGAAGGTCGTCGTCCCGGCGCGCATGGCGACTTCCCACTGGTCGTCCGTCGGCAGATCCACGAGCAGTCGCTCGCCGCATCGTGCGCGCAGACGGCCGACGAGCGAATCCGCCGCCACGGCATACCCCGTGTTCGGCCAGTTGACGGCCGTTTCGCCGTCCTTGAGCGTCACGCCACGGAAAAAAGAATAGGCTCCTGCATGGCAATAGGGCTTTGCGCTGGCGTTCGCCGTCTCGCCACGGATGGCCGCAACTTGTGCCGACGTCAGCAGGAAGACCGAGAAATAGAAGTCGGACGTCAGCGTCACGGTGCGCACGTCGCCGTTTTGGGCGATGGGGCGAGTCGCGCCGTTCTCGTCCGTCATGGCCGCCGCATAGAACGCCTTGTGCGGATAGCCCAGCGTGTACGTGCCCGCCGGGATGCGGCGAAAGACGAGCTTCGTCGTCTTGTGATCGTCCGTCCAGCCGCCCGCCGGCACGTCGGCGAGCGTCGTGTAGCCGCCGTGTTCGAGGTCGATCACGAGATACGTGCGCGGATCGCGCGGAATCGGCGCGAGCGCGACCTTGAAGTTCACGAGATCAGCATCCCCATAGCCCGCCGCGACCGGATCCCACGCGAACGTGTTCTGCCCGGGACGGGCCGTGATGCTGCCGCTCGTGACCGTCACGAGATCGACGGGCTCGGACTGCCCGTCCCACGTGGCGGTGAACGACATGGACGTCGGGCTGTGGCCCGTGTAGACATAGTCGATATCGACCGTGCAGCTCCACGGACGGCGCGGGCGCACGACGAGATTGGTGACGAGCGAATCCGACGCCGCGGCCGAAAGCGCCGCCGCGCCGAGAAGGACCAGACAGGACAAACGCAACTTCATCTCAACACCTCCCCTCTGTCTCAGCGGAACAAGAGCAACGTCCCCGGAATGCCGAAGCGGACGAGGCACGTCCAGCGCGTCGTCGCGTCGAACGCCAGCGCGAGGCTCGTCTTCTGAAGCCGTTCGAGCGGCCGCGCGTCAAAGCCGCTCGTGCCGTCCAGCGCACGCGAACCCGTCACGTCGCCGAACGACCACGAGACGGATGCCGTCGCCGCCGTGTACGAGCCGGAAGCCCACGCGCGGTCATAGGCGAACACGGCGACCGGCTCGCTCGTGCGCAGGTTGCGCGCGGACGGGACCGTCACGCCGTGGCCGTGGACGCCCGGCAGGTAGACGACGCGAGCCTGTTCTGCGGAAATCGCCTTCTCGTCGGACTGCCCGTAGCGGTAGAACTGCTCCAGCGCGAGGTCGCACAGCTGTTCGGCGGGCTTGGCGGCAACCGACAGGGCGAACGCGCCGAAAGCCTCGTCGCCCGTCCGCAGGACGACGTGTTCGGAGACCTTCTGCGTGCAGGCGTTCGAGACCGTCAGGCGCGCGGCGTCCGCGCCCGTCGCCCACGGCCAGCGGATCGGCTCGTCCGGCGCGAGGTTCACCTGCCAGACGCGCCCGCTCGCGGCGGACCGGATGATCTCGCCCGTCTGCGCCGTCTCGTCTGCCTGCGCGGCTGCGGCCGACGCCGCACACACCGAAACGGCGCACACGCCAACCGCCAGCGCACAGACGCGCACTGCGCACCTTTTCCAGCCGACCTCTTGTCTCATGAACCTCATGAAGCAACCTCCTTGTTTGGTTTAAGAACAAGCGTATTCTATCATAACGCCCCGCCTTTGCACACCCCTTGAATCCCAGGGGGGGGGCTCGCCTTGCTCGCGGCTCTGCCCTCCGCTCGCCGTATTCGCGGCTCAGCACGTGCATTCCCTTGGCCCGGAGGAGCCGACAGTCGCACGAGAGCACGTTTGCGGGTCCGACGTGATTCCGACCCCCGACGGCAACGGGCGCGTGCTCTGCACGCGCGTCGGAATCATGTCGGGGGCGTCCGCAAACTGCGGTTCGGGCGACTGTCGGGCCGCAGGGCCCAAAAGGCGATTTTAGCGGCTTTCGGACGAGAAGGCGCGGAGGCCGTCGGCGACGGCCTTTCGGCGAAGTTGCCGAACCTCTTCCGCACAGGCGGCGATCTGGGCGACATCACAGGCCTTGCGCACCGCCTGAAACCGCCTCACCACCGGCTCCAGCGCCGCACGCGGCACGCCCAGCCGGTGGGCGATGTTGACGGACGCTCGAAAGTCGTCACTCTTGGGTATCGCCGCCCAGTCCACCGCACACAGGAAGTCATGGATCGCGTCCCCGTCTTCGCCGAGGAACCGCACCCGCTGGTCGTTCGGGTCCTCGTGCGCGAAGAATCCGAGGGCAAAGGCCATCGACGTGGCGGCGGGCTTCGGACGGAACCGCACCGACACGCCGGATGCCGTCTTGTGGGCGTAGACCGACCGGACGGGCGCGGCGTCATAGACGACCTTGTTGCCGAACGGCTCGTCCACGTAACGCGAATAGAGAAGGATGAACGGTGACGCCGGCGTGAAGTCCGCACTCTCGGCATTCAACGTCCAGTCGCGCTCCTTCGTCGCCAAGTGCCGCTCGCGCCCTTCCGGCACCGCCGCGTTCCCCGGATAGGCGCACAGGCTGACGCTTTCGACCGCGAGGCCGTCGAAGTCGGCCTTGAGAAACAGCCAGTCCCGATGCGACGGATAGGCCGCGAACCGCAGGCGCAGCCGTTTCCCGTCGGCACAGGCCCACTCGCCGACGAGGAAATCGGCTCCCTCGACCGAATAGCCGAAGAAGAGGACGGGACGCGATTCGGCCAGCACGTTCACCACGCCTTTCGCCGTGCGCACGCAGACCTGAAGGAAATCCCATTTGCTCCAGCCGCCGTTCTTCGGCGAATAGCCAAGCGACAGCCCGAAGAAGTAATCGCCCCACTGCTTGCGGAAAATCCGGTCGCCCTCCCGCGTGTACTCCGCGAAGAGCCGACAGGCGTCGAACGTGCCGACGAACTTCTCCCGCGTCAGGCCCGGACGCTTGTCCGGGAGACCCGCCGTGTGCACGACGTCAATTCGCGCCGCGCCGGAGAACGCCGCGCACGCGCAGAAGACGACTATCGGGACGCGCATCCTCATGGCTCAGCGACGGCAAACGCCTTTTCGGTCTTCAGTCCGGTGGCGCAGTCCGTCAGCGTGGCCGTCCACGCGCCCGGACGGTCGTTCCACGCGATGGCCAGACGGCGCAGAGTCTTCGCCTCGCGGTCGAAGACCGCCCGGCCGCGAACCTGCCCCGCACCGTCACGCACCACCAGCGCGTACACGCGGCCCTTGACGAACGACGGCAGGCCGAACGTCACGTCGCCGCCGAGGCGACCGTTCGTGACGGCGAACGCCGGCGCGGACTGCCGTTCGGAGAAAACGGTGCGGCAGACGAACGGCACCTGCCTGAAGTCAAGCGCCAGCGTACCGTCCGCCTCGCCCACGAAGCCCTCGCAGGGCGCATACACGAAGTGTCGTCCCGGCCAGGCGACCTGTGCCTGTGCGCCCAAGTCCGTCGCCGGCCACAGGGCCGTGACCAGATCGAAGCCAGGCCCTTTCCGCGTCCGCAAAATGGCATTCTCGTTCAGGGGCTTCACGGGCACGCCCGATGCCATTGGCGGGAAATAGGCGGACATCTCGCGGTCGAAATCGCCCGGCTGCCTCTCCCGCGCAAAGGCCAGCGAAAGCTTCCGGTCGAGGCGGACGCAACGCCCCGTCCCCCAAAGGCCGGCCAATGCGCCGGCTGGACGACGCGCGAGGTTCTCGTTCAGCACGGCCGGCTCGACATCCGCCACCACGGTTCCGCCTCGCTTCGCGAACACGCGGATCGCCGCGCACTCCACGTCCGAAAGCGCAGTCGCGCCGCAGAGGAACAGCGCCTTCGCCTTTTCCAGCCGCGCGAGCGTACGCGCCGAGACGAACTCGAACGATCGCCCGTTGCGGTAGCAGAACTTGATGAGCGTCGTCAGACCGTCACGCGGCGAAAGGCATGCCTCCGACGCCACCGACGCCTCCTGTGACGGATGGCTCCAGTAGAACAGCACGCCCTCGTCCCTCATCGGATTGCGGATGAGCAGCTGCGCCAGACCGTCCTTGAAGCGGTCGTGCCAGTCGAGATAGGCGGCCACGTCGTCGGCGATCTTGAGATCCGAATAGAAGAAGCCGTGGTTCTGCCCGACCGAAATGTCGAACCATGCGTTTCCCATGACCGTGCCCTTGGCCAAATCCGCCATGAGCGGCATCGGGAACGGCGACGCCCCCCGACCGCCATGACTGGACGGATAGCCGCCCCACCAGAGCATGCGGATGCGGTCGCCGCCGAACGAGCGCAGGGCCTCGTCTTCCACGATGTCCGAGTACGGGCCCCAGAACTCCAGGTCGGCGATCGTCTGCTCCAGGTCGCCGGGGACAGACCCCTCCGCGCCGACGGGCGCGTCGGGGTCGAGCTTGCGGATCTCCTCGCGGCAGAGGCTGTGCGCGTCGGCGTACATCCTGTACATGTAGGCGCGGTGGTCGCCCCATGCGGCGAGATTGCCGAGACGCTTCGCCTCGTCCGGCTTCAGGTGAGGGACGGACGCGAAATCGGCGCAGTTCGTCTGCCAGTTGCGGTTGAGGTTCTCGATCGTCCCGTACTTCGTCCGCAGGAACGCGCGGAAGTACCGGTCGTCGGACACGCCAAAGCCCGCGCCCAGGTCGAGGTGGTTCTCGTCGCCGAGGCTGTAGAACGACGGCGCGCACTTCGGCAGGTTCTGCAGACGGAAGCGGACCATGTCGCGCCAGAGCCGCTGGACTTCGGGACGGTAAAAGCAGTCGTCCCCCGTGAGCGCCACGCGCCGGGCCTTGAGCTCTTTGTCGAGGAAGATGTCCCAATGCACCATTTTCGACGCGCCGTTCGGCGCCGCCCCGAAGCCGATGCGCGTGACATACGGGACTGCGCTCTGGTTCAGAGCCGCCATCTCGGCGATGTTGCCGCCCCCGTGGCTCGGATGCGTCAGGCCGCAGGTGAAGCCGAGCCGATCGACGACAAGCGGCGCGCCCGCGAAGGGATGCATGGACAGGACGGTGTCCCAGCCCATCTGCACGTAATCGTCCAGCACGCGCGCCGGGAAGAACACAAGGCGTTCGGCGATCTCCAGCGGCTTCCCGTCGGCATCCGCCAACGTGACGCGCACGTAGCCGGCCTTGGTCGTGACACGCGCGTCCGGCACGTCGCAGACGAGGTTCGTCGCGCCGGCGGGCACGTCCTTGCGGATGCGTGACAGGATGCGCAGCGCGGGCGAATCCAGCGTCTCGAACACCGCCGACCGCACGCGCGCATTCGGCTGCCGCCACGTCGCCGCCGCCGCAAATGCCGTCCCCGGCTTCACGGTTTCAGGCGCGGCCAGCGTCAAGCCACCGACGGGCGAAGGCGTCTCGACCTTCTCGATGCGCACCGCGCCATTGGCTCCGATCACGTCACGGAAATGCACGCCCGCGCACGAGGCGTCGGGAACCTCGCGGTTGAAGCGGTCGCGCAGACGGACGCGCACCGGCTCGGACGGCTCGGCGTCACGTCCCGCCGCGAAACGCATCGCCTGCCCAACAAACGCAAGGGCGTTCTCGTACTTGGCCGTCCACTGGTCGTTTATGGGGAAGGACGGCGCCAACGCGAAGAACCGGGCCTGCGCATACCCCTGCCAGGAAAGTTCCGTCAGCCGTCCCTTGCCGACCTGCCAGACATTCAGCTGCGTACGCGGATATTCGCGCGGGAACGCCGCGACGAACCCCGGTGTCGGCAGCTTCTCCGCATAGACCTTCGAATAAGGAATCTTTCGTGGGCCGAGATCGCTCACCATCAGCAGCCCCGCGCCCGTGTCGCGCACGGCCTTGAGGATGCGATAGCGATGCTCCTCGTTGACGCTCGTGAATGCCTTGCGCCCGAAGACGTAGAGGTCATAGCGCGCGTTCAGCTTCTCGTCCAGCTCGCGCGTCTTCTCGTGGACGGACGTCCCCTTCCACGCCGACTCGTACATGTCCTCCGCCGCGATCCGGTCGCCGGAGACCGTCAGGAAGTAGGTCGGCTCGACGTTGAACCGCTGTACGACCTCCACCGCATCGCGCGCCCCGCGCCGATCCAGCACGAAGAGCGCCTTGAGCGGCCTTTCGGCGACCGAGCCGCGAAAGTCGAAATGCGGCGTGACGTACTCGCCCGTCATCTCGTGCAGATAGCGCCCCTGCAGGGCGCCGAACCCCGTTGCCGTCGCCAGTGCGGCGACCGTGAAAACATTGATCCTGTTGTTCATTTCCTTCCTCCGAATTCCTGTTCCAGTTTCCGGCGGAAGGATTCGATCCGCTCCCGATCCGCCTTTTCCTCACGCGCCAGAAAATCCTCCAACCGCTCCTGCCGCACCTGCACGCCGTTGCCGACGTCCACGAGGATCGTCTCGCCGAGCGACGTGCACCACGGCGGCGCGACCCGTCCATTCAGCGCGGCGGTGAGGACGGCGACATCCGGCGAAGCCCCCGGCGGCAGGAAATAGAGGTAGCCGAATCCAGCGGTGTTGTTGTAGGCGCCGCCGGGCGAGGAGACGCTGCCGACGAACTGGCCGCTCGTCCACTGGTAGCGCGTCACGCAAAGCCGCCAGAGCGCACCGTCCGGCGTCGGAGGCCTCTGCAGGTCGGCGTACGGCAGTCGGATCTCGATGCACCAGCGGTCTGTCCCGACGCTCGTCTTCGCCTGCCAGCCGTCGCCGCTCCATTCGTCCAGCATGACGGACGCGTCCACGCGCCGCACGTCGCCGATCACGCCGGCGGAATTGACGAGCAGCTTCGTGAAGCCGATCGCATCGCCGAACGGATCGACGTAGATCTCGCTCATGTCCTCAAGCCAGTCCACCGTGTCGCGGGCGGTCGCGACGACCTTGAGATTGCCGATCGCGTCCTCGAAGTGCGTCAGGCCGATCCAGAGCGCCGTGTCGTCATAGAGGAGGCGCATTTCCGAACGGAGGAGCGACAGCTTCGGATGCGCCTTGTAGTATTCGTAGAAGCGCGTATGGACGGGCGCCGCCGACCAGGCGGGGTCGTCAAGCCGCCCGTCCAGCGTTGGCTCCGTCTCGGCCCGTGCCGCGAAGTTGACGACGATCTCGTCCAGCGGAACGGCACGGACGACCGGCGTCACGAGCAGCACACACCCCAAAAGAATTCTCGGTTTCATCTTAAGTGGCCCTATCGAATGACGAACACAAGCCCCGTGTCGCGCGGCGAGCGCTCGAACGCGCCGATGTCGACCGCCGCGCCGTAAACGCGCGGCGCAATCGCCCGTCCGTCGGCGTCGCGCTGGAGGTCGTGCGCCCCGGCCATCCAGCCCTGCGTGAGGCCGGCGTCGCGGAGCCCCGACCCGAGCGGAATCCACGTGCCGCGCCGGAACGTCGGCACGGTGTCCGTGTTCGCGACGTGCTGGTCGTCCGTCCACCAGTCCGTGTGCGCCTCCTTCGGGTGGAGATACGAATAGCCGACCTTCGCCGGCATGTCGGCGCAGACGTCGTAGACCGACGAGTAGGCCGGCGCGTACGAGCCGGCCGCCCCGTAATTGCACGCGATGACCGTGTTCGTCACGTAGGTCGCCCCGTTGCCCCAGTCCTTGTTGTCGGGCCAGACGTACAGCGCAGCGGCCTTGCCGAAGCGGGCGCGGTTCGCGACCATCGTGCAGCTCTCGACATGGATGCGCGTCTCGCCGCGCGACATCAGGATCGCCGCCGAACCGCAGCCCTGCGCCGTCTCGTTCGTCAGCGCGTTGTCGACGAAGAGGCTGTTGCGCACGGTCAGCCCCACGTCCGCCGTGCCTTTTTCGATCCAGGCGTAAAGCCCAGCCCCGCCAAAGTAGTTGCCCGAACCGCCCGACAGGTTGTTGGTGAAGACGCAGTCCGCAACCAGCGCACCGTCGAGCTTCAGGTATTGTGCGAAGTAGAGGCCGCCGCCGCGATGACGGCACGAATTGCCGGAAAAGACGCAGTTGCTGATCGTGCCCTGCATCGTCTGGCACCACGCGACGGCACCGCCGTCGCACAGGGCCTCATTGCTCTCGAAAGTCGAATCCAGCACCGTCGGCACGTCGTACAGCGCGCCGCCGCTCGCCGCGACATTCCCCTCGAACGTGCAGTCCGCGACTTCCACGGGGCATCTCGCGAGAATCGCGCCGCCATTCGCGTCCGGCCCGGCGCGGTTGCCGACGAACGTGCAGCCCGCGACGCGCGGCGTCCGCCACGCATAGGCGGCATTCCTCAAGAAGTCGAGCGCGCCCGCGCCGAGCGACGCACGCAAGCAGGCGTTGCTCGTGAACGTGCAGCCGATGACGTCGAGCGCATTGGCCACGCTGCCGCAGAACCCCGTGGAGACGTTGCCGACGAACGTGCAGTTCGAGACCGTGCCGCCGCAGGCAAACGACAGGACGCCGCCGGAATTGTTCTGCCCCGTCGAGGCGTTGCCGACGAACGTGCAGTTCGCGACTTCCGGCGAGTTGTTGGTGAAATAGCCATACATCTCGTCTGTCCAAGAGCCGACCGATCCCTCGCCGCCGCTGACATTGCCGACAAAGAGGCTGTCGCGCACGATCGGCACGTTTCGGATGCATCCGCCCGCGGTCTTCGCAAAGTTGTTGGTGAACGTGCAGCCTTCAATGCCGTTGTGCGCGGACAGCCGGTCATACGGCCCCACCCAGGCGAAGACCTGTCCGTAGCCGCCGTTCGAGCAGCTCTCGACCCGGCAGTTGCGGAACCAGCCGCCGTTGCGGCAGATGGCAACCGTGCCGTAGGACGTCGTGTTGGTGAGGCCGGAGAAGAGGCAGTCCGTGACGAGCGTCCGCCCGTCGGCATACAGCCCGACGGCGCTGACCGCGCTGCCGTTGACCTGACGGCAGAGGGAGAAGACGACGTTCGAGACGACACGCGACCAGCGGTCGTGTCTCGCCGTGCCGCCGTAAATCGCCGCGCCGCCCGACATCGTGACGTTGGAGATCGTCAGGTTGGCGATCAGGTTGACAAAGTCGGCGTTTGGATCGGTCGGGCATTCAATGAACTTCTCCATCGCCACGCCTTCGGGCGCCGTCAGCACGATCTCGCTTCGGTCGCACGCGGGGTCTCCGACAAGCGACGTGCGCGGCATAAGTCCTATCCTTTTATCCAGTACGTAGAGGCCCCTCTTGAGGACGACCTGACAGCGACGTTCGCTGTAGTAGGCCCAGGTTTCCGTCTTTGCGATGGCGTTTGTGATCGTCTTCAGCGCCGTCTCCCATGTCTTGCCGTCGCCCGTCTCGTCATTCCCGCCGACCGGATCGACGTAGATGGGCAGCGTGGGGTCTCCGGGCGCGGCCATCGTCTGCTGTGCGCCTCCGGCGCAGCACAGAACAGCCAAAACCGACATTAGCTTTGAGAGGCTATGCCCCCCCTATGGAGGTGTCCACAACCGACATTCGTCTTCGATCTCGCTTTCATGTTGTAGAGTAGAGACCCACGCCTCGGCTTCGCCGATGCGACTTCCCCCTCATCAAACCGGACGTGCGGATTTCCC
>CAKTZA010000063.1 GCA_934635045.1 uncultured Kiritimatiellota bacterium | reverse complement strand
CCCCCCCCCCCCCCCCCCCCCCCCCCCCCCCCCCCCCCCCCCCCCCCCCCCCCCCCCCCCCCCCCCCCCAAATCGCATTCGAGAAAGGGCTGTTCAACTTCCGCGATCCGGGCGGGACGGCGACGGGGAATTCGCTTGAGCTGATTTCAGGCGGGGATCGGACGGTGCGCATCCTGCCGGACGCGGTCGTGCGGGCCGGCTCGGTCATCAACGCAAAGCCCCCGTGGACGAACGGGACGCGGTCGCGGCTGGAGATCGAGGGCGAGCTGGACGCGGCGGGCGATTTCGACTTCTCGCTTGACGGCTATGCGACGGCGACGGCGTCCGTCGCCGTCGCCGAAGGCGGCCGTCTCGCGGTTGGCGGCGGCTTTTCGCTTGGCAAGACGAATCCCGGAACTGTCGGCTTTACGCATTCATGGCCGACGCTGGCGCTGTCGAACGGCACATTCGCCGCCGGCTCGCTGACGTTCACGCATGGCGCGCTCCTGTCCAGGGACGCGCGCGTCGAGATCGCCGGCGACTTCATGTATGGCATGGGCAACGGCTGGAAGGAGACGACGCGCGCGGTCGACTGGCGCGGCGGCTCGCTGGCTGTCGGCGGCAAGCTCTCCGTGCGGGGGCTGGACGAGACGTTTTCCTTGACGGATGTCGCGACGTCGGCGGCGGAGACGTTCATCGCCGAGGCCGGAACGCCGTGCCTGCGGCTCGCGGGCGGCTCCTATGCCGCCGGGAAGCGTTTCCTTCTCGGAAAGGGCGGCGCCGCGCACGTCGTTCTGGAGGACAGTGCGGTTTTGTCGTTCGCTTCGGGCTGCGCGACGACGATCGGCGATGAATACTACGGTACGGGCACGGTCGATGTCGTTTCGGGCGAAATCCGTCTGCCGACAGGTGGGTTCTGGCTCAATCTTGGCGCTGCTTCAGCCTATACCAAGGGATTTGGACGCTTGAATCTGAAGGACGGACGAATCGTCAGCGCGGCGGGCGCGACAGAATCCGAGAACGGCATCTACGTCGGTCAGTCGGGCTACGGCGAGATGAATGTGTCAGGCGGTTCGGTCGATGTCCCGAACATCGTGCTGGGCCGCTGGGAGGGTGCGGACGATCCGGCATCGCGGTCGGTCTTGAACATTTCGGGAGGCTCGGTCACGGCGCGACGGGTTTCCGTCTCGTCCCACACAGGGCGTTACGGTGACGTCAACCTGACGGGGGGCACGCTGGCAACCGCCGCGCTCACAGGCGGGAACGGCGAAGCGAATCTTTTGTCCGACGGCGGCACGCTCGCGACGCACGCGGCGACGGCGAAGAACGCGGACTGGATTGGCGGGTTCACGACGGCGCAGATCGGCGTGCGCGGCCTCACGCTGAACGTGACGCGCGACGCGCAGGCGAGTCAGAGTTTTGCCGATGCGTCGGCGGGCGGCGGGACGCTGACGAAGACGGGCTCGGCGGAATTGACGCTGACCGGCGTCTCGTCTCATGCGCAGACCGTTGTGGCAGGCGGTCGTCTTGCGGTTGCGGCAGCCGGCGGCAATCCGTCCGGCGCATTTACGGTCGTGAACGGTGCGGAACTGGCCTTTTCGGGCGCGCACGAAATCGGCGGGCTGACCCTCGGCGACGCGGCGTCGGCGGGCGTGCTGGCCTTTGTTCCGGGCGAGACGCTGACCATCAAGGGCTCACTCGCCTTTCCCCGTGCGCGTCTGGCGATTGAGGGCGAAGTGACGGTCGGCACGACGTATGCAGTTGTCCGCGCCCCAGGCAACCTGACGGAGGCGGCTGAGGGCTGGAAGCGCGGCAAGGTCGTGGACGGACGCTCGGACGGGCGCGCCTATACCTTGACGACGGCTTATGATGCGGAGAGAAACGAGACGGTGTTCAATCTCGTCGTCACGGCTGGCGGTCTCCCGGATGACGCCGATCTCATGCGGCATTCGGTCTCGTCCACGCTGACCGAGGCGGCGGACGCGGCCGGCCTCCTCTTCGACCCGGCGGGCGCGTTGACGCTGGATGGCGCCGCGATCACGCTGCGGGACGTCGGGCAGCCCGTCATCAAGGCCGTTTCGGGGAATTCGACTGTCCAGAACGCGCTTGACCTGCCGAGCGTCGTCCGCGTGGACGTGGCCGAGGGGGCGTCGCTCGCGCTCAAAGGCGTCCTGACGGACGGCGGCCTGGAAAAGACGGGCAAGGGTCACCTGTCCATTGACAACCCCGCCAACGCCTTTGCGGCTGACATGTCCGTGCGGGCCGGCTCGTTCGAGGCGACGCCGGAGGCGCTGGGCGCGGCTTCGGGCGCGCCGCGCGACTTCGCCGTCGGCAATGCCGCCGTGGCGATTCGGGATGCGGACAAGACGGCCAAGGCCGTTCCGTTTGCCTTCGTCATGGCGGCGCAGACGACGGAAGCCGTCGCCGTCTCGACGGATGCCGACGTCACGTTCGCGGCGAGTCCGCATTCGACCGGCGGCGCGCTGGTGAAGCTCGGCGCGGGCCGTCTCGCGCTCCAGGCGGCCGAGCCTGGAGACTACGCCTACGCCTTTGGCGACGGTGCGCACGCGGCGACCGGCACGTTCGAGTCCCTGTCGCCAGTTGGAGACAAGGCCGTTCCGACGACGGGCTACACGGGCTTCAACGTGGCGGACGGCGAAGTCGCCTTTGTCGGCGCGCACGTGGCCTCGGAGGCGGCGCCCGTCTTCAAGATTCCCCACGGGATCCGCCTGGGGCTGAAGACGACGGCCGTCTCGGCCGCGCCGGGCCTTGTGATTGACCGCTGCCGGGCGGTGGTCGGCGGGTTCTTCAAGCACATGCTCCTGGCGGCGGAGGCCTACACGGGCGAATACGCGCCCGAAGCCGTCTCGCCGTATCTCTTCGTCACGAACGGCGCGTCCGTCGAGGCCGACACCATCACCTGCGGCATGGCGGCGGACGCCGCCAAGGCGGCGCTGGACGTGTCGCCGCTGGTTGAGGTCAAGGACGGCTCCAGCCTGTCGGTGTCCTCGATGGTCAATCTCTCCGTGCGGACCGGGTGTCGGGCGAAGTGGACGGTTTCCGGGGGGTCGGCGATCGCAACAGGCGACGGCGGCGGATTCCTCTGGAACGGCGGAGTTGACTTCACGCTGGACGCCTCCGACGCGACGGCCGACCGGCTGGCGATCGGCAACGCCGCTGCCGGCACGTGGCTCGTGCGCAACGGCGGGCGGCTGAACGTGCGGAACGTCGAGTCGCGCGGCACGGCGACGCCCGTGACGCTTGCCTTTGACGGCGGTTTCTTCGCGCCGTCGGACGGTGACTGCGAGTTCCTGGTCAAGAACGCCTTGGACGTTCGGTTCGAGGCGCGGGAAGGCGGTCTCCGGCTGGCTGTGCCCGCGAGCCGGACATGGACGGTCCGGATGCCGGTCTCGGGCGCTGGAGGCCTCGTGAAAGAGGGGGCCGGCACGCTTGTCGTCGGCACGGCGAAGACCGTCTCGCCAGACGGGACGGCGACGAACGACCTCGGCGTCGCGACGCTGGCCTGCACGGGGGTGACGCGCGTCAGGGAAGGCGTCGTCCGCCTGGAGCCGGGGAGCGCGGACGGCGCGGCGTTTGACGTTGCCGCCGGCGCGACGCTCGACTTGGGGGGCGGTGCGCACGCGATTTCCGTGACGGGCGCCGGCACGGTCGCGAACGGCGCGCTGAAGCGGGACAGCGTCCTCGGGCAGGGGACGGCCTTCTCGAATGTCGAGATCCGCAACGGCGTGCGGATCGACGTCCGGGCATACGATGTTCCGAGCCGTCCGTCGGGGCTGGCGATCGGCGCCGTGTCCGGCACGACGACGGTCAGCGGTTCGCCGCGGCGGCTGTGGGGCGACGACGAGACGGCGGCACGCTACCGCGGGCGGCTCAGGGTCGTCGACGGAACGCTCCTGCTGGACATCGTGAATCCGCCGGGCCTTGTCATCAGCATCCGGTAGTCATCTGTCAGAACAGGAAAACAGAAACATGAAATCAGGGAAAACGAACAACATGAAAAGCATGTCATTGGTCAATTGGGGGATTGCCGTCGGTTGGGCGGCGGTCCTGGCGGCCGGGAGCGCAGCGGCGGCCGAATTCACGGGGAAGTCCTTTGCGGGCGCCAACGGCGAAATAACCCTTGACGAGAAGGGGTGTCTCGATTTCCGGGACAACGCGTCGAAGATCGAGGCGGGCTGGAGCGGGTTCGATCCGGCGGGGAAGTACGTCTGCCTGGGCGGCGTGCGGAACGTCCGGCGAACGATCGACGCGGACGTCAAGCGCATTCGCGTGACGGGCGACCTGCCGGCGGGCGAGAAGAACGCCGCGCTCCCGCTTTTCGAGGAGCTGGCCTTCGCGCCGGACGGCCGGCGCGTGCGCGTCACGTTTCGGATCGGGACGCCGGAACGGCCGGCCAAGGGGTTTCGGTTCTATGCGGCCAACAGCTTCCGAAACCGGAAACTGGGCGACGCCCACGGACGGGAGGTCTGGGCGGACGGCGAGAAGCGCAACGCGAACTTCAATCCCGCGCAGCGCAGGCGGTTCAACGTGGACCTGGGCGAGAGCCCTGCGGAGGTTCGCCTGTCGCTTGCGGCCGACCGCACGGAGCTGGCGTTCGTTCCTGTGACCGGCCGCATCGGCGTGGCGCAGAACTGGGAAAAGCCGCAAGAGACCTATGACCGGTTCGAGGTGGTCTTTGGGAGCCCTGAGAATCAGGCCGAGATCGTCTATGACCTCGATCTCGACCTGCCCCCGTCGCGCGAGGCCGCCGCGAAAGGGTACATCGTGAACGGCTTCGACTTCGGCCCTGCGGGCTTCAGGCTGCCGGACTTCAGCCGCAGCCCGAACCTGCTCGTGAACGGCTCTTTCGAGGACGGGCTGGCCTGCTGGCAGAACCGGCGCCCGAATCCGGGCACCGAAGGCGATTGGCCGGAAGGCTACGCCTGGCAGATCGACGAGACGACCGCCGTGCACGGGAAGCGCTCGCTCCGCCAGTACGTCCACGGCGGGAACGGCAACATCGCCTCGTTCGCGTTCCCGGTGAAGCCGCGAACGAAGTACACGGTCAGCTTCTGGGCGAAGACCGACCTTGACGCGGCGGACGCGCCGGAGCTGGTCCTGACGGGCTGGACACAGGCCTACGGGCCCTATGTGGACGGCGGGAGCTTCGGCCGCCCCACGAAAGAGTGGAAGCGCTACACGCGCGTCTACACGACCCCGAACCGGCTCATCCAGGTCGCGCTTGGCATCGTCAACCGCAAGAAGCCCGGACACGTCTGGTTTGACGCCGTCTCGTTCACGGAAGGCGAGACGCCTCCCGATCCCTACGTCTGCTGCGATGTCGGCGTCTCGCTGGAGACGACGGCGCCGATGCACACGGCGGACTACGGCGGCATTCTCGGCGCGAAGCTGCGCGTGCGGTCTGCCGCGCCCGGCAAGGGCCGTGTCACGTGGAAATGCCGTGACGTCTTCAGGCGGACGCTGAAGAAAGGCGCGTTTGACGTGTCCCTGCGCGGCGGCGAAGAGCCGGCCTGGCGGGAGATGCCCGAGCTGGAGGGCTTTGAGCCGGGCACCTATGCCGTCGAGACGCGCCTGACCGGATTCGGTGAGCCGGCCGTCTTCCATTCGCGCTTTGCCGTGCTGGTCGACAAGTCCGGCCCGTTCAAGCACCGCACGCTGCTGAACGGCGTGGGAGGCGATCGCGTCATCGAAACGACTGAGCGCTTTTTGACCGCGTGTGCCAAGGCGGGCATGGGATCGGTCGTCGCGTTCCGGCCGCCGACGCGGAAGTGCTACGAGCGGTTCTACCGTCCGCTCGGCTACAAGATCATTTCGCAGATCCTGTGCGATGGCAAGATGCCGTTCAACTGGGATCAGGAAAACTTCCTGGGGAAATGGAACGTGGCGCGCACGCGGCCGAACGGGCTGCCGACCGTCCCCGACTCCGCCAAGCCGGAATTTGTGAAGTGCGGCTACGAAATGGGACGGAAGTATCCGTACATCGACTGGTGGAAGACGGTCAACGAGCCGATGTACACGCCGGAGGACACGCGCGCGTCCGTCAAGGTCATGGGCTGGATCGCGGAAGGGCTGCACAAGGCCGACCCGCAGGCGAAGATGCTGACGCCCGATCCGGGCGCGGTCGACGAGTCGGTCGTCGAGTTCTGGAACGGCGGCGGCTTGGCGTACTGCTCGAACCCCGCCGTGCATCCGTACCGCGAGCATCCCGAACGCCCCGATCTCGACGCCGACATCCAGATGCTGAAGACGAAGTTCTCCAAGGACACGAAGATTCTCTTCACGGAAGGAAACCTGTTCTCGATGTTCGAGCTGCCGGAGAACAACGTGACGGCGATCGGGCACGGGAAGGCGCTCGCCAGTTCGGACAGCTGCCGCCTGCATCACTTCACCTATGACATCGGCCTCGGCGAGAAGGCGTCCCTGGCGCACGTCATGCGCTACCGGCTCGCGTCGTTCAAGCACGCCGACTTCGTGCTCGTCGACAACGACTGGAACTTCTGCGCGCCGGAAGTCCCGTTCATCGGGCTGGACATGGTCCCGTCCGCGCAGCTGTTCTCGATCAACGCATTGGCCAGCCTGCTCGGCGACGCGGACTTCAGGTGCGACATCCTCTTCGGCGAGCCCGTGCGGTGCTACCTGTTCGAGGATGCCGAGAAGCGTCCCGTGGCCGTGATCTGGAACTACGACATGAACGTGTTCACGGAGCCGCAGCTCGTGAGCTCGCTCGTCCTCGCCGGCCTGACCGAGCCGTTCGAGCTGTTCAACATGACGGGCGCGCGGGAGAAGGCTCCCGAAAACGGGCTGCTCCCGGTTGACGGCTGTCCGCTGTTCGTCCGCGGCCGGCCGGGGCGGCTCGCCGCCTTCAAGCGGCAGTTCGAGACCCTGGACATGGTCGGCGGCGCGGTGCCCGACTTCCGAATCGAGACGGAGGTCAAGGACGCCAAGCTCAATCTCGTCGTCTCGAACCTCCGGGCCAAGGAGAAGTCGGGCCGTCTCGCCGTCAAGTCGTCCGATCGGACGTTGCTTGACTTGGACGTCTCGCTCGCGCCGCAGGGGAAGAAGACGCTGGCTTTGCCGCTGCCCGAACAGGCGGGGCGCACGAAGGCGGTCTACACGCTGGAGTTCCATGCGCCGGGGAAAGAGCCGCTGTTCAAGGAGTTCGCCCTGGACCTGTTCAAGGCCCGCAAGGCGCCGGCAGGATTTGCGGCGGACGGCGACTTGGCGAAATGGGCCGACGCGCCGGCTGTCGCGCTGTCGACCTATCGCGACTATCCGCCGCCGGCCAAGAGCAAGTGGTTCGGACGGCCTCTTTTCCGCAAGGGCGACGCCGACCTGTCGGCGAACGTGCGGGCGAAATGGAGCGAAAAGGGCCTTTGCCTGCTCGTCGAGGTGACGGATGACGTCTATCATCCCGATCCGCGCGAAAACGTTCTCGCGTCGTACAACGGCGACGGGCTTCAGGTCTACCTCGACGTCTTCGGCGACGGGGAGCGGAACGCCGTGCGCGGCAGCTATGCGCCGGACGATCAGGCCTACATGATCCGCTGCCGGGACGGCAAGACGGTCGAGGCCTACCGCGAAGTCGCGCCGTGGAAGCAGTTCGCGTTCACCCGCCCCGGCCCCGAACCGCGCATCACGGGCACGTTTGTCAAGACGGCCGCCGGCTACGCCTTTGACCTCTTCTTCCCGGTGGAGGCGCTGCCGCCGTGGAGCCCGAAAGCGGGCGAGGCGATGGGCATCTCGATACTCGTCAACGACAACGACGGCGACTATCGCAAGCGGGCCGCCCAGCTGAACATGGGCGAGGAGCCCATGGGGCGTCCTGGCATTTGGCCCTTGATGGTTCTGGAGGAGGGCCTATGAGGCCGGTTGTCCTGTCCGGACTGCTCCTTGCCGCGCTTCCGTCAGCCGCTTCGACGCTGGAGGAGGACTTCGCGCGTCCCCCGCGCCACGCCCGGCCGCAGACGTGGTGGCATTGGGTGAACAACTGCGTCAACCCCGCCGCCATGCGCGTGGAGCTGGCGGCGATGGCCGACGCCGGGCTGGGCGGCGTCCACCTCTTCAACGCGGGCTACGCCGCGTCAATGCCCGACTGGCCCGCGACGCCGTTCCTGTCCGAGGCGTGGAAAGACGCGCTGAGGACCGCGCTGGCGGACTGCCGGGGCCTCGGGCTCGACTTTGCCGCGCAGAACGGCGCCGGCTGGTCGGGCTCGGGCGGCCCGTGGATCGCGCCCTCGAACGGGATGCTGCAGGTGCGTTGCGCGGAGGTCCGTGTCGCGGGCGGGCAAGAGGCCGTCCTGCCCAGACCCGACCCGTCGGAATGGCCGCTGGCCTTCCCGGCGAAGGCGCCGCGCTGGTACGGGGATGTCGCGGCGCTGGCGTTCCCCGTGCCGGAGGCGTGCCTGTCCGAGGAGACGAATCTCGTGCGTTCCGTGAAGGTCAGGTGGCGCCGCGAAAAGGGGAAGAGGGCGCGCGTCCGCGCGTCGGACGACGGCCGCCGCTGGCGGACGGTCGCCGAGCTGGACGCCGGCGAGGCCCTGTACGAGTATGAAGACGACGCGGTCGACTACGCGCTGCCGCCGGTCCGCGGCCGTCATGTCAGGGTCAAGGCGGACGAGGGCGCGGTCGTCTCGGCCGAGTTCTCGTCCCGCCCCGTCCTGGGCAACCTGTCCGGCAAGACGGCGGCGAAGGCCGTGTCGATCCCCCTCGGCGAGGCGATCTCCGAGGAGGGTGGCGCGGCCGTCGACGCGCGGGATGTCAGGATTCTGGGGCCGGAGGCGGTGGATGCCGACGGCGCGCTGCGCTGGCGTCCGCCGGCGGATGGCCGTACGTGGGCGTTGCTGCGCGTCGGCCGCTGCACGACGGGGCGCGTGAACGACCCCTCCCCCGACGGCGCGGCGGGCCCCGTCGGCGACCTGATGGACGCCGACGTGACGCGGCGGCATCTCGACGCCTACTTCCGGCAGGTTCTGGACGTCGGCCGGGCCGTGGGCGGCGCGTGCGTCAAAGGCCTCCTGCTGGACAGCTGGGAAAGCGGAACCCAGAACTGGGCGCACGACCTCCCGCAGGAGTTCCGCCGCCGGCGCGGCTACGACCTGACGCCCTGGCTGCCCGTCTACGCGGGCTACCTCGTGGACTCGCGCGACGCGAGCGAAAGGTTCCTCTTCGACGTCCGGAAGACGTTGGACGAGCTGCTGCGCGAGCGCTACTTCGGCATCGTCGCGGACTTCTGCCGGGCGCACGGGCTTGAGCAGTCCGTCGAGGGGTTCGCCTGCGGCGTGGGGACGTTCGCGGGCGATCCGATGACGCCGTATCTCGCCTGCGACATCCCGATGAGCGAGGGCGGGCAGGTCCGGGAGGCGCCGTCGGCCGCGCACCTGAACGGCGGCGCGCTCGTCGCCTGCGAGGCGCACACGTCGGCGGCGGACTGGAGCCTCGCGCCGCGCGACCTCAAGGCGGCGGAGGACGGGTGGTTCCTCAAAGGCGTCACGCGGACCGTCATCCACACCTACGCCCACAACGCCTTCCCCGAGCGGCGGTACCCCGGGCCCGCGTTCGGCGGCTTCGGCTTCTGTCTCCAGCTGGGGCAGGCCTGGTGGCCGCACGTGCGGCCCTGGACGGAGTACCTGTCCCGTTGCCAGGCCATGCTGACGCGCGGCCGCTTCGCCGCCGACGTGCTGGCGTTCACGGGCGAGGACCGCACGGGGCCGCTGGCCGGCTTCTACGGCGGGACCGACCGCCTGAAGGGGCTGCCGCCCGGCTACGACTACGACCATGTCCCGGGCGGATGGCTCGTGGAGAGCCTCGAGGCCGCGCCGGACGGCACGCTGGGCGGGCCGAGGACGGGGCGGTACCGGCTGCTGGTCTTGCGGGACTGCGACACGGCGCTGACGGTCGAGGTCGCGCGGAAGGTCCGCACGCTCGTCGCGGACGGCGGCGCCGTCCTCGGCCCGAAGCCGCGCAGGTCCCTGGGCGACCTGCCGCGCGCCCGGCAGAACGACGCGGAGGTCGCGGCCATCGCCGACGAGGTCTGGGGCGACTGCGACGGTCGGCGCGTGAAAAGCCGCGCCTACGGCAAGGGGCGCGTGTTCGCGGGCATGACGCCCGGCGAGGCCCTCGCGGCGCTGGGCGTCCGGCCCGACTTCGCCGCGCGCGGCCTGCGCGTCGGGGAGGAGGTCGCCGCCCTGCACCGGCGGGAAGGGGATGCGGACATCTATTTCGTCGTGCGGAAGGCGCGGGCGCCCGCCGGCTCGGAGATGGGCTTCCGCGTGACGGGGAAGAGGCCGAGGGTCTTCGACCCGCTGACGGGACGGATCGTGCCGGCGCGCGCCTGGCGGGTGGCGGACGGCCACACCTGGCTGCCGATGGTCGAGGGGGACGCGGAGGAGGCCTCGCGGTTCGTCGTGTTTGACGGGCCGGCCGATTCCGCCGCGTCGGCGGGGGCCGGCGAGGGCAACGAGGGCGCGCGCGCGGCCCTCGCGAACGTGAACGGCCCGTGGCAGGTCGAGTTCGACGGCCTCGGCTTCCGCCGCACGGTCTCCGCAGACGGGCTCTTTGACTGGTCGAAGCAGGAAGACCCCGAAATCGCCCACTATTCGGGCGTCGCGGTCTACCGGACGAGGCTGCAGGTCCCGGACGCCGTCCGGGACGGCCGGACGGTCCTCTCGCTCGGCCGCGTGGACGTCTCGGCGGAAGTCCTGGTCGACGGCGTTTCGGCGGGGATCGCGTGGTGCGAACCCTATGAGGTGGACGTGACGGAAGCGGTTTCCGGGAAGAGGGGCCAGACGGTCGGCCTGGAGATTCGCGTGGCCAACACCTGGCGCAACCGCCTGATCGCCGACGAGGCACTCCCGCCTGGCCTGCGGAAGACGTGGACGTCCGCGTCGAACCTGAAGAAGGGCGACCCGCTTGCCCCCTCGGGGCTTCTGGGCCCCGTCCGCCTCCTGTCCGTCGAGCGCGTCGCGGGCGAGCGCGCTGGGACGGATGGGGCCGCGGCGTTCCTGGGCTTCGAGCTGACCGGCGCCGCCGAGTATCCCGGCTTCGTCGCCGAAGGCGTCGCGTGCGTGTTCCCCGTCAACCTGAAGGAGGGCGAGCGGCTGTTGTGCGGCCTTGACGGCCGCTGGCGGCTGCATGACCGCGCGGGCGTCGTGCGCGCGGAGGGGCGACTGGCGGTGCGCCCGCCGCAGACAGCCGACTGCCGGGTCGTCGCCGTCAACGCGCCGTCGGGCCGCCTGCCGAGACTGAGGGTCTGCCTCGGAGAAGTGAAAGGGAATGCACAAGAGAGGAAGGAAAATGCACAAGAAAGGAAAGGGAAAAATGAACAGCGGTAGAGCGGGCGCCTTCTGCGCGCTTGGAATGGCCGTCTGCGCGCAGGCGGTCGCCGTGCCGTCGGATTCCGGCGCGGACGTCTCCGAGGAGGTCGCGTTCCAGCACGCCTTCATCAGGAATCTCGGCCTTGCGCCGGACGAGGAGGAGGAAGTTTGGGCGCGCAACGCGCATCCGGACGCCCAGTGGTACCCGACGGCGTGCCTCGGGCTGTTCATCCACTGGGGGATCTCCTCCGTGACGGGCTGGGGCGACCTGAGCTGGGGCATGATCAAGCCCGCGCCGGGCCAGCCGAAGGAGTGTCTCGCGCGCTGGGGGCTGCCCTCGCCGGCGCGCAACGTCCCGCCGAACGAGTACTGGAGGCAGGCCGAGCGCTTCGACGCGTCGCGTTTCGACCCGGACAGGATCCTCGCCGCCGCGAAGAGGGCGGGTTTCGCCTACGCGATCCTGACCACGAAGCACCATGACGGCTTCTGCCTGTGGCCGAGTTCGGTCGGCGGGTTCAGCACCGGGAACTGGCTGGGCGGCCGCGATCTCGTCGGCGAGTTCGTCGCGGCCTGTCGGCGGCAGGGCTTGAAGGTTGGGCTCTACTATTCGCCGCCGGACTGGCGGTTCGACCGCGATTACATGACCTTCTCGCGCGACCCGGACGATCCGGACGTCGGATGCGACTGGGAGCCGCGCAAGCCGCTGGAGATGACGGACGGGCAGAGGGCGCGGCTGCGCGAGTACAACCGCATCCAGATCGAGGAGCTGCTGACGCGCTACGGCAAGATCGACATGATGTGGTTTGACGGCATGGGGTCGACCTGCATCTCGGTCAAGCGCATGCGCGAGCTGCAACCGTCGCTGATCATCAACGACCGGGGGCGCTCGCACGGCGACTTCCTGACGCAGGACAGCGAGTGCCGGTTCCCGCGCTCGCGCCGCCCGATGTCGCTCTGGTGGGAGTACATCCACACGCTGTGCGATGGCGGCTGGGGCTGGCGCTACCACGAGAGCTACAAGCCGCTCGCCTGGCTGGTCGCGCAGGCGGCGATGGCGCGGTCGTGGAACGGCAACTTCGTGGCGAACGTGGCGCCCGACGGGCATGGCGCCCTGCCGGAGGCGTACTACAAGCTGATGGAGGGCATGGCGGCCTGGATGAAGGAGAACGGGCGGTCGATCGTCGGGACGCGGGGGACGGACCTGTGGCCGGAGAGGTGCAACGTCCCGGTCACGCGCCGTGATGACACGCTGTACTTCCACTACGACTGGCTGCAGTGCGGCGAGATCGCCTGCGAGGGCGTCGCCGAGCCGCTGTCCGCGGAGGCCAGGGGCCGTCCCGTGCCGTACGAATGGAAGGGCGGGCGCCTTCGGATCCGCCTGCCGTATGACAGGGTCGACAACCTGACGACGGTCGTCGAGGTGCGTCTGAAGGGAGACGGGGATTGAAACTGACCGTCTGCGTGACGGCGATGGCGTTTGCCGCATGCGCTGCGGCAAGCGTTGACGCGCTGCGGATGACGGTCTGCCGGGAGGGGCGAACGACCTCGTCTTCCGAGCTTGTCGAGAATGGCGCCTTGACCGTTTCCGCGTCGTCTGTCGGCGCGGCCGACTGGGTGGAGGTTGCGCCGGACTTCGCGACGGCACGGGTCGGCGAGCCGGGCTTCTTCGTCCTGCCCAACGGCTTCTACGGCGAATTCACCTGCCCGACGAACGGCGAATGCGCGCTCGGTGCCGCGATGATGCCGATGTTCGGGATGAAGACGCCGCGCAAGACGTTCGTCGCGTTCGTGGACGGCCTTCCGTGGAGCTACAGGACGATCGTTCGCGTGAAAGACGGGACGTACTCCGTCGCGCTTCGGTTTATGCTGGACGGTTGCCCTGCGGAGGAGGACATTCGCGTCTCGTTTGCGGAACTGCCGCCGGAGGCGGGCTATCCGCAGATGGCGGCGGCCTATCGCAGCCGGCGGCTTGCACGCGGCGACGTGCGGCCGATTGCGGCGCGTCTGCGGGAGCAGCCGGATCTCGCGGCGGTGGCGAAGTCGGTCGAGGTGCGCATCCGCCAGGCGTGGAAGCCGGCGCCGCCGCCGGTCGAGGAGCAGACGCCCTCCAACGAGCCGCCTCTGAAGGTCGCCGTCACGTTCGCGCGCGTCGGCGAATTCGTGCGCGCGTGCAAGGCGGCGGGCGTCAAGGACGCCGAGTTCTGCCTCGTCGGATGGAACCGCATGGGCCATGACGGACGCTATCCGCAGGTGTTCCCCGTCGAGCCCGCGCTGGGCGGCGAGGCCGCGCTGCGGCGCCTGGTCGCCGAGACGCGGGCGTTGGGCTATCGGATCGTCTGCCACAACAACCATTCCGACGCCTACCGCATCGCGGACTGCTGGGACGAGGAGTTCGTCATCAAGAACAGGGACGGGTCGCTGTCGAAGAACTCCTGCTGGTCGGGCGGGCGGATGTACAACCTCTGCCCGCGGCGCGCGTGGGAGCGTTTCGCCTCGGAAGACCTCGGCCGGATCGCTTCGCTCGGATTTCGCGGCCTTCATTACATCGACGTCCTCTCGATCACCACGCCGCGCGCCTGCTTCGACCCGCGCCATCCCCTGACGAAGCGCCAGGCCGCGCATTACGTCGACCTGATCCAGCGCGAGGCGCGACGGACGATGGGCGGCTGCGGCAGCGAGGGCGGATTCGACTTCGCCGCCGGCTCGCTCGACTACGCGCTCTACATTTCCTATGCGCAGCCGGGCGCGAGGCCGCATCCGCTCGTCGACCGAATCGTTCCGCTGTGGCAGCTCGTCTACAACGGCATCATCCTTTCGGGGCCGTTCACGGCGTGCACGAACTACACGATCAAGGACCGCGAGACGCGCCTTGCGCTCGTCGAGTTCGGCGGACGTCCGATGTTCTACCTGCATTCGGCCTTCGTGACGGGATTCCAGTGGATGGGCAGGGAAGACCTGACGCTGGACACGCCCGAGAACTTCGCGGACGCCGTGACGGCCGTCAAGAAAGGCGCGGACGAGCATGCGCGGCTGTCGGACCTGCAGCTCGTGTTCATGACGGAACATCGCCTGCTTGCGCCCGGCGTGACCTTGACGGGGTATGCCAACGGCGCGGAGGTCGTCGTCAACCACACGGACAAGCCGTTCGGCCGCCGGGGCGTGTCCGTGCCGCCATTTGACTGGCGTCGGCTCTGACGCGCAGGCCCGTGCTTTTTTGATATAATGCGGGGCAAGGAGAAGTGTAATGATGAATAGAGACAAATTGAGCGTTTTCTGCGCGCTTGGAATGTTCGTCGGCGCGCAGGCGGCTGTCGTGCCGTCGAAAGGGCAGCTGGAGCATCTGGAAGATGGCGTCATGGCCATTGTCCACTTCGGGCTGAACACCTATGTGGACAAGGAATGGGGGTACGGGGACACGCCGCCCGCCGTCTTCAATCCGACCCGGCTGGACACGGACCAGTGGGTGGACGCGATGGCGGCGGCCGGCATTCGGCGCGTCGTGATGGTCACGAAGCACCACGACGGCTTCAACCTGTGGCCGTCGCCGCTGAACCCGGACTACACGGTCGCCAACACGCCGTGGAAAGACGGCAAGGGCGATGTCGTGAAGATGATTTGGGAGTCGTGCCGAAGGAAAGGCCTGCGCTTCGGGGTCTACCTCTCGCCGTGGGACCGCCATCAGGCCAGTTACGGCACGGCGGCGTACACGGACTACTATCACCGACAGTTCGAGGAGCTGTTCAGGAGCTACGGGCCGATCTCCGAAATCTGGCTGGACGGCGCCAACGGCGGGGACGGCTGGTACGGCGGCGCCTGCGAGCGGCGCAAGCTGGCCGTCTCGCCCTGGGCGTATTACCGCATCCCGGAGCTGCTGAAACGCCTGCACGAGCTTTATCCGGATGCGGTCGCTTTCGGCGGTGAAGGTCCGAATTCGGCGGTGTGGGTCGGCAACGAGGATGGCTATGCGCCGACGGCGGTCAACTATGTCACGTCGCGCGGCTTCTGGGAGACGCCCGAATGCGACACGCCGTTGCGGAAGGGCTGGTTCTGGCACGAGAAGGATGCGCCGAAGCCGCTTTCGGAACTGGTGGACATCTACTTCTTGAGCGTCGGGCGCGGCTGTGTGCTGAACCTCGGGATCGCGCCGAACCGAGAGGGCCTTGTGGGGGCGGACGACGTGAGGCGCCTGAAGGAGTTCGGCGATTATGTCAAGCGGTTCAACGCCATCGACTACGCGTCGGACGCGACCGTCTGGCGCACGCCGGGCGCTTGCCAGATCGACCTTGCGCACGCTGCGGCCGTGAACGCCGTCGACGTGAGGGAGTGTCTGACGCAGGGGCAGAAGATCGCGTCCTGGCGGTTCGAATGCGAAAGGGACGGCGTCTGGACGCAGCTTGTCGAGTCCGCGACAGTCGGCTACCGCCGCATCGAGCGCTTCCCGGTCGTGACGGCGCGCCGATTCCGTCTCGTCGTGACCGAAGCGAAGCCGGGCGCGTTCGTCGAACGCATCGCCCTCCGGTTCGCGCCCGAAGTCCCGCTGGAGCCTGATGCGGCGCCCTTGCGGAAGTATTTCGTCAACGAGGGCGTCGAAGTGACGGTCTCCGCCGGATCGGCCCCGAACGAGCTCGTCGCGAAGTGGAAGCATCCGGGGCTTGTGCGCGGCTTCAAGTTCGATCCGCGGCACAATCTCGGCAACCTGCCCGACAAGTGGGAGCTTCGGCTGAGCGAAGACGGCGTTCGCTGGGGCGATGTCGTCGCGCACGGCGAGTTCGGGAACATCTTGGCCAATCCCGTCGAGCAGTTCGCCGATTTCGCGAAGCCGCTGAAGATCCGCTACGCCAAGCTGACGGCGACGCACGCGGTGAAGGGCGAGGCGGCGTTCAATCCCGCGCACAAGTGGGCGGTCTTGTTTTATCAATGACAACCAAACGTTGAGCGCTTTGGAGCAGCGGATCAGCCCCCTGCCTTCAGAGCGCCGAAGCCGTCTCTCTGGGTGGCGGCGCGAGGCCGTGCGGCGCGCCGGGCGATTATGCTATAATACAAGGCCATGAAAAGATCAGAACGGGAGGTGTCGGCATGAGGATCCTGATGGTTGGCGACGTCGTGGGCGGGCCCGGGCGGCGCATGCTGCAGGGCCACCTGAAGGCGATTCGTGCCGAGAAGGGTCTTAGCGCCGTCGTCGTGAACGCGGAGAACTGCGCCGCCGGCTCGGGCATCACCGCCGCGCTCGCGAAGGAGATCTTCGAGGCCGGGGCGGACGCGATCACGCTCGGCGACCACACATGGGGGCAGAAGGAGTTTGCCGGGCAGATCGGCACGGTGACGAACCTCGTCAGGCCCGCGAACTATCCGCCGGAAACCCCCGGCAAGGGCTGGTGCCTCGTCACGCTCCCGACGTTCCGCTTCGCCCTCCTGAACGTGCAGGGGCGCGTCTTCATGAGCCCGGTGGACTGCCCCTTCCACGCGGCAGACCGCGCGCTCGCCGAGATGCCGAAGGACGTGCCCGTCTTCGTCGACTTCCATGCCGAGGCGACGAGCGAGAAGATGACGCTTGGCCACTACCTCGATGGACGCGTGACGGCGGTCGTCGGCACGCACACGCACGTGCAGACGTCGGACGCGCGCCTTCTCCCGAACGGGACGGCGTACATCACCGACCTCGGCATGACGGGGCCCTACGTCTCGTCGATCGGCCGCGACCTGAAGCCCGTCACGAAGAAGTTCGTCACCGGCATCCCGGCCCGCTTCGAGGTCGCCTCCGGGCCCTCGACGCTGGAGGGTGCGATCATCGACTTTGATCCCGCGACGAAGAAGGCCGTGTCGATCGAGGCTTTCCGTCTGCGCGAACCGGGCCCGTGACGATGCTGCATGCGCTTCTGCTCCTGGCGGTGACGTGGTATCCCGCGACGAATTGGGTCGACCGACCCGATCCGGCGGCGAGTCCGCGCGCGCAGAAGGGCGGCACGATCCGCTTTTCGGGCGCACAGAGCCCGAAGAGCTACAACGCCTACATCGACAACAACGCCTACACGAAGATGACGTTCGACCTGATGTACGAGAACCTGCTGACGGTCGATTCCGAGACGCTCGACTTCGCGCCGGGCCTCGCGCGGCGGTGGGCGGTGTCGGACGACGGACGGGCGTTCACGTTCGTCCTCGACGACCGTGCGCGCTGGTCGGACGGGCGGCCCGTCACGGCGGCGGACGTGAAGGGAACCTTCGACGCGGTCATGGACGCGAAGAGCGAGACGGGGCCGTGGAAGACGATGCTCGGCGTCTTCGAGAGCCCGGAGATCCTTGACGCGCGGACGGTGCGCTTCCGCAAGAAGGGGGACAGCCCGCGCGACTGGCGCGACCTCCTGCACTGTGGCCTCTTCTGGATCTTGCCGCAGCATGCGTTCGCGGGACGCGACTTCAACCGGGTGTCGCTCGTCGGCCTGCCCGTGAGCGGCCCGTACCGCCTCGCGCGCGTCGAGGAGCAGGTCGAGAGCGAGTTCCGGCGCACGGGCACGTGGTGGCGGCGCGACTTCCCGTCCGCGCGCGGGCTCTACAACTTCGACCGCATCGTGATGCGCTACTATGCGGACAACGAGAACGCCTTCGAGGCGCTCAAGAAGCGGGCGATTGACGTCTACCCGGTCTACTCCGCGCGCATCATGAACGCGGAGACGAAAGGGCTGAAGTTCGCGCGCAACTGGATCCTGAAGCGGCGCGTGAAGAACCGCGCGCCGATCGGCTTTCAGGGCTTCGCGATGAACCTGCGGCGTCCGCCGTTCAACAGCCTGAAGGTGCGCCAGGCGATGGCGAAGCTCGTCGACCGCGAGACGATGAACCGCACGATGATGAACGGCGAGTACTTCCTGCAGAAGAGCTACTACGAAGACCTCTACGACGCGGCGAACCCGTGCGCGAACGTGCAGTGGACGTATGACGTCGCGGGCGCGAGGCGGCTGCTGGCCGAGGCGGGCTATGCGGACGGCTTCGCGTTCACGTTCCTCTCGCGCTCGGCGGGCGAGGACAAGTTCCTCTCGCTCTTCACGCAGGCGCTCGCCGCGTGTGGCGTGAAGATGGAGATCGTCCGCAAGGACTTCGCCGGGTGGATGCGCGACATGGACGCCTTCAACTTCGACATGACGTGGGCGGCGTGGGGCGCAAGCGTCTTCCGCAACCCCGAGACGACGTGGCACTCGTCCGAAGGCCGGCGCGCGGGCGGCAACAACGTGACGGGGCTCGACCTGCCGGAGGTGGACGCGCTCATCGCGGCCGAGAAGGGGATGATGTCCGCCGCCGAACGTGCGGCGGCCTACCGGCGGATCGACCGGCTCGTCTCCGACCAGGTGCCGTATGTCCTCCTCTGGAACACGGACGAGCGGCGGCTCCTCTACTGGAACAAGTTCGGGATGCCGACGTCGCTTCTCGGCCGCTACGGCGACGAGGACGCCATCTTCCCCTACTGGTGGTACGACGAGGATCGCGCGCGCGAACTTGAAGAGGCCGTTTCGGACGGGACGTGCCTGCCGAACGTGCCGCTGCGCGCGACAGTCCGATAAGCGTCGCCGAGCCGTCAGTGGCCGGCGCGGTCGTCGGTCTTTTCGGGGTAGGCGACCTTGACGCCCTTCGCCTCGATGGCGTAGCGGATGTTCGCCTGCGCGACCTGCATCGAGTCATAGCGCAGGGTCAGCGTCTTCGCCGCCACGTCCCAGCGGTAGGAGTCTTTCTCGACGCCGTTGTAGCGGGCGAGGGCCTCGACGACCTTCGCCTTGTCGGCCTCCAGAAGGGCCGGCATCGAGACGGTCATCTCCCGGACGTCTGTCCGGCGGCAGCCGGGGAGAATGAAAAGGAAGAGGGAAGAAGTAAGAAGGAAGAAGAGTCGCATATTCATTGTTTTCATGTCATTCAAATGTCGTCACCTTCGTGTCCGGCCCGAAGGGCGAGAGGGCGCGCAGGTTGGCGATGACGGGCGGCAGTTTGTCGAGAACGTAGTCGACCTCGTCCATCGTGTTGTAGCGCGAGAGCGAGAAGCGCACGGAGCCGTGGATGGCCGTGAAGGGCACGCCCATCGCGCGGATGACGTGGCTGGGGTCGAGCGAGCCGGACGCGCACGCGGAGCCCGTCGAGATGCAGATGCCGAGGTCGGAGAGGTGGTAGGCGATGGCCTCGCCCTCGATGTACTCGAAGCTGACGTTGAGCGTGTTCGGCAGGCGCCGCGCCGAGTCGCCGTTCACGCGCACGTTCGGGCACGCCGCGAGCAGCCCGGCCTCCAGACGGTCGCGCATCGCCGCGACGGCGACCGCCTCCTTCGCCATGCCGAGGCGCGCGAGCTCACAGGCCTTCGCAAGGCCGATGATGTAGGGCACGTTCTCGGTGCCCGCGCGGCGCGAGCGCTCCTGATGGCCACCGAGCAGGAAGGGCTTCACCTTCGTGCCGCGCCGGACGTAGAAGATTCCGACGCCCTTTGGCGCGTGGAACTTGTGGCCGCTCATCGAGAGCATGTCGACGGGCGTCCTCTTCACGTCGACGGGAATCTTGCCGGCGACCTGCACGGCGTCGGTGTGCAGGATCGCGCCCCGCTCCTTGCAGATCGCGGCGATCTCGTCCATCGGGAAGACGACGCCCGTCTCGTTGTTTGCGTACATGATCGAGACGAGGGCCTTGCCTTTTGCGGACGCGAGCTCGCGGCGGAGCTGGTCGAGGTCGAGGTTGCCGAGGGCGTCGACGCCGAGCTCGACGACCTCGTGGCCGAGGGCCTTCAGGCGGCGGCAGGGCTGGAGGACGGCCGGGTGCTCGACGGCGGTCGTGATGACCTTCAGTTCCTTGCCGAAGTATTCGGCCGTGCCGCGAATCGCCGCGTTGTCGGACTCCGTCGCGCAGGAGGTGAAGATGATTTCGTCCGGCTCGGCGTTGATGAAGCGCGCGACTTCCTCGCGCGCGCGATCGACGAACTTCGCGACCTGTCCGCCGAAGGCGTGCATCGAGCTCGGATTGCCGTAGAGTTCGCAGAAGAAGGGGAGCATGACGTCGCGCACCTCGGGCGCGACCTGCGTCGTGGCGTTGTTGTCGAAATAGACCGTTCTCATCATGGGGCGGTATTATACCACAATCCGCCCGCAGTATGGTATAATAGCCACATGGTTTTTCTCCTGACAATGGCGTCTGCCCTGCTGTGGGCGGTCGCCGCCGTCGCGTGGGCGGCGCGGCACGGGGCTTTCGCGTCCGTGCGGCGGGACTGGGGGGCCTGTCCCCGTGCGCGCAGGGGGCTGGCGGCGATTGCTCTGGCGGCGGCCGTCGCATGGGCAGGGGTGAAGCCTGAAGGGGAGACGACCTCACACGGAGGCACGGAGACACGGAGAGAAAGTCGCGAACCTTCCGCAGGACAGCTTGGGATTGACATTTCTCCGGGCGATCTCCGTGACTCCGTGGCTCCGTGTGAGATAAGCCCGTCGGCGGCTGGTTGCGGCTACACCCTCTCTCGCATCGGGACGAACGAGGTCTTCTCCTTCGACCCGCCGGAGGGCGCTGTCATCGCCGAGAACTGGCGGCGGCGCGGCGCGGCCTCGGACTGGATGCGCCTGTCCTTCGGCGGCTGGGAGTTCCCGTTCGGCGAGGCGGCGTTCTCCAGCCTGGTCGTCTTTGCGAATGGAACGATCCTCCTCTCGACGAATGCCGCGCTGAGGCCCGTCACGGCCTCCCTTGGCCTTGTCCCCGCCGCGAACTGGGGGCGCCTCGCCGAGTCGAACCGTCCGAGCCTCTTCTGGCACGGGATGCGGGACGACGGCTCGCTTCTCCTGACATGGCAGAACGCGCTGCTGCACCGTGCGCCGACGAACCCCGTCTCGTTCCAGGTCGAGCTGAGCCCGAACGGGAATTTCGCCTATCGCTACGACCTCTCGCGCCTCGCCTCGGACGGCCTCCTCACGAACGTCATGGGCGGCGTTGAGGCGGGAGAGGGAAAAAGGAAGAAGGAAGAAGGAAGAAGTGCGGAGGGGCAAATATCCTTTCTTCTCTCGCGCGAGACGACGAGCTTGACGTTCGTCTCCGACAGCGAGCGGCGGTGCGACGCGGCGCGGAGTGCATTCGACGAGGCCCTCGGCGGGCTCGACCCGCTCGCGTGTCCGTCCGGCTCGACGAACACGGTCTGGGAGCATCTCGTCTACGCGGGGACGACGAACGGGGCGTTCGCGCATCCGCAGTCGACGGAGCGGACGGCGGTGCTGCGCGTCACCGTCGCCGGCGCGGGGCGTGGCGAGCTCCTCGTCGGCGGCCGCGCCGTCCCGCTCGTGGGAGAAAGGTCTGCGACGCTGAACACATGCACCGAAGAAACGCAAAGCGTTTCGGAGGGGACCTTCGCCGAAGGCGAACCCGAAGGGCGCGCAAGCGGGCGCGAGGGAATGGAGGGGCGGAGGCACGGAGTTGTAGCCACGGATTCACGCGAATTTGCACGGATTGAGGGGGTTGTGCCAACGGCGTTGAACGCTTTGCCATTGTCCACGAATCTTCACGAATCGACACGAATCTCAATTCGTGAAAATTCGTGTCAATTCGTGGACAAGATCGTGTCGGGCGGGTCGGATGCCTCACACGGAGGCACCTATCCCCCGAGCGAAGCGAGCTGCACAGCAGGCGCTATGCGGGGTGAGGCACGGAGAATCGTTTCTGAGGGGCGGGCTGAATGTCTCGAAGCGGACAGCGCCGTCGAAGGTTCGGCTTCGCCGAACGCCGCCCAAACCCTCCGTGCCTCCGTGTCTCCGTGTGAGACCTCCTCCCCCAACAACTCCACGCTCCTCCTCCCCGTGCCGCGCGGGCAGACCATTCCGCTCTACCTCCGCGCGTCAGGCTCCTTCGCCGTCTCGTTCTCCTCCGCCGACTTCGCCTTCGGTCGCCTCCCCGACCTCGCGGCGCACCGCCCGACGGGGCGCATCAACTTCCCGAACGTCTCCGCGACCGTCCCCTGCTTCCACGACTACCGCGCGCGGCAGAGGGAGGTGACGCTGCCCGTCGGCGCGGACGCCTCCGCCCTCACCTGCACGTGGGCGGCGCCCGATTCCGTCACGGTCGAGAACATCCCGCCGCGTTCAGCACTCTTGACGGGCCGCTTCGACGGGCGCACGACGACGCCCGTCACCTACACGCTCGCGCACC
>CAKTZA010000062.1 GCA_934635045.1 uncultured Kiritimatiellota bacterium | reverse complement strand
CCCCCCCCCCCCCCCCCCCCCCCCCCCCCCCCATGACATCCTCATCGAAAGCGGTACGCTTGCGATTGGGAATGCGGATGCGCTCGGTACGTCTGAAGCCGCCAGGGCCGCGACCGTTGTCATCCGTCCAGGTGCCGTGCTGTCGCTTCGCGCGTGCGAAAAGCCGTTGACGCAGTCCGTGGTCGCAGAGGTCGACAAGGCGAGCAACTTGGCGGGCAAGATCCGCGCCGAGTCCGGGGCGAATGCCTGCGCGGGCGCCCTCCTGTCGCGTCCGGCGAAGGAGCGTCTGTTCGAGATCGAGGTTGGTTCTTCCGCGTCCGCAGACGCGAGCCTGTCCCTGACTGGGAATTCCGTCATCAGCAACCAGGTCCGCAAGATGGGACCGGGAACGCTGGTCGTCGCGGGGAGGCTGGAAATGCTCTCGGATCCGGCCCTGCAATATCGCCTTCAGGCCAATGGCGGCACAATTGCGTTTGCGCCGGGCGCCATTGTCACCAACGTCGATTTCAGCCTCTGCAGTGCGACATCCTATGCGGGCGCGCTGCTTTCGGGCGGCGACATCAGCTTCACGACCGTCAATGCGGACTACGGTACGGGACAGAACACGCGACCGATTCGGCAGACCGGTGGCGACGTGCGGATTGTGCCGGGGCAGAACCACTTCCTGAACGTCGGGCATGGCGACGGCAACATGAGCTCCTACTATCTGGAGGGCGGCACACTGTCCCACCATGGCGTGCGGATCGCCTGCCTGAAGCCGTCGGCATCCGCCACGACCCCTGCGCGCGGCGTCTTCGTGCAGCGCGGCGGGCGGATCGTGCGTCCGACCGGTGTCCTGTCGCTGATGATCGGCGAGTACGGGACTGCGGTCTGGCGGCAGACAGGCGGCACGAACGACAACAACGCCGCCGGATTCGGCGAGAACAACCCTCTTGGCAAGCGGACGTCCGAACACGTCACGGTCGAGGTAGAGGGGTCGAACACGCTCTATCAGTCCGGCATCGTCCGGTGGGGCTCGGCCGAGGCGACGGGGCGGATCGTCGTCTCAGTACGGGACGGCGGAACCTTTGCCATCCACAAGTTCATGTACGGGAACAACGACACCGCGAGGACTTGCGACGCCTCTCTCTTCTTCGATGGCGGCGTGTTCAAGATCCTGTGCGCAGGCTACGTCAGCGGCAGCACGGAGAAGCCGGACGGCATCTTCGTCGGCGAGAAGGGCATTGTCATCGACACGTCAGACTGTCGGGACATTGTGGGGGGCGTGCGCACGTCGATTGGCGAGGCGATTCAGGACATAAGCCTCAGGTCTCTTGCGGGGGCGGGGCTGGCGTCCGTTTCCCTGCCGGAGACGCCGGAGTTCGCCGCGCAGGGCTACGCGGGGCCGGCCGTCATTGACATCGAGGGCGCGGGCCGTGGCGCGGCGGCGTATGCGGACTGGGATTTCGAGAACGCCTGTCTCGTGCCGCACGTGTCGGCGCCGGGCTATGGGCTGGACGCCGACACGACGAAAGTCTACATCTGGTCGGCGGACGGCAAGACGCGCCATGAATGTCCGTTCGCGCTGAAGGCGGCGCCGACGTCCGGTGCGGGCCTCACGAAGCGCGGCGAAGGGTCGCTGAACCTGATGGCCGCCAACAGCTATCTGGGGTTGACGACCGTGGAGTCGGGCAATATCCGCATGACGCACCCCCAGGGCATCCCGGAAACGTCCGGCGTGATTCTCGCAAAGGGGACTCAGCTCAATCTCCGGACGAACGAGCTGCACGTCGTCGCACTTGGCGGCCAGGGCGAGATCAAGGGCGAACCGAATGCCGCCTTCCCGAACGCCGGCTCGGTCACGCTTGCTGATGGCGGCACGATCTACGTCAAGGCGGCCGATTTCCTGTCGGAGGACTGGACACCGCTGGCATTCCGACATGGCCTGACGGTCGGCACGGGTGTCAAGATTGTCGTGACGGATCCCGAGAACCTGCCGGCGGAGGGGCGCCGTCAGACGAAGACGCTCCTGTCCGCGAGCCGCCTGGACATCTCCGACCTGCCGGAGGTTGCGGTTGAGGGCGGCCGCGTCGCGAAGGTCGGCAACGCGCTGACGTTCTCGTACAGGAAGAAAAGCGGCATTCTCGTCATCATCAAGTAAAAGGAGGCATTCGTGCACATGAACATGAGCAGACTGATCTTGGCGGCGGCCCTGTGCGCCGGGCTGACGGCGGGCGCCGTGCCGGAATTCCTGATGTCGAAAACGGCGCGTCCGCCGAAGACGGACGGCGTCATCGCGTCGGACGAGTATGCGAACGCCGTGACGCTCTGCGGCGCGGCGGACTATCGCGGCGCGGTGGTTCGGAAGGAGAAGCCGATGGTAGACCCGCGCCCGGTCGAGTGCGCGATGACGTGGAGCGAGCGGGCGATCCACGTGGCGGTGCGGACGGTCCTTCCCGGCGACGGCAAGCCGCACGTCGCGGACAAGTTCCAGAATCCCGCGCTGGGCGATTCTGTCGAGCTCTGGTTCTCGCCGCCGCCGGAGGCGCGCGTGGGCGAGTTCGCGCGCTTCGGGCAGTTCCAGCTGGTCGTGGACGCGACTGGGCGCATGCACACGTGGCAGTTCAATCCCGGCTATGGGCTGTCGTCGCAGAAGTGGAAGCCTGAAGGCATCGTGACGAAGAGCGTTCTCCATGAAGGCGTATGGGACTGCGAGATCGAGATTCCCGCCGGCGCGTTCGGCGCGGCTTGCATCGTTCCCGGCGACTGGAAGATCCTGCCATGCATCAATCTTCGGTCCAAGCCATCGGTTCAGGCGACGTTCGTTCCGTTTTCTGGAATTGCGGGCTATCAGGTCGATGCGAACTACCCGGTATTCCATCTTGTCGAGAAGCGGAGGTCCGCATCGTTCGGCGGCGTGCCGAAACTGCTCGGTCGCGGCATCTCCCTCCCCGTACCCGGCAACGTCACGCTTCGCGTGCTGTCGAAGCCACTGGCGCAGCCGAACGCACGGCGTCGCATCTTCTCTTCGCGCAGCTCGAACGACGGCTATCTGGGGCTTCAGCGGACGACGGGGTACGATGGTCGCCAGCTGCTGCAGCTGTTCTACCATGCGTCGGCGCGCAAGGTGTACGCCGACTTCACGTCCGCGTCTCTTCCCGCCGATGGAGAGGAGGCGGTCTATTCCGTGAACGTCGAGGCGGACAAGGTGACCGTCTTTGTCGATGGCGTCCGCCTGGGGGAGGTGAAGCCGGACGCGCCGCTGACGGCGGATGCGCTTCGGGAGCTGGCGCTTGGCGAGGCCGAGATCGTCTCCGCCGAGATCAGGGGCCGTTGCCTGACGGATGCGGAGATCAAGTCCCAGGCGGCGGGCGAGACGGGCGTGAGCGGTGCGTTGAAGTGGTATCCGAGCGAGAACCTGCTTGCGGCCGAGCTCGTCTGCGACGAGGCGACGGCGCAAAAGGGCCTGTCGCTCGTTGCGTATGATTCGTCTGGATCGACGGTTGGAACGTGGAGGCTTCCGCGCGAAGGGACGTTTGCCGTCGTCGGCGGAAAGCGAAAGACCTACGTCATCCACGACATCTGCCGGCTTGACCGTACGCCTGCCGAAGGCCCATGCCGCGCCGAACTGCGCCTCGCCGGACAGACGAACGTCGTCCTGAAGAAGTCTTTCACGGCGAAGCGCTATCCGTGGTTCAAGACGAAACTCGGAAAGACGCCGCGCATCCTGCCCGGATTCGTCCCCGTCGCGGTCTCCGGGTCTGACGTCTCGGTCGTCGGGCGACGCTATCGGATCGGCGCGAACGGCCTGCCGACGGACATCGAGTCGCTGGGGCGGTCGATCCTGGCGCGCCCGGTCAGCCTGAACTTCGAGAAGGACGGGAAGCGTTCGGCGGCGACGGACGGGTCGCTCGCGTTCGGCGCCTGCACGGAGACGGCCGCCGCGTATGCGTCGGTAGGCGGCCTGTGCGCGGTGCGCGGACGCATTGAGCAGGACGGGTTCCTGCTGCTCGACCTGACGCTGCCGGAGGAGGGCGTGTGGGATCGGATCTATCTTGACGTGCCGTTGCGGGCGGAATACGCCGACCTGTTCCACGCCTGCGGCGAACTGACGCGCTCGAATCCGGCCGGAGACCTTCCGAGGGGGCCGGGGCGCGTGTTCGGCTCGCGCAGCATTCCGCAGGCCCATCTTGAGAACTTCATTCCCTATTGCTGGGTCGGCACGGACGATCGCGGCGTCTACTACGCGGGCGACGTCGATCGCGGCTGGCTGCACACGGCAACGCGCGACGCGGTGGAAATCGTGCGCGAGACTGACGGCACGGCGGTGCTGCGGCTCAACCTCGTCAACGGAGCCTACTTCACGAAAGGCGGACGGAAGATCGAGCTTGCGTTGGGCGCGACGCCGGTGAAGCCCCGTCCGGCGGGCTGGCGCACCTGGGCGGACACGTACATCGATTGGCCGAGCTCGCGCACGATGCTGAACCTGGCCTCGTCCGCGTCGTGGAACTCCTTCTACGGGTGGATGTCGCGCTATCCGGCGTTCGCCGACTTCGGGCACGTCCGCAAGCTGTCCGAGACCCTGCGGACGGGCGTCATCGACCGCGCCTACCAGACGAACTTCATCGAACGGTGCATGGAGGCCTACCGCAAGCGTCCGTCCGACGTCCCGGTTCTCGCGGAAAAGCCGCCGCCGGCGGCGCACAAGACGCTGAGGGATCACGTGAACTTCGCCTTCAACGCCGCAAAGCGGCTGCACGGTCGTCCGAATGCGGCGCTTTACTACTACACGTGCGACTGCGATCCGGCGATGAAGCTGCCCGAGTGGCCTGTCATGGCGGACGAGTGGGGCCGGCACACGCAGGTCTTCGGCTCGTACCAGGACTACGCGATCTATTACCTCGACAAGATGGTCGAGGCGGGCATGGGCGGCGTCTACAACGACAACTCCTACGCCTGGTGCAACTATGACTGGGTGATGGGCCGCGCATGGATCGACGAGAAGGGAGAGGTGCATCCGAGCCTGTCCATCTGGGCGCTGCGCGAGTTCTGCCGCCGCGAAGCGACGGTCATGTGCGAGCGCGGCGTCGATCCGTGGCTGACGATCCACCAGACGAACGCCAACCTCCTGCCGGCGTTCGCCTTCGCGACCACGACGATGGGCATGGAGTGGAAGTACGGCAACAGCGAACACCAGGACCGCTACACGACCGGCTACCTGCGCGCCGTGAACCAGGGCCTTCAGGGCGGATTCTTCCCGACCTGTCTCGAAGGCATCTTCGACACGCGCTCCGCCGAGGAGAAGCGCCATCTCGGACGGACGCTGCTGGCGACGTTCCTGCCGCACGAGATTCGCCCGACGCTGCAGCAGACGATCGACGTCCGCCTCTACAACCGTCTGCTCGCGAAGATGCAGGCCTTCGGCGTCGCCGAGAAGGACTGCGTCTACACGGCCTATTGGAATCGCGAGAACCCCGTCGTCTGCGAACGGAAGGACGTGCTGGTCTCGACGTATCGCCGGGGCGCCAGGCTGCTGCTGGTCGTCGGAAGCTGGACGGACGAGGACGTGCCGCTCCGGCTGAAGTTCCCGGCCGCCGTGCGTCGGGCGGTTGACCTGGAGACCGATCGGGAAGTCGATTTGGAGAAGCTGGTTCTCGCCCGGCGCGAATTCGTCGCGCTGGAGGTGGAGTTGGCGCAGACGGCCGAGGCCCTGCCGGGGCTTGCGGGGGCGTCGCCGCGTCCGGCGAACGAGACGGCGCGGTGGCAGGCCGAGATCGACGCGGTCGCGGCAAGGGGCGGCGGAACCGTCCGCCTGCCGAAAGGGCGGCACCGCCTCGCCGGGCTCTTCCTGAAGAGCAACGTCACGCTGGAGATCCCGGAGGGCTGCGTGGTCGAGGGGACGGCCGACATCCGGGACTACCCCGACATCCACCTCGAATACGCGGAGATCCGCGAACCGTGGCAGGCCATCGTCGCGGCGGTGGGACAGACCAACGTGGCGGTCGTCGGCGCGGGCGAGATTTTCGGCAACGGCGGAAAGTTCCCGATCGGCTCGCGCCTTGGGCGTCCGCGCGGCCTGATCTTCTACCGCTGCGGGAACGTCCGCGTCGAGGGGCTGACGCTGCGGGATCTCGCGAGCTGGACGTGCTACTTCAGCGCCTGCGACGGCGTCGTCTTCCGCAAGGTGAAGGTTGACAGCCATGCGAACCACAACAACGACGGCGTGGACATCGACGCGCGGAACGTGCTCGTCGAGGACTGCGAGATCGACGCGGACGACGACGGCATCGTCCTCAAGAGCGACAATCCGGGCTTCGTCGTCGAGAACGTCGAGGTGCGCAACTGCGAGGTGCGCTCGTGCGCGAGCCTCTTCAAGCTCGGCACGGCTTCGCACGGCGGGTTCAGGAACATCCGCTTCCGCGACTGCACGGGCGGGAAGTCGCGGCGCGAGCTGGTCGATCCGAAGACGGGCAACGGATTCATGTCCGACTACCGCGCGTCCGTCATGCCGGGCGCGACGGTCGCGCCATGCCCGATCGGCGGACTGCTGGTCGAGTGCGTGGACGGCGGGCTTGTCGAGAACGTCTCGTTCGAGAACATGACGATCCGGGACTGCGGCACGCCGATCTTCGTGCGGGCCGGACTGCGCCTCAACCGCAAGTGGGGGAACCGCGTGCCGCTGGGCATCCCGTTCGGGATGGGCCTTGCGCTGCGCAACGTCACCTTCGAGAACATTCGCGCGACGGCGCGCAGCTGGACGGCGAGCAGCATCACGGGCGTGCCGCTGCTGCGCCCGAAGAACGTGCTGCTGCGCAACGTCGAGATCGACGTGCCGGGCGCGGGCGCGCAGGGGGCGCGCGAGCTCGGCCTTCCGGTGCCGGAGGCCGAGGACGGCTATCCGGATCCCTACATGTTCGGGCGGCGCATGCTCCCGGCGTACGGGTTCTACGTCCGCCACGCCGACGATGTGCGGTTCGAGAACGTCACGGTGCGCGTACGCGGCGAGGATTCCCGCCCGGCTCTCGTGCGCGACGACGTGCGCGGCTTCTGAACGGCTGACGTTCCTGAGGTCTTTGGGGGATTGCTCTGAAGCGATAGATTCGCCGACAGAGTTGGCGAATTTGGTCTAAAAATGCCGAAACCGTCGGCAGTTTTGACTCTGATGTGCGAAATCTGATATAATTTCACGCATGAAAGCAGAAAAAGAGATCAATGTCGAACGCTTCCTTGACATCGCCGGCATTCTGAAGTCCAAGTCGGTCTTCCTGTTCGGCCCGCGCCAGTGCGGGAAGTCCTGGCTGGTCGAGCACACGGTCAAGGACGCGCACCTGCTGGACCTGCTTTCGTCCGAGACGTATCTCCGCCTCGCGCAGCATCCCGACTACATCGAGGAAGTCGGCGCGGACGGCAAGCCCGTGGTGATTGACGAGATCCAGAAGTTGCCGCAGCTGCTGGACGAGGTGCATCGCCTCATTGAACGGCGAGGCTTCCGCTTCCTGCTGACGGGATCGAGCGCGCGCAAGCTGCGGCGTCAGGGCGTCAACCTGCTTGGCGGACGTGCGCGCGTCAAGCGTCTGCATCCGTTCTCGGCGGCGGAACTGAAAGACCGGTTTTCCCTTGCACGTGCGGTGAACTACGGACTGCTGCCGTCCGTCTGGTTCTCGGACGAGCCGGAGGAGGATCTGGCGGACTACATTGACGAGTATCTGCGGCAGGAGATCATCGCCGAGGGGGCGACGCGGAACCTGCCGGCGTTCGGGCGCTTTCTGGAGGTGGCGGCGTTGAGCAACGGCGAGCAGATCGACTACGCGGCAATCTCGCGCGACGCGAAAGTGCCGCGTTCCACGGTGCAGGAATACTTTCGCATCCTCAAGGAAACGATGTTGGCGGACGAGGTGCCGGTCTGGAAGCGCGGCCTAAAGCGGAAGACCGTGGAGACGGCGAAGTTCTATCTCTTCGATCCCGGCGTTGCGCGGCGGCTGATGCGGCGCAGGCCTGTCGAGGAGGGGACGCGCGAGTACGGGCACCTGTTCGAGACGTGGGTTCACCACGAGCTTCGCGCGTATCTCGACAGCCGCATCCGGGACGGTGCCGTCAGCTACTGGCGGACGCCGTCGGGCACGGAGGTCGACTTCATCGTCGGGACGACGGCCATCGAGGCCAAGAGCGGTCGCACGGTGGCGCGGTCGGACTGCGCGGGGCTGCGGGCGCTCGCGGAGGAAGGCACGTTCGCGCATCGCGTCATCGTCTGCCGCGAGCCGGTTGCGCGACAGGTCGACGGCATCGAGATCCTTCCGGCTGCGGACTTTGTCGAACGCCTGTGGTCGGACGCGCTGATTGACCTGGATTCGGTTGCCGTGGGCTGAGGCTTGAATCCGGGAAGCGCGCGAAAGTCGGGGCCGAAGACCGACGCCCAAACCTCGCGGAGAGGCGTCAGGGTCGTCAAGGTCGTAGGCCTGCGCCGCCGACCTCCGAAATGTGGTATAATAAGGGCCCGTTATGTGGAACTATTCCGAGAAGATGATGGACCATTTCCGCAATCCGCGGAACGTGGGCAAGATTGACCACCCGGACGGGACGGCGACGGTCGGCTCCCTCGCGTGCGGCGATGCGCTGCAGTTTCAGTTCAAGCTCGGGCCGGACGGCCGGATTGCCGAGGCGAAATTCCAGACCTTCGGCTGCGCGAGCGCGATCGCGAGCTCGTCCGCGCTGACCGAGATGGTGATCGGCAAGACGCTGGAGGAGGCGAAGAAGATCACGAACCAGCAGATCGCCGACTACCTCGGCGGCCTGCCGCCGCAGAAGATGCACTGCAGCGTCATGGGGCGCGAGGCGATGGAGGCGGCGATCAAGAACTACGAGACGGGCGAGAACGCCGACCGCAATCTGGAGGACCAGACGCTCTGCACGTGCTACAGCGTCTCCGAGAACGAGGTGCGGCGCGTCATCGCCGAGAACCAGCTCACGACCGTCGAGGAGGTGACGAACTTCACCAAGGCCGGCGGCGGCTGCGGACGGTGCAAGGAGAAGATCCAGAAGATCCTCGACGAGCTTCACCGCTGACCCCCCCCCTGTTCCCCGTTCCCTATTCCCATCCCCCATCCCTCACATCTCATCCCCCATTAATGAAACTTGGCTTTGACAACGAGAAATACCTGAAAGAGCAGTCCGAGGAGATTCGGCGTCGCGCGGGGAAGTATGGGCGGCTCTACCTGGAGTTCGGCGGCAAGCTCATCAACGACTTCCACGCGGCGCGCTGTCTGCCCGGCTACGACCCAAACGTGAAGCTGCGCCTCCTCCAGTCGCTGAAGGATCAGGCGGAGGTCATCCTCTGCCTCTACGCGGGCGACATCGAGCGCAAGAAGATGCGCGCCGACTTCGGGATCTCCTATGCGGACGACGCGCTGAAGCTCATCGACGACCTCCGCTCGCTCGGCCTCACCGTGCGAGGCGTCGTCATCACGCGCTTCCAGGATCAGACGGCCGTGAAGCTCTTCCGCGCGAAGCTGGAGCGGCGCGGCGTCAGGGTCTACTACCACTACAAGACGGCGGGCTATCCGGCGGACGTCGACACGATCGTCTCCGACATGGGCTACGGCAAGAACGAGTACGTGCAGACCGAGAAGCCCATCGTCGTCGTGACGGCGCCGGGGCCGGGGTCGGGCAAGTTCGCGACGTGCCTGACGCAGATCTACCACGAGTACCGTCAGGGCAAGGTCGCGGGCTACTCGAAGTTCGAGAGCTTCCCTGTCTGGAACCTGCCGCTCGACCATCCGCTCAACATCGCCTACGAGGCCGCGACGATCGACCTGCGCGACAAGAACATGATCGACCCCTACCACAAGGAGGCGTACTGCGTCGAGACGGTGAACTACAACCGCGACGTGGACGCCTTTCCGCTCCTCGTGGCGATCTGGCAGAAGATGACGAAGGGGGCCTGTCCCTACAAGAGCCCGACGGACATGGGCGTCAACCGCATCGGCTTCGGCATCGTCGACGACGAGGTCGTGCGCAACGCCTCGAAACAGGAGGTGATCCGGCGGTTCCTGCGCTACCAGTGCGCGTTCGCCGAGGGCTCGTCGCCGCGTTCGATGGTCGAGCGCGCGAAGGAGCTGATGGACTCGCTCGGCCTCAAGACCGAGGACCGCGTCGTCGTCGAGGCGGCGCGCCGCGCGGCGGAAGAGGCGCAGCTGCAAGGCAAGGGCAAGGCCGGCGGCACGATCGTCTCGGGTGCGGCGATCCAGCTGCGGGACGGTCGGATCGTCACGGGCCGCAACTCCGACGAGATGCACGCGGCGGCGGCGATGGTGATGAACGCGGTGAAGACCCTGTCGGGGATTCCGGCGCAGATTCCGCTCATCAGCCTGAACATCATCCACTCGATCGCGCACATGAAGCAGGACATCCTGAAGGTCGGCTACACGTCGCTCAACCTCGACGAGGCGCTGATCGGGCTCGCGATCTCCTCGACGACGAATCCGGCGGCGCAGATCGCGATGGAGAAGCTGAACGAGCTGCGCAGCTGCGAGGTGCACATGACGCACATGGTCACGCCCGGAGACGAGGCGGGGCTGCGGCGGCTCGGCTGCCGCTTCACGTCCGACCCGTACTACGCGACGAACGCGCTCTTCAACGGCGAACAGTGACGTAAATGCGGAGAATGGCTCGAATCCGTGTCGTGAGGGCCTTGATGAGGTTCGGGGGCGCGGCGGTTTGGGCCTTGGCCGGATTGAGCGCGTATTTCTTCGTGGCGGGAAGAGACATCGCCCCGCCGGACGTAAGCGATGTGCTGCCGCCGCCCGTGCTTCCGATTGCGGATGCGGAGAACATGATTCCCGTCTTGCTGGATGCGACGAACCGCCTGGCGCTTTCTGCGGCCGAGAGGCTTTTTGTGAGTGGCTATCGGCGAGATGGCTGGAACCGTCAGATACAGACAGTCAATACGAATCTCGTGCTGACGGCGCAGGAAGCGGAGGCGTGGGCGGATCGCATCTTGGCGGCGCATGCCGCGTTCTTTGCCGCATTGGACGAGGCGGCGCAACGCCCGCGTGCGCAATATCCATCGGCATGGAGCACCTGCTGCAATCAGTTTTGGTATGGCAGTTCAGATCCTGAGTTCAGTCAACTCTGGGAGTTTGAGAATACGGCGTTTCTGTACGGGGGAATTGTTGCCTTGCGCGCGCGCCGTCTGCGGGAATGCGGCCAGGCCGAGGCGGCGGCGCAGGACTTGCTGCGGCTGGGCGAGATGTTTGCGCGCCTTTCCTATCGGCTTGAAAACGGCACGGTGATGCTTCACGTGCGCTCGCCTCTCTTGCTCGCATGGGACGAGTTGGTGCGGACGGCGATTGACGAGACGTTGCCGGACAGGTTGACGTCGGAGATTGATGCCGCGTTGGTGCGCTGGCGGAATGCCTCGCGCGAGGCCTTTCGCCGAGAATGGCGGCGTGGTGTGCTGCGGGCGAGAAACGTGCTGCCGAAGTTGGCGGAAGGCAACGGTGGCATGATCATCCCGAAGGCGTGTTTCGAGTGGCCGGATTCATGGGCGGCGCCAAGTGGGTTGAAGACCTTGGTGAATGCGCTTGGCAGGGTCGTCTTGGCGTTTCCCGGCTATCGCGAGTACCTCTTTCAGCCGAACCGTTCCGTCTTGGAGTTGGCTGACATCGTCCGCGAAATCGAGCCATTGGCCGACTCGTTTCCTGCGACGGCGGCCACGTGGGAGTCTGTTCGGGCGTTTCAGGCGGCGCATCCGGCGGAGATTCGCTGGATGCGGCGAAACGCGTGCGGAACTTCCGCAGTCAATGGCTATTTCGGCTGGAATGCCTGTTATCGGTCATTGGGTCGGGCGACCTTTGGGACGGATGCCTGCCGCGTGGCAATTGCAGTCGCGCGCTACAAGCGCCGGAACGGGTGTCTCCCGTCGACGCTTGGGGCGCTCGTGCCCGATTTCCTGTCTGAAGTCCCGCGCGATCCGTTCGATGCGAATCGTTCGCTGGGTTACAACGTTGAGCAAGGTACCCTCCACACGGTTGGGGCCGAAGGAAGGTTTGATGGCAAGGTTCGGAATCCGCAGTCACGGTATGGCGGCTTGCGCATCCCTGAGGTGCGGTATCTGTTCCGTCTGGACGGTCGTTCGATGGAGATTCCATTGAAGGAGTAGGCGACAGGGTTGTTCGGTCACGTTCCGCCTTGCGGACGTGCGGCGGGGTGTGGTATAATGCGCGACATGAATCGCTTGCTTTCACTTGTAGCCCTGCCGCTTCTGGCGGGGTGCCTGACGTCCGCGCCGCCGGAAGTCTCGACCTGGACGATCGAATTCACGCCCGCGCCGTCGGCGGCGTCCGTCTCGGCGGCCGAGAGCCCGTCGCGCGGGAGCGTCCGCATTTCGCAGGTGTCCGTGCGGGCGCCGTATGACGCGAAGGCCCTGGCCGTGCTGCGGTCGGACGGCTCGCTCGCCTTTGACCCCTACAACCAGTTCGCCGCGCCGCCCGCCGCGCTCCTGAAGAGCGCCGTGCAGGACGCCTTCCTCGCGCGCGGCGCGTTCCGTGCGGCGGTTCCGGCCGCGTCCCAGCTGACGACGGACGTTTCCGCCGAGACGACCGTGACGCGCCTCGCGCTCGACTGCCGGACGCCGGGTGAACGGCGCGCGACGGTCGCGCTGACGGTGCTGCTCTTGAAGGATCGCGCGGTCTTCGCCTCGGCGCGTGGCGAAGGCTCGGCGGATGCGGCGGACGGCAACTACTCGCGCGCGTTCTCGTTGGCGTTCTCGCAGGCCGTTGCGGCGGCGCTCGCCTCGTTCTGATGCGCGACTTCATTTCCTTCCTGTCGTTTCTCGGCGAGTCCGCCTGCTGCGCGGTGTCGGCGCTCGCGCATCCGCGTCAGTTCCGCTTCGGCGATTCGGCGCTGGCGTTCCAGCGCGCCTCGTTCGACGGCTTCCCGGTGACGGTCGGCGTCGGCTTCCTCCTTGGCGTCATCCTCGCGTTCCAGTGCGCGGCGGCGCTCCAGATGTTCGGCGTCGAGGTCTACGTCTCCGACATGCTCGCGATCGCGCTCTTCCGCGAGCTGGGACCGATCATCACGGCCATCATCCTCGCGGGCCGCACGGGCAGCGCGTTCGCGGCGGAGATCGGCACGATGAAGGTCGACGAGGAGTTGGACGCGCTGACGACGATGGGCCTGCCGCCCGTCCGATTCCTCGTGCTGCCGCGCGTCGTCGCAGCGGTTCTCGCGATGCCGATCCTGACGATCTTCGCGGAGATCGCGGGGCTCGTGGGCGGCGCGCTCGTGCTGGAGACGATGCACGTGCCGCAGACGGTCTACTGGCAGCACGTGACGTCGATCTCGACCGTCTCCATGATCCTTTTCGGTCTCGTCAAGAGCATGGGCTTCGGGCTTCTCGTCGGCCTCATCGGTTGCGCGGCCGGGATGCGCACGAAATCGACGGCGGACGGCGTCGGGCACGCGGCGACCTCGGCCGTCGTCGGCTCGATCGTCGCCATCGCCGTGTCGGACGGCCTCATCGCCGTCATCAGCAACGTCTGGAGCTGAGATACGGCTGTTGGGGGCAGGGCTTCAGCATGAAAAGATGCCTCTCTCCCTGCGCGACAATAAGCTGCTGTGCATCTTGTCGCTTGCCGACGTGCGGCGCGCTTCGGGGCAACGGTGCTCGCGCTTCCGGACGGGCGACTTGGGCGTCCTGTCGGCCGTGCGGCGACCGCGAGGTCAGCCGCAGGCCGCAGTCCAGCCCAACTCGCCTCGTCCGGCAAGCGGTCCGCTCCGCTGCGGCCCCGAAGCGCGCCGCGTTGGCGACTTCTGGTCGAGTTCGTCGCGTCGCGCGTAGGCCTCCGCTGCGCTTCGGCCATTTCGGCCTGCGGCCTCAATCGCGCGCTTGCGTGCCGTCCTCGGCCTCGCTGCCGTTCGCCGAGCGTCCGCTCCCGCCGCCCGCATCCGCGAATCACCGTGCGGCGCTTCGTCGCCGCGAAGCCGGATCCTCGCCCCGCGCGTCCTTCGCGGCGCGCGCGGCGAACGCGGGCGCTCGCGCGTCGCTACGCGATCGCCTTCGGCGACCTTCCCTCCGAAGCGCGTTGCGCTTCTGCGGCGCATTTCGTCCGTCCGTCTCTCTCCGCTCGGCGTCCCGCCCGCTCCTCACGCAACGTTTTTTCTGTCTTGCGCAGGACACATTCACCCTCCCTTGACTTTGCATGACAGTCGCAGATCCTCGCGAAGCGGCGACGTCCGTCGCCCTTGGCCCGGAGGAGCCGACAGTCGCGCGAGAGGACGGAGAGGATCGCCCATCGCCTCGGGGCTTTCGCTTGTTGAGACGCATTCTGCCGAGGGGAATGCCTTGGCACGTCATATAGGCTGACGTGTGGCGATGGCGGCGATTCCTCGCAGGACGGTTCGGGCGACTGTCGGGCCGACGGGCCAGAATGCGCGTCGGCTGTCGCGCAGGGAGCGGATCGCCTTTCATGCTGAAGCCCTGCTGTTGGGGGCGTTCCCGCTTCCCCGTCCCTGAGGCTTTTTGGTATAATACGCGGCGATGAATTCAAAAAAGGCCTTGACTTGGTTTCTCGTTGTCTTCGCGTGGTTCTGGACCGCGTACGAATGCCACACCATCGGCATTGACGTCTTCGACATGCTGTTGAAGCGCTTCCCCGGCCAGGTGTGGATCATGGCGGCGGTGCTGTCGTATCTCACGGTCATCTGGATGCCGAAGCACCTCCTGACGCGCGCCGTGATGGGCATCTTCATGCTGATTCCCGCCGAGCTCTTCCCGGTTCTCCGTCCGCACCTGCCCGACGGCGGCTTCGCCCCGGTGCAGATCCTCGTCGCCTTCGCCTACGTCCTCGCCGTCATCGGCATGTACGGGATGTTCTACCCCTGGCGGATCGAGGCGGCGCTGCAGCGCCTCTTCGGGACGAAGGGCGCGGCGCGCGGCGCGGCGGCGGAGGCGTCGAAATGAAGGAAGCCCTGACGATCCTCCTGACGGTGCTCGGGGGCCTTGGGATCTTCCTCCTTGGCATGAAGCACCTCTCCGAGGGTCTTCAGGCCGCCGCCGGCGGGGGATTGCGCAAGTTCATGGCCAAGGCGACGAGCCACCGCCTCGTCGGCGTCGGCTCGGGCATCGTCTCGACGATCCTCGTCCAGTCCTCCTCGATCATCACGGTGATGCTCGTCGGCTTCGTCTCGACGGCGATCATGACGCTGCCGCAGGCGTTCGCCGTCCTGATCGGCGCGAACATCGGCACGACGGCGACGATCTGGATCATCGCCTACGCGCCGGATCCGCAGATGCTCGGCTTCTGCGGCCTCGCGGCGGGCGGCATCATGTACTTCTTCTTCCGGGGCGAGCGCGTGCACCACCTCGGCCTCACGATCATCGGCCTCGGCCTCGTCTTCCTCGGCCTCTACTTCATGTCGAAAGGCGTCCAGCCCATCCGCCAGAACCCCGACTTCGCGCACGTCTTCACGGAAATGAGCGCGCACACGATGGCGGACGTCTTCCTCGTCGCGGCGGCGGCGACGCTCCTGACGGCGGTGATCCAGAGCTCGGCGGCGACGATCGCCATCGCGATGGCCCTCGCGACGCAGGGCCTCATCACCTACGAGGTCGCGATCGCCGTCCTGTTCGGCGCGAACATCGGCACGACGGCGACGGGCTGGATCGCGGCGATCGGCGGCACGGCGGACGCGAAGCGCACGGCCCTCGCGCACACGCTCTCGAACGTGATCGGGTCGCTTGTCCTCATCTGGTTCTTCCCGCTTTTCGTGAAGCTCGGCCAGACGCTCTTCCCGAACTGGAACGTCGCCGAGACGATGACGGTCTCGGGGCAGGGCGTGCCGGCGTTCACGCACATGATGGCGCCGATCGCCGTGACGGACACGGTGTTCGCCATCTGCCGCGGGGCGCTCTTCTTCCCGTTCGTGAAGCCGTTCTGCCGCCTCGTCGAGTGGTTCGTCAAGCAGCCGGAGAACGAGAAGCCGCACCTCTCCGCGCTCAAGATCGGCGCAAAGATCTCGCCCGTGATCGCCTGCGACCAGGCCCTGAGCGAGATTGACTTCATGAAGCAGTCGAACCTGGAGCTGCTGGACTGCGCGCGCAAGGTGCTCGCCGGCGCGACGGAGGGCGACGAGGGCCCGGAGAAGCACATCGTCCACCGCGAGGACATCCTCGACAACGTGCAGCGCGAGGTGACAGAGTTCTTGGGCTCGATCATGTCGAAGCGCCTCTCGTGGGACGTCGCGGAGCGCGCGCGGCGGCTGTTGCGCCTGACGGACGAGCTGGAGTCGGTCTCGGACGAGTGCGCGCAGGTCCTGAAGGTCGTCAAGCGCCTGCGCAAGCAGGGGCAGCGGATTTCCGACGTCTCGGCGGCGCTGCTGCTCGACGTCCACGACAAGGTCGCCGCGTTCGCGGTGGACGTCACGCCGCTCATCACCTCGCCGCGCACGCCGTTCGACCTGGAGGCGCTGCAGCGGCGCTGCTCGGAGCTGCACGACTTCATCCGCGAGTGCCGCCGCGTCCAGCTGGGGCGCATCGGGCCGGAGGATCCCGGCTCGTCGATCCGCGTCCTCGGCGAGCTCGACATCATCAACGCCTACGAGCGCATCCGCGCCTACTACCTCAACTGCGCGGAAACCCTGGCCGGCGGGAAGAGGTAAGGGGAGATGTCCCTCGTCCTCTCCATTTTGCCGATTGTTGCGCTGGCGGTGGCGCTGGCCGTCTTCAAGGCCCGGGCGCACGTGGCCGCCTTTGGCGCGGCGGCGCTGGCCGTGGCGATCGCGCGCGCCTTCTTCGGCGAGAGCCTGTCGCTGGCGGCGACGGGCGCGGTCGTGCTGGACGGCGTCACGTTCGCGCTCTACCCGATCTGCCTGGTCGTCCTCGCCGCGCTCTTCGTCTATTCGCAGACGGTCGAGTCGGGTGCGATGGCGACGATTCGCGCGGGGCTTTCCGGCGTCTCGCCCGACCCGCGCGTCCTCGCGCTCCTCATCGTCTGGGGCTTCGGGAACTTCATGGAGGGCATGGCTGGCTTCGGCACGGCCGTCGCGATTCCGGCGGCGATGCTCGTCGGGCTCGGCTTCGATCCGCTGAAGGCGGTTCTCATGTGCCTCGTCGCCAACACGACGCCGACCGCCTACGGTTCCGTCGGCGTGCCGATTGCGGTGCTTGCGAAAGTCTGCGGCGGCGATGCGGGCGCGCTGTCGGGGACGGTCGCCGCGCTTCAGCTCGCGGTCACGGCGCTTGGCCCGTTCCTCGTCCTGCTCGTCTACGGCGGCCGCGCGGCCCTGCGGGGCCTGGTCGGTCTCACGCTCGTCGCGGATGCGGCGTTTCTCGTCCCGTGGTTCCTGTCCGCGCGCTTCCTCGGCCCGGAGCTGCCGGACATCCTCGGCGGGCTTTCCGTTCTCGTCGTCGTGGCGCTCGTCGCCGCACGGGGGCGCGTCGGCGGCGACCTGCGCGCGCAGGCGGTCGCGTGGGCGCCGTTCGGCTTCGTCGTGCTGCTGCTGGGCGCGGCGGTGCCGCTGCCGCCCGACTGGAAGCGCTTCGCGTCGCCGGGCGTGCTCGTGCTGCTCGCGGGCTTTCTCGGCGGTGCGGTGCAGGGCCTGTCCCCCGTGCGGATGTGCCGAGTGCTCGTGCGGACGTTCCGTGCCTACTGGACGGCGTTTGCGGCAATCTGCTGTGTGCTGGTCCTCGCGCGCGTGATGACGGCGGCGGGCATGATCGCGACGCTGGCGGACGCGCTCGTGTCGCTGACGGGCGCGGCCTATCCGTTCTTCGCGCCGGTCGTCGGCGCGCTCGGCGGCTTCGTGACGGGCTCGGGCACGAACGCGAACGTCCTCTTCGGCGCGTTGCAGGTTCGTGCGGCGGCGCAGCTCGGCGTGCCGGAAAGCCTGCTGGCGGCGGCGAACATGATGGGCGCGGGCATCGGCAAGATGATCTGTCCGCAGTCGATCGCCATCGGCACGGCCGCCGCGCTCGTCGCGAACCGCGCGGGCGAGGTCTTCCGGACGGCGTTCGCGTGGTTCTCCGCCGTCATTTTGCTGGCGTGCGCCGTCTGTGGCCTTGTTGCGCGCTAAGCGCGCAGCATCATAGGGATGCGACTGTGCTTTAGGCCTTCACATGACCGACGGTTGACGCGCGACAGATGAGGTCGGCGTCGAACAGGATGGACTTGGGCGGCGTCTCGGGCTTTCGGATGCGATCCAGCAGGGCCTGCGTCGCGGTCTCGGCAATGCGGGCGACGGGTTGGCGGATGCTGGTCAGCGGCGGCGTGAGAGAACGCGCGAACGTCGCATCGTCGAAGCCGGCGATCCTGACGGCTTGGGGTATGTCGACCTGAAGGTCGGTCAGTTCGCGAATGAGCCGTGCGGCGAGGGCGTCGTTGCGGCAGACGACGGCGTCGGGACGTCTCTTGCCGGTGAAGAGCCGCTTCAGCGCGTTGCCGTCTTCCGGATCAAACTCCAGGACGTAAGACGTGCGCCATGTGCCTCCGGCGTCGAGAACGGCCTGCGCGACGCCCTGGATGCGCTGTCGGATGGTGGAGGCCGGCTGGGCTTCCGTCAGGAACCGAATGCGGCGAGCCCCGCAGGCGAGCAGATGCTGGGCGATGCGGTAGCCGGCTTGGACGTTGTCGATCCCGATGAGGTCGTAGACGCTGCGGTGCGGCGGAGGCTCGATGTCTCGGTCGACAAGAACGACGGGGATCCTGGCGCGCTTGAGGATCTTGAGCGCGGCGAGCGTTGCGGCGCTGCTTCCGTCCACAAGGTCGATCGGCTCGAGGATGACGCCGGCGACACGCTGGGTGACATAGGTCTGCGCGAGCGCTTGCGTCCAGTTCTCGCGCAGTGACGGATTGGGCGTCGAGACGTCGCCCAGCAGGACGCTGTAGCCGTGGTCGTGGCAGATGCGGGCGATCTCCGTGCAAAGCGAAGTGAAGAAGTCAATGCGCTGGTAGTCCGGCACGATGAGCCCGATGGCGCCTGTGGCCTTGTGCGCCATGACGGAAAGGTACGAGCCGGAGCCGGCGCGCGACACGAGAAGCCCCGTGCGCTTCAGTTCGCGCAGGGCGCGCTCGACTGTCGGGCGCGAGACCCCGAACCGGCGCACGAGCGCCTCCTCGCTCGGGAAGCGCGTGCACGTGGCGAACTTCCCGCCGAGAATCTCCTGTCGGAGCGTATCAAAGATGGCGACGTATTTTGTCATGTCCGAACGTGCACATTATATCATAAGAGTTTCGCACGGTTTGCAGGGTTGCCCGAAGGAGGTTGGGCGGATGAATCTGCTAAAGCAGGTTTTTGCGGCGCAGGGAGGGAATCCCATTGCGCGTGTGTCTTGGATATGCGATAATGCGTGTCATGAGCACGAGCAAAAGAACGCGAAAGATCGTCGTCCTCGGTTCCGCGAATACCGACATGGTGATCGCGGGGCGGAAGATCCCCGAGCCGGGCGAGACGGTTTCGGGCGGGCGCTTCCGGATGACGCCGGGCGGGAAGGGCGCGAACCAGGCGGTCGCCGTTGCGCGGCTGTCCGCCCGGCGGGGCGCCTGCGTCTTCATCGCCAAGGTCGGCGACGACCTCTTCGGGCGCGAGACGGCGGCGCGGCTCAAGAAGGACGGCGTCGACGCGCGGCTTGTCGTCGATCCGGCCGAGCCGAGCGGCACCGCCCTCATCATGGTTGACGCGAAGGGCCAGAACGTGATCTCCGTCGCGCTCGGCGCGAACGGCACGCTGTCGCCGGCGGACATCGCCCCGTTTGCCGCCGACATCGAACAGGCGTCTGCGCTGCTCCTTCAGCTGGAGACGCCCGTCGAGACGGTGCTGGCGGCGGCGAAAGCCGCGCACGCGGCGGGCGTCCCGGTTGTCCTGAACCCCGCGCCGGCGCGGAAGCTGCCGCGCACGCTCTATGCGCAGCTCGACTGGATCACGCCGAACGAGACGGAGGCCGAGTTCCTGACGGGCGTTGCCGTGACGGACGCCGCGTCCGCGCGACAGGCGCGGGACTGGTTCCTGAAGCGCGGCGTGAAGCACGTCCTCATCACGCTCGGCGCGAAGGGCGTCTACTGCGGCGACGACGACCGCATCTATCCGACCAGGAAGGTCAAGGCCGTCGACTGCGTGGCCGCCGGCGACACGTTCAACGGCGCGTTCGTCGTCGCGCTCGCCGAGGGGGCCTCCTGCGCGGACGCCATCGCCTTTGCGCAGAAGGCCGCCGCGATTTCCGTCACGCGCCTCGGCGCCCAGTCGTCCGTCCCGTTCCGCGAGGAGATCGATTAAGCCATGTACTACTGTTCGAACTACACGCTCGCCGTCCTGCTCTGCGTCGTCACCATGCTCTGCTGGGGCTCCTGGGGCAACACCCAGAAGCTCGCGGGCAAGAGCTGGCGCTATGAGCTCTTCTACTGGGACTACGTGATCGGGCTTCTGCTTTTCTCCGTCCTTGCGGGCTTTACGCTGGGCTCGACGGGCGCGCACGGCGCCTGGGGCTTCGCGGCGAACCTCCGGGCGAGCTTCGGCGCGTCGTGGGCGTGGCCGTTCCTCGGCGGCCTCGTCTTCAACGCCTCCAACATCCTGCTCGCGGCGGCGATTGCGGTCGCGGGGATGTCCGTCGCGTTCCCGGTCGGCGTGGGCCTCGCGCTCGTGGGCGGCACGGTCGCGAACTACTTCGTGGACGGCAAGGGCGAGCCCGCGCTGATCTGGACGGGGCTGGGGCTGATCGTCGCGTCGATCGTCTGCAACGCGCTCGCGTTCCGGGCGAAGCAGACGGCGGGCGGCGGCGCGTCCGGCGCGCCGAACGACACGCGCAAGGGCCTCGTCCTCGCGATCGTCGCGGGCCTCCTGATGAGCTGGTTCTCGCCGCTCGTCAACCGCGTCGTCGATCTCTCGTTCCTGGCCGGCACGGCCGCGCCCGCCGCCGGGAAGCTGACGCCCTACACGGGGTTCTTCGTCTTCGCGCTTGGCGTCTTCGCGTCGAATTTCGTCTTCAACACGCTCGCGATGAGGAAGCCCGTTGCGGGCGAGCCGGTGAAGGGGGCGGACTGGTTCAGGGGCTCGTTCCCGATCCATCTCGTCGGCATCCTCGGCGGCGCGATCTGGGCGACGGGCACGCTGCTTTCCTTCGTGACGGCGGGCACGGCGGGCGCGGCGATCTCCTACGCGCTCGGCCAGGGCGCGACGCTCGTCTCCGCCTTGTGGGGCATCCTCGTCTGGAAGGAGTTCGCGGGCGCGCCGAGGCGTTCGCACGCCCTCAACGCCGCGATGCTCGTTCTCTTTGTCTTGGGTCTCGCCTGTCTCGTCAAGGCCGGCGGCTGAAGAGGACAATCGTATGATCAGACAATCCCTGAGAATGTGGGCGGCGCTTGTGGCCGTTGCGGCGAACGGCTTTGCGGCGGAGGTGCCGCGTGTCATCTTCGACACCGACATGTACACGGACTACGACGACGTGGGTGCGCTCGCGATCCTGCACACGCTGGCGGACGCTGGTGAATGCGAGATCATCGCCGTCGGCAGCAACACGTGGGGCGAGGGCAACAAGGCCGTCGCCGTCTGCGAGATCATCAACGCCTACTACGGACGTCCCGACATCCCCGTCGGCTGTGCGCGGTCGGGCGGACGTCAGGGGCCGGGCGATGCGGGGTACGGCCTGCCGGAGAAGTATCCGCACCTCGTCCGCCACGCCGTCTCGACGAACGCGCCGCCGGCGGTCGACGTCTACCGCGCTGCGCTCGCCGCTGCGCCCGACAAGAGCGTCGTTCTCTGCTCGGTGGGCTTCCTCAACAACGTCGCCGACCTGCTGCGGGCCGACCGCGCGCTCGTCGCACGCAAGGTGGCGCGGTGGGTCTGCATGGCGTGCGACTATCCGAAGGGCAAGGAGTATAACTCGAAGCACGACCCGGCGGCGAGCGCCTATGCGTTCACGAACTGGCCGACGAACGTGCCGATCACCTTCGTCGATTTCCCGATCGGGCGGCACTGCTATGCGGGGCGCGCCGTCGCGGAACTCCCCGACACGGCGAATCCCATCCGCGATGCGTTTCGCAACCGCCTGACGCCGCGCCACAAGGTCGTGCCGGGCGAGAGCTGGGATCAGATGGCGGGCCATCCGAGCTGGGACGAGATCGCCGCGCTTGTCGCGGTGCGTGGGCTTGAACCGTATTTCGGCCTCCAGCGCGGCTTCCACCGCATGGTCGGCACGGATGGCGAGAACGTCTGGACGGACGATCCGCAGTCGCCGCACGGGCGCGTCACGTTCAAGGCGACCCCCGAAGCGGTCGGCCGCGCGCTCGACGAGCTGATGTGCCGCCTACCGATGGCGCGGACGGGTTGTGGCCTTTCGCCAGGCTGTGGGCGAGACGCCGACGTGCCGCGTGAAGAAGCGCGTGAAGACGGCGGGCGAGGAGAAGCCGCACTCCGTCGCGAGGCTGTCCACGTGCGCGGCGGACGTCCGCAGCTTCTTCTTCATGCGGCGGATGCGCGCCTGGACGATGGCCTCCAGCACCGTTCCGCCGTGGACTTGCCGGAAGCGCAGGTCGAGAAGCCGCCGCGACACGCCGACGTGGTGCGCGACGTCCGAGACGCGCAGCGCGCCGGAGGCGTTCGCCTCGATGAAGTCCATCGCCTGCGAGAGGATGCGCGCGGCGGGCGGGATGATGCGCGTCGACTCGCGCAGGACGATGCGCTTGACGGATTTCGGCGAGACGATCTCCCGTCCGTCTCCGTGCCGGATCAGCCGCGCCAGTTCGCGCGCCGCGAGAAAGCCGATCAGCTCGTGGTCGGGCAGGACGCTTGACAGTGGCGGCTTCAGCGAGGTGCAGAAGAGCTCGTCGTTGTCCACGCCGAGGACGGCCACCTCGTTCGGGATGGCGAGGCGGAAGCGGCGGCACACGTCGAAGACCTTGAGCGCGGCGCGGTCGCGCACGGCGAAGACGGCGAGCGGATGCGGCAGGCGCGTGAGCGTCCGCCGGATCGCCTCGGTCTCGCGCGCGTCGAGGACAGACT
>CAKTZA010000061.1 GCA_934635045.1 uncultured Kiritimatiellota bacterium | reverse complement strand
ATGCGGGAAATCCGCACGTCCGGTTTGATGAGGGGGAAGTCGCATCGGCGAAGCCGAGGCGTGGGTCTCTACTCTACGAAAGAATCCGTCTTGCGCACAGGGGAATCTGTCTTTTCGCGTTGCTCGGCGCAGGGACCGCGCGGCCCCTGGCGGCGGCGACCAACTACTGGACGGGCGCGGCCGGCGACGGGCTGTGGTGGAACGCGCAAAACTGGAGCGGTGAGTCGTTCGCGGGGTGGGGCGACACAGTCGTCTTCACGAATAATGCGCCGCTGACGCTCTCGCGGGCCGGTTGTCCGAACGGAGTCGTTGCAGGCGCTAACCGCATCTACAAGTTCATGGGTGCGGACGTCACGTTTCTTCGGGACGGCGGCTCTCTTTCGGTTTGGGGAGGCCCAGATGTTGTGCCGCGTCCGGAGATCTTTGTCGTCGCCGGCACGACGGTCACGTTCTCGAACAGCGTCGGGATGTACAACAACGGGCCGCTCGTCAAGACCGGCGGCGGCACGGTGCGGCAGGTTGGCGCCTATCCCGACAGCAGCTTCCTGATGAGCGAGTCGGTGCCTTCCTTTCTCGTGGCGGAAGGGTTGTGGGAGATGGAATCGCCGGGTGCGGGCGTCTACTGCATGGTGACGAACGTGATTGTCGAGGCGGGCGCGACGTTCCGGCTGAAGGGCTATAACGCCCTGAACGAGAAGGCCCTGTGGCGCGTGGACGGGACGCTTCAGCTGGACACGCGCGGGGGTGCCGATGCGATTTCGACGCTGGTCGGCCGCGGGCGCGTGGAGGTCGCGACGGAAGGGCTTGCCTATCGGCAGGACCTGAAGATCCTGAACGGCAAGCGGGGGCCATCGTCCTTCGCCGGGACGTTTGGCGCGGGCGTCAACGTCATCCTCACGAACAAGGCGGAGGTCGCGGCGGAAGACTTCACGTTCACGGTCGCTGCGCCGAACGTCTTTGCCGAGATCGATCTGGATGACCGCGTCTGCGACCTCTCGGCGCTGCGGTTCGCGTCGGGCATCGGAACATTCAATTTCCGCAACCTGTCCCTCAACACGACGCGGACGCTCAAGGCGACGGACGCGGACGGGCGTGGCGTCGAGATTCGGCTGAACGCGCTGACGCAGGCGACGGCGACGACAGATCCGGTGACGCTGACCCTGATGGACGGACGCTTCTGCGGCGCGCCGTCCGCGCCGACGCAGGATGCCAGGGACGCCAACCGCACGTTGCCGCAGACGGGGTTCTTTCGGCTGCTTCCCGAAAACAACGCCGCCTATCGCCGCAATCTCGTCGTGTCCGGGGGCGAGGCCCATTTCCAGAATAACGGCGCGCAGATCGCCGAACTCGCGGTCGTCTCGGGCGGTGTGGCGCATGTCGGGGATGGCTATTTGGCGTCGGCGGCAGCTCCGTCCGTCATCCGGCTGGACGGCGGCACGCTCTTGATGGCGACGCGCGACACGCCCTACAACTACAACCTGCCCGCCGCAGCGGCGAAGGAGCACGTGTCGCTCGTGGTCGGTGCGGCCGGCGCGAAGATCGGTTTGGACGACACGCGCGCAGCGGATTCGCTGAGGAGCTTCCTCAATGTGCCCGTCGAGCCGGTCGCGGGTGTGGCGGACGGTGGGCTGGAGATCCTGCCGGCCTACGGGTCGGTGAACGTCAACGCGCCCGTCCGCCTGTCGGGCGGCCTTCGGATGACGGACGGGCGTCTCATCCTGATGTCGTCCGAAGCCCTGCGCGCGACGCCGCAGTTCCTCGGCACGGGCGACGTCACGCTGTCCTCGACGCTGCTCCTGTTCAACGACTTCTCCGAGTCGACGACGCTGGCGATTCCGGGCGCGTTCACCTATGACGCGAGCGTGACGGTTCACTATCGTTCGCATGCCGCGAAAGCTGCGCAGGCGGTGACGTGCGGCTCGCTCGCCCGTGCCGGAAAGGGCGCCGTGCTGTTCCTGTTCGATCCGGCGACGGTGGGTGCGGGCGGTTCGTCGTTCCGCGTCACGTCCGCGCCGGCGACGCACGCGAACGGCGTCCTTCGGCAGCCGGTCGTGCTGGACGACGCGGGGCTGAGCCTGAAGTTCGCGGCGTATGACGCCGAAAGGGGAGTCGTGCCGTTTACGGGCGGCAAGGCTGGCGCGGCGGCGGGCGCGGACGACATCCTGGCGCTGACGGAGAGCTACACGCTGCCCGCCGACACGGCGAAGTCGGTGCTGGGCGTTGCCGGCAAGCCGTGGGCGACGCTGTCGATTCCCGCGACGTCGACCCTGAAGGTCGGCAACGGCACGGATCCGGCGCTCGTCCTGCTCAACACGTCGCAGGTGGGTGGCGCGGGCACGCTGGACTTCGGCACGAGCGAGGGCGTCATCGCCGCGAACTACCATCCCGATTACAACGCCGTGAACTGCCGGATTGCGGGTTCGGGCGGCGTGACGTTCGCGGCGAGCGCGAAGTTCCGCAACATGACCGTCGCGGGCGACAGCACGTATTCGGGCGGGACGCGCGTGACGGCCGTCGACCTGTGGGTGCGGAGCGCGACGGCGTTCGGCACGGGCGACGTCCATGTCCTGGGCGGGCCGCGCAATGGCGGCAAGCTCCTCATCGACCGTCCGCTGACGCTCGCGAACGACTTCCATGTCAGCGGCTGGGGGCATCCGTTCAACGAGTGGAACGTCTCGTCGAACGGCTACGGCGCGGTCGTCTTCAAGGCGGACGGCGTCGAGCTTGCGGGGGCGGTTGAAATCGTCGGCGCGGCGCGGCTGAGCGCCGAGAAGGCTGACGACGTCGGGCGGCTCGCGGGCGTCGTCTCGGGCGGCTTCCTCTCGGTCTACAAGGGCGCGGGCGTCGTCGCGCTGCTGAACGACAACACCTACACGGGCGGCACGGAAGTCGTCGCCGCGACCGTCGCCGTCGCGAGGGGCGGCGGTTGCGGCACGGGCGCGGTGACGCTGGATCAGGGCGTTCTCCGCTTCGTCAACACGGAGGCGGTCACGTTCACGAATACGGTCACGGGCGCGGGGCGCATTGAACTCGCCGGCACGGCGCCCGTCACGTTTGCGGGCGCGTCGTTCGCCGCGCTGCCGTTCAAGACGCTCGCCGCCGGCACGGCGCTCGACGTCGCGGCGCCTGCGGAGAGCGTGATCGTGCCGTTCGTCGACGGCGAGACCAACCTCGGCGGCGGAAGCTACACGGTCGGCGGCGTTACGGGAACTGGCCTGATTCGGAACGGCACGCTGACGGTGACGGGCGAGATCAGCCCGGCGGGCGCGGGCCGCATCGGCACGCTCGCCTTCGGGCCGGGCGTCCTCGTCGCGCGCGGCGCGACGTACGTCTGCGACGTGGCGGACGGGACGGCGGATCGGCTCGTCGTCAGCGGCGACTTCGACCTCTCGGCGCTCGCGTTCCGTGCCGTGCGGAACGGCTCGGCGCACGGTCGGCCGCCGACGGTGCTGGAGACGGCGGATGGCACGCTGGCGAACGAATTCGCGTCCGTCATGCTCGGCCGCCGGGCGTGGCAGGTCTCCTACGGCGAGACGGCGGTGCGGCTCGACCTCAACGCGGGCCTGCTCCTCATCCTCAAATGAGAAAAGTCAAGATGGATAAGAAGATACACTGGATGCTGTCGGCGGCGGCTCTGCTGTCGGGCGGGGCCTTTGCCGAGAACCTCTTTCCCGGCGGGACGTTTACCGAGACGCGCAGCCTGAGCGAAGTCGGCCTCGCGAACGGCGGGGCGATCGCGCTGCACACGGAGAATGGGTCCTGGAACCGCTGCGTCCGGCTGTCGGTTGCGCGCGCCTACACGAACGAGCAGGGCTTCGTCACGTTCATGGCCAACGGCTGGTTCGGGTCGGACGGCAAGACCGTCGGAATCCCCGTCCAGGGCGACACGCTCTACGACTTCGCGCTGGAGATCAAGGGCGACGGGAACGCGAAGCAGGTGGCCATCGGCTTCCAGGACTGGCAGACGGGCCCGTGGACGAAAGACTCGCGCAAGGGGAACACGACGGTCGGCCGCGTCGCGCTGTCGGACGGCTGGACGCGGTTCCGGGGCTCGTTCCGCACGCATCCCGATGCGCGGCGCGCCGTGCTGACGGTCGCCCTCTGGCAGTCGACGCAGTATCCGCCGGTGACGCTCGGGATCGGCGACGGCGTCTTTGTGGACAACGTGACGGTTGAGGCGTCGCCGTATGTGCGCGAGAACCTGACAGGCTCTCGATTCGTCGCCGCGCCGGTCGCGGTGGATTCCGACTACGCGATTCCCTTCCTGCCGCGCGAGCTGTTCCATGCGCCGAGCAACGTCGTCCTGAAGGCGGCCGTGAACGAGTGCGTGGACCTGCCGATCGCCGTGGCGAACCTGACGGACAGGGCGGCGGACTACCGGGTCGTTTTGGAGACGGTGCCGACGAACAAGTTCAACCTGTTCTACACGGGCGACTACGGGCTGCAGGGGCTGGAGCCGTCGCGGGTCGTCGCGCGCGGCGCCGTCCGCATGAAGGACACGACGCGCGCGCCGGCATCCGTCCGGCTCGATCCGCTGCCGCGCCTGAACGAGGCGCAGACGATTACCGTGCCGCCGGGCGAGGCGGGGCTCGTGTGGTTCGACATCGACCTGAAGGACGCGCGGCCCGGCACGTACCGGGGGCGCGTGCGCGTCATTCCGCTGGGCGAGCCGGGCGACTGGGTCAGCGTCGTCGGCTACGGCAACCGCACGTACGTCGGCCCGCTGCAGGACATCGCCGTCACGCTGGAGGTGCGCCCGATCGTCCTTGACAAGGCGGCCGCGATTCCGAGCGCGTTCTTCCAGCATCCGGCGAGCGAGCGGGAGATGAACGTCTTCACCCAGCTGGGCGTGACCGAGTACCAGGTCTCGCCGTGGAGCGTGGGGTATGCGCAGGACAAGGACGGGAACCTGGACCTGAACCGCCCGACCGACGGGCAGCGGCGCGCCGTCGCGCAGATGCGGCGCGAGCGCGCGTGGGCGGCGGCGCGCGGCGTGAAGGCGACCTATTTCATCGGCTTCTCCTGCTTCGACACGATGAACTACGTGTACAACGCGAAGAAGAGCGCGACAGACGCGGCAGCGCGGCGGCTCTGGCCGCAGTTCCTGCGCGGCCTGAAGAAGATGATGAACGAGGCGGGCGTCGCGGACGGCGAATACAACGTGGAGACGTTCGACGAGCCGGATCCCAAGCGGTTCGACGAGCTGATCTGGGCGCACGAGACCGCGCGGCAGGTCGTGCCCGGCGTGAAGCTGACGCTGACGCTCGGCGCGCACACCCTGTCGGCCGAGGAGATGCGGCGGCTCGACCCGGTGACGGATTCGTGGATCCTCTGGACGCACGGGTACTTCCGGCGAGAGGATCATTTGGCGTACATCGCGGACGCGCTGCGACGCGGCAAGCGCGTTTGGCATTACCAGTGCAACACCTCGCCGCGTGTGCCGATCTTCGAGGGGTACCGCCAGCACGCCTGGTTCGGGGAGGCGCATCGGCTGAGCGGCAACCAGTTCTTCCTGCTGCACGACGCGCAGGGCGGCGTCGGCGAGCGCGACTGGAAGGCGCCGACGGAGGGCGGCTTCGTCTACCGCTCGTTCGACGACTTCATCCCGTCCGTCCGCTACATGAGCTTCCGGCGCGGCGTCAACGACGTCAAGTACCTGGCGAAGCTGCGGGCCGTCGCCGGGGACAGGCCCGACGTCCAGGCATTCCTCCGCACGGCGGCGAAGCGCGTGGTGGAGACCGGGCGGCTCGACCGCACGGCTGCGGATCGGGTGCGCGAGGAGGCGGCCGCGCTGATTCTGAAGTGGACGCCGCGCGACCGCGTGCCGCGCTGAGGCGCGGCGGTTTACTTGTCCGCGTCGCCGCTGGGCGCGTCGTACTTCTTCATCTCGTCCTGCACGCGCCGGCGCGTCGCCTCGTCCGGCGCGACGACGATGCCGCGCAGTTCGCACGGCGCCCAGCCGTTCGTCCAGGTCGTGTCGCGGAAGGGCTCGTCGAAGGCGAGCGGATCGGGCAGCACGTCGTCCGTCGTGCCGGCGCGCCCGTCCGGTCCCTTCGAGTAGAGGACTGGGTTGCCGCCTTCGGGGCGCGTCTCGTAGACGTAGTCGTTCCCCCACGGGTCCGGCACGATGTGGTTGACGTAGGGGCCGTCCCAGCCGGGATGCTGGCGGCGGATGCGGCGGATCTCGTTCGGACGCCGGAACGCGAGCACGTCCAGCCCCTCCTCCGTCGTCGGGAACGCCCCGACGTGGAACTTGTAGCGGCCGAGCGCGACGGACAGCGACCGCATGGCCTTCTGCGCCTGAAGGGGCTTGCGCTCGATGCGCGCCTTGCCGAGTCCGATGCCGTTCTTCGCGGCGGAGAGGACGAGCCCGCCGACGACCACGAGGACGAGGATGACGACGCCATAGAAGACGGGCCCGCGCCGGAGCAGCGGCGCGCCCGAATTCTGGAGCTCGGCCTTCTTCAGCTCGTATTCGCGGGCGATCGCCTTCACGGCGGCCTTCGTCGACTTGCGGTGCAGCGGCGGCTTGTGCGCGTCGCCCGCCGGCTTCTTCGCCGGAAATTTCTTCTTCAGTTCGTTGACGTCAATCATGGGGAAACCTTCCGCAGAAAACATCTTTTCGGTTGATTGGCCTGTATTATACAGGAATCATCCGAAGACAGCAAGGGCGAGGGGATGCCCTTGAGTCGGACGACTGTCGGCTCCTCCGGGCGGCGTGCGTCGTCGCTTCGCGGGAATCTGCGCCCGTGTCGATTTGACGGGGTTTGGCGGAAAGTGGTATAATCTTGCGAAGATTTTTGTTGGGCGAAAGTTGCGCCGTTTCTTTCTGCGCCGGGAGCGGACGTGCCTTGTGAAAGGTGGCGCGGAAATCAAGAAAGGCGTTCAAATGTCTCGTGTGTCAACAAGTGGAACGGTTCAATGGAGGGCGGTCGTCTGCGCCCTGCTGGGAACGGCTGCCGTGGCCTCTGCCGCATCGTCGGATTCGGTGGATGCTGCGGCGTTTCTGTCTGGCTCGGGAAGCGGCCTCTCGCTGACGATTGTCGACGGCTGGAACTGGAAAATGGACTCTTATTCAAATTGGGATTCCGCGACGGAGAGCGTCGTTTCGCACCCCTATCTGTCGGGCCGTCCGGCAACCTCCGCTGCGGGCGAGGTCGAGATCGTGAAAGCCGCCGTGTCGGGCGCGGGGGTCCTCAAGGTCAGCACGGCCTTGTCGGGCCCGAAGAGCCTACTGGTTCGTGCGGATGGCGTCGCGCAGACGAACGCGGTCGACAAGGGGTATGGAAAAGACTACGCTGGCGGATATTACGGTGCGCCGCGCGACTATGCGTGTCCGTTCTGGACGTCGGGTGCGCATACGCTGACGATCGTCCTCACCAACGCGGCGGACGTCGGCTCGTATTCAACTGTCAGCGTCGGCCCCCTGTCCTGGACGCCGGCGCCGACCTCATTCGAGGTCGTGTTCGACGGCAACGGCGGCGAGGTTTCCGAGACGGCGCGCACGCGGGACTTTTCGCCGGGGGACACGTATGGTGAGCTGCCCGCTCCAACGCGGTCGAATGGCGATTTCGTCGGCTGGTTCACGGATCGTGTCGGAGGTCGTGCGGTTTCCGCCGACGATCCTGCCGACTGGCAGGTTCCGACGCTCTACGCCCGCTGGACGTCTTCCGTCGCGGATGCGTTGGACGAGGGGCTGACGGACGTGCGGATCGGGCGTGCCGACATTTCCGCCGACGGCAACGGCGTCCTCTTCGCGCTCTCGTCTGGCTACCCTGACACAAAGGAGGACAACTTCGTCGAGGCGACGTGTTCCGGCGAGGCGATTCTCTCCTTCGACTGTGTGCTGGAGGGCCCGGATCTGGCAGACGAGGCTGACAATTGGCATGCGTCCGCCACGTTTTACATCACCCTCGATGGAGAGCCCGTGCCTGTGGCGCTGTTCGGGAATGATCGTGAAAGTGTGAGCCTCGACGTCTATTCGAGCCGGGGAGAGACGTCCCAGCGGCAGGCCGTCCGCATTTTCGTGGCGCCCGGTACGCATGTCCTGCGCTGGTCGGTGCCGGAGTCTTATTCGTACGGCAGGGCGCGCATGCGCCTCGCGATTGAGAACGTCCGGGTCGAGAGCCCGATCGCGAACCGCGAGACGCTGTTCGACTGGGGGCGGCTGGCGTACGACGCCCGCATCTGGAACCCGGACAACCTGAACGAGATCCAGAGCAACTATACGGCGCGGATTGCGACGAACGCGCAGGACTACGAAGCCTACATCTGGCGCGCCTTGACGAAGATCGTTCGGCTGGGCGAAAACGAGAAGGTGCGCGCCGCCATTGCGCGCTGCGGCTTCGCCCTTGACAGCTACACCCTTCGCGCGCGCGGCGCGTTCGTCGGCCTTGCGAAGACGCCGTCCGTCAACGGCCTCGTGGATGACGTGGCGCCCGAAGCCCTCGCGGCACTGGATTCGGCCCTTGCTGACCTGAAGGCCATCCCGGAGGACTGGGCGGGGCGGATCACGCTCGATCCCTCTGACTACGGCTTCACGTTGAGCGAAAACGCGCCTTTTCAGGAGGACGACAAAATCTGCATCGGACTGGCCGAGGTGTCCCTCGCGCGGGCGACGCTTGAACTGTCGCGCGCCACCGTCAACCTGGCGCGCGGCTATGACTACGCGGCCGACTACCTGGCCGTCAGCAATGCCGTCTCAGACGTCGAGGCGCGCCGCAGCACGCAACTGCACACGGTGCTGGCCGTCGCCCCGAACCTGGGCGCGATCCGCAGCCTCGAACCGTTGCTGGCCGCAAAGGCGGACTTCCGTGCGGCGCTTGCGAGCGTGAAGCGGGCGGATAACGCCGTCATGAGCCGCGGCGATGATGCCTACCTGGTCGAATACGATCTCGCCGACAAGGCGGAAATCGAGGCCTGGCGGACGCTCGTCAACCAGGTTGAGGCGTCGCTTGACCAGACGAATACGGTCGATGTCGCGGCGCTTGCCGAGAGGCACGACACGGACGGCTCGCTGCGCGCGAAGCTTCCGGGCGGACGTTTCGCGCAGCGGCTGTTCCTTGGCGCGCTCTTCGCCGGACAGGTCACGAGCAAGACCGTGCCCGACCTGTCGCTGCATCCGCTCGCCATCGACACGGAAGCGGTCGGCGACGTCTCGTTCGGCGGCCTGTTCCCCGACCTCGTGGCGACCGACCTGACGAACGTCGTCCAGACGGTCATCACGAACGCCTCGGCGGAAATTGACGTGCCGACGTCATGGCTGGAGGAATTGGCGGCCAAGCAGGCCACGACCGCTGACGCCGATGCGTACCAGGCGGCGTTTGCCGCGAAATTCGGCGATGACTTCCGCGCGGCGATCCGAAAGCCGACGGGCAAGCGCGATGCCTTGGGGCAGCCGCTGTACGTCTGGCAGGACTACGTGGCGGGCACGGATCCGCTGGACGAGAACGACACGTTCACGGCGACGCTAACCGTCGAGAACGGCGTGCCGGTCGTCAGATGGTCGCCCGAACTGTCGGCTGAGGCCACAGCGCGGCGCAAGTACACGGTCTATGGCGCAAAGGCTCTGGATGCCGAATGGACCGACGTCTCGTTGAAGGAGGATGCCGAGCGGCAAGACATGGGCTACCGCTTCTTCCGCGTCTCGGTCGAGATGAGGTAGGCGCATGATGTCCACGGGACGCATCCTCCTTGTCACGGGCGCTTTTCTGTCCGTGGTGGGGTTCGTCTCTTGCGGCGTCCTGGGCATTCGGAAGGACGCGCCGAGGTCCGTCGGCGGCTACAAGCCCCTCTCGGGCACGGTCGCCGAGGGCTTCTCGTATTGGTTGCCACGCGAGCCGTTCCCGCGCGCGACCTGTGCGACCTGTCGTCTTGGAAAGCTGAAGATGGGGCCTTTCTCGCTCGGCGCGTTTCGCACGCTTGAGATCGGCGGACTGGTCGTCAACCTGCCGGATGACGTGGCGGCATCGGACGCCGCGCCCCCGACGGCTTCGGCGTCCTCGGCGACTGCGGCCTCGGCGCTGCGTAGGCGTGTGGCGGAACTTGAGCCGCTTCTGGGCCGGGCCTTGGGCCGAGCCCTGCCGCGTCTGGCTGGTTTCCGAATTCGCGATTTCACGCTCAACCGCATGCGGGGGACGACGCTGGAGCCAGTCTTGACCGCACGGCTCGTCAAGAGCGAAGGGCGGCGGATCCTGGCTTCTGGTCTTGTGCTGCAGAAGCCCACAGGCGCCGAGGCGGTCCCGGAAGCGGAGGTTCTGACGCGCCCGTCGCTTCGGCTGGTCTGGCAGAAGGGCCGATTTGACCTTCCCTGATGCGCAGCGAACGGGATTTTGCGGGCGATTCGTCCGCGCGAACGGGCGCGGTTGGCGGCCAAGTGGACAGAAGACGGCATTTTATGGTATAATGCGCGAACTTTTCACCAAGGAAGAAGAAGTTTCATGGCGATCGTATTAGGCTTGCCGAAAGGCAGTTTGCAGGAATCGACCTTCGCGCTGTTCAAGCGCGCGGGCTTCAACGTGTCATGCTCCAGCCGCAGCTACTACCCGTCGATTGACGACGAGGAGATCAAGTGCCGCCTCCTGCGTCCGCAGGAGATGAGCCGCTATGTCGAGCTCGGCAAGATTGACGCGGGCATCTGCGGCTACGACTGGATCTACGAGAACGGCAGCGACGTGCAGGAGATCTGCGAGCTGAACTACTCGAAGGCGACGTCGAACCCCGTCCGCTGGGTGATTGCCGTGCCGAACGACTCGAAGATCAAGTCGGTGAAGGACCTTCAGGGCAAGCGCATCTCGACCGAGGCGATGGGCCTCGTGAAGCGCTACCTGAAGAAGCACGGCGTCAAGGCCGACGTCGAGTTCAGCTGGGGCGCGACGGAGGTGAAGGCCCCCGAGCTCGTCGACGCGATCGTCGACCTGACCGAGACGGGGTCGTCGCTCCGCGCGAACAACCTGCGCATCGTCGACACGATCCTCACCTCGACGACCCGCTTCATCGCGAACAAGGCGTCGTGGAAGAACAAGGCGAAGCGCGCGAAGCTCGAACAGCTCAAGATGCTGCTCATCGGCGCGCTGGAGGCCCAGCGCCGCGTGCTCCTGAAGTGCAACGCGCCGGAGGAGACGCTCGCGAAGATCGTGAAGGTCATGCCGGCCCTGCACGCGCCGACGGTGAACAAGCTCAACGACTCCGGCTGGTACGCCGTCGAGAGCGTCGTCGAGGAGCGCCAGGTGCGCGACCTCATCCCCGCGCTCAAGGCGAACGGCGCGACGGGCATCATCGAGCTGCCGCTCAACAAGATCATTTTCTGAAATAATCGAATAATCGAATTGGCGAATGATCGAATTGGCGAATGATCGAATGGTCGAATTTGCGAAGTAGAGATTTAAGTTTTCAATTCCAACACAATCAGAAAGGAGAAACCAGAAATGGGAAGCATCAAGAAGAAACGCCGGAAAAAAATGTCGAAGCACAAATACGACAAGCGCATGAAGGCGCAGCGGCATAAAACGAAATAATTTCCGGTAAGCGCCGGATCCGTCACATCGGAGGCACATAGATGGGTGAAGTAATCGGAGCGGGTGAACTGCACAAGGGCGTGAAGCTCTTGATTGACGGCGAGCCCTGGGAAATCACGGAATTCGACTTCTCGAAGCCGGGCAAGGGGCAGGCGATCTACAACTGCAAGCTCCGCAACATGATGACCGGCGGCGGCATGACCAAGAGCTACCGTTCGGGCGACAAGTTCGAGAAGCCGGAACTCCTTCAGATGTCCGTCACGTACTCGTACGACGACGGCCAGGCTTTCGTCTTCACGGACGAGAACTTCGAGGAGATTCGCGTTTCCTACGACGTCATGGGCGACAAGAAGTACTTCCTGATGGACGAGATGGAGGTCAAGGCCCTGTTCTTCAACGACAAGGTGATCGGCGTGGATCTCCCGCAGCTCGTCGAGCGCAAGGTGATCAAGGTCGAGCCGGGCGTGAAGGGCAACACGGCCTCGGGCAAGGTGACGAAGCCGGCGACCGTCGAAGGCGGCTACCAGCTCGCGGTGCCGCTCTTCATCAACGAGGGCGACGTCATCCGCATCAACACCGAGACCGGCGAGTACAACGACCGCACGTCGACGAAGTAAGTCGTCGATCGGCGCATCGTCGTCGCGAACCGTCCTTGCGTTGGCGAGGGCGGTTTTGCTTTTGTCCTATGCCTTGAGCAGCTGCTTGCGCAGGGCGTAGGAGACGGCTTCGGCGCGGTTGGCGACGCCGAGCTTGGCGAAGACGGACGACAGGTGCTGCTTGACGGCGCTGGCGGTGATGCCGAACTGGCGGGCGATCTCCTCGTTGGTGAGCCCGCGCGCGGCGGACAGGAGGATGTCGCGCTGGCGCTCCGTCAGTTCGGGAACCGGCGGTTCGCTCTTGAGCATCTTGCTGATTTCGGGATCGACGCAGACCTGTCCGTCGGCGACCTTCCGGATGGCGTCGGCGAGCGCCTCGTTCGAGATGGTCTTGATGACGGCGCCGCGCGCACCGGCGTCGAGCGCGCGCCCGATGTCGTCCGCCGAGCCGTAGGACGTGAGGATCAGCACGTTCGCGTGCGGTGCGGCGGCGGCGATTCGCGCGGTGGCCTCGGCGCCGTTGAGGACGGGCATCATGAGGTCCATGACGATGACGTCCGGCTTGAGCGCGATGGCCTTTCGCACGGCCTGAAGGCCGTCCGCCGCCTCGCCGACGACCTCCAGTCCGTCCTCGAAGCCGAGGATGGCGGAAAGCCCGGCGCGGACGACCGCATGGTCATCGGCGAGGAGAACCCTGATAGTCCCTTTCATGTCGTAATCCCGTTTTCGAGCGTGATGGTGACGGTTGTGCCCTGTCCGGGCGCGCTTCGGATCGACATCCGTCCGCCGAGCCGGGCGAGCCGTTCGGCGATGCCGTGCAGGCCGAAGTGGCCCTCGGCGACGGACGGGCGTGACGCGGGGTCGAAGCCGCATCCGTCGTCCGAAACCGAGAAGGCGAGCCGTTCGTCGCCAAGGCGCCCGCGAATCGCGAGACGTTTCGCCGCGCCGTGGCGCAGGGCGTTGACGACGAGTTCGCGGACGATGCGGAGGACGGCGTGGAAGGTCGTGTCGGAGAGCTGCGCGCGCGGCACCTTGAAGTCGAGCGTGACGTCGGCCTCGGACGTGTGGGGGTCGATCGTCGAGCGGATTGCCTCCTCGGTGTCGACGGTCTCCAGCACGTCGTTGTGCAGGTCCCACAGGCAGTTGCGCAGCTCTTCGCGGCAGCTGGAGAGTGTCTGCCGCGCGACGGCGAGGAAGCGGCCGACCTGCGCCGGGGCCTTCTGCCGGGCCTTTTCCGCCGCATCGATCTGAAAGGCGACGCCGGTCAGCGTCTGCGAGAGGGCGTCATGCAGCTCGATCGCGAGGCGCGTGCGCTCGTCGATGCGAAGTTCCGCCTCGACATGGGCGCGCTGCTCCTTGGTCAGCAGGAGGTTCTGGTGTGAGATGTCCCGGTTGAGCGTGCGGATGTAGAGCACGCCGACGGCAATGAGGGAGAGCAGCGCGGCGGCGAGGGCGAAGAGCCGCCCGGACGTCCACCAGGGCGGGTGGGCGAGGACGACGACATCGGCGGGTGAACGGGGCAGGATCGACAGCCCGCGCACCTTCGGGAAGGGGCGGTTGGGCGCCCAGACGTCGGTTTCCAAGATGCAGAGGCCGGTCAGGGCGACGCGGCTGCCGAGGGCGAGCGTTTCCGCCGCCGGGCCGAGGGGCCGTGCGTCGATGACGATGTCGGAGCCGTCGCAGGCGAGGCGGAGCGTGTCCGCAGGCGCGGTCGGGAGGGCGCGCACGAGCCCCTGGATCGTCACGAGACGGCCGTGGAGGTTCGCGCCGATGCGCGGACGCCCGTTCGCGTCCGAGAAGAGCTCGCCGGCCGTGACGGCGACGGGCTCGTTCACGGGCAGGGCTTCGGACAGGGGCTCGGCGCGCCAGCGGACGCTGCGCAGGCTGATGTTGAAGAGGTCCGTCTCGGGGAAGCCGACGAGGCGCACGTCTTCGCCGATGGGCGGAAGGGGCTCGCCCTCGGCCAGCGCCGCGGCGATCGTCTTCCCGTGCCGCCTGTTTCCGGTCTGGACGAAGATGACGCCGTCACGTCCGAGGGCGGCGACGCGCCCGGCGGCGGAAAGCTGCGGCAGGTGGGCGATCTCGCGCGGGTCGAGATGGTGAAGTTTCTCCAGCCGCGGCGCGTCGAAGGGATCGCTCGGCGACGGCGGGCGGACGTCGATGCGGCTCGCGGCGCCGCAGACGGCGATCATCCGCCCCTGAAAGGTGCGCCAGCCGCCGGCGGACGGCATCACGAGGCCCGTGACGCGCAGGGTCGAGCCGAGCAGTTCGTTGCGGCGCGAACGGAGGGGTTCGCGCAGGTCGGTGTAGACGGGGACGATCTCGCCGTCCGCATAGAGGAAGAGAATCAGGTTCCCGGCCTCGATCTCGTCCTCGTGAAAGTCGGTCAGGATGCCGTCGAAGCGGACGAACCGCAGGTCGTGGCGGCCTTGGAAGATGTCGGCGGCACGGACGTCGTCGTCGACGGTGACCTGTCCGTCGCCGGGGGCGTGGACGGCGAGGCCGCGACACCAGAGGCAGTTTTTGCCGTTGTCGTTGACAATCGTCTGGACGCGCACCGTGACGCGGCTGCCGGGCGTCAGGCTTTGGGCCAGCTCCTCCGACAGACCGTAGACGACCGTCCGCCCGGTTCCGTCGTCGAGGATGATGCTCTGCTGGCCGGGGAGATAGACGACACGCCCGGACAGGTCAAAGACGCGGCCATTGTAATCCGCATCGGCAAAGCGTTGCGTCTCGGCAACCGACAGAACCGTCGCAAGAAGGGCAGAGAGAAGACCGACGTGCATACCGTAGAATTGGCTCGGGCGGCTGGATTCGAACCAGCGACCAATTGATTAACAGTCAACTGCGCTACCACTGCGCCACGCCCGAACAGAGACTGAACTAACGTTCAATGGCGCGTAGTATATCATAATCTTCGCCGTATGTGCAAGTGGGGGCTGAAAATTTTGATATAATACGTTCCTCTTATGAAGGCGAAGACTTTTATCGACCAGGTTGAGGTGCTCGTCCGCTCCGGCAAGGGCGGCGACGGGAAGACGTCCATGCGCCGCGAGGCGCTGGTCGCGTTCGGCGGGCCGGACGGCGGCGACGGCGGGCGCGGCGGCGACGTCGTCTTCGCGGCGTCCGAGCACGTCAACTCGCTCCTCTCCCTCTACTACGACCCGAAGTGCTACGCGCAGGACGGCGCGCCCGGACAGGGCCAGAAGATGTTCGGCAAGCGCGGCAGGGACCTCGTCGTCCCCGTGCCGCTCGGCACCGAGGTCTACGACGCCGAGACGGGCGAGCTCGTCGCCGACATCACCGAGCCCGGCCAGCGCGTCATCGTCGCGAAGGGCGGCGCGGGCGGCTTCGGGAACGTCCACTTCAAGAGCTCCGTCAACCAGGCGCCGACCGAGCACACGCCCGGCGGCCCGTGCGAGGAGCGGCGGCTCAGGCTGGAGCTGAAGTCGATTGCGGACGCGGGGCTGCTCGGCTTCCCGAACGCGGGCAAGAGCTCGCTCCTTGCGGCGCTCTCGGCGGCGACGCCGAAGATCGCGTCCTATCCGTTCACGACGCTGAACCCGATCGTCGGCACGGTCGTCTACGACGACTACGCGAAGGTGCGCATGGCGGACGTGCCCGGCATCATCGAGGGCGCGGCGAAGGGCGTCGGCCTCGGCCTCGCGTTCCTGAAGCACCTGGAGCGCTCGAAGGTGCTCGTCTACGTGATCGACCTGGCGGGGACGGACAACCGCGAGCCGTGGACGGACTACGAAGTCCTCAAGCGAGAGATTGAGGAATATTCGGTCGAGCTTGCGGAGCGTCCGTTCCTCGTCGTCGCGAACAAGCTCGACACGGAGGCCGCGCAGGCGAACCTGTCGCGTTTCGTGCAGGAGACGGGCGTCGAGCCGATCGGCATCTCGTGCGCGACGCGCGAGGGGCTGGACGCCTTCAAGGACGCGCTGCGCGCGTGCGTCAACCCGAAGACGAAGTTCCACCACACGCACGCCGACGCGCCCGACCTCTCGGAGATGCCCGACACGACGGGCGACGAGATCCCGGCGGAGGCCCTGAAGTTCGCGACGTTCCTGAAGCTGGAGAAGCCGAAGGAGAAGTCGCATCCCTCACGCGGCAACATCCACTGATTCGCGCAGTTTTTGGTATAATACGCCTTGAAATCAACAACCTCATTCATCCTTACGTTTCATCATGGACATCGTTTGCCTTGACCTTGAGGGCGTTCTCGTGCCCGAAATCTGGATCGCCTTCGCGAAGGAGACCGGCATCCCGGAGTTCACGCGCACGACGCGCGACGAGCCCGACTACGACAAGCTCATGCACTATCGGCTCGACCTGCTGGCGAAGCACGGCCTCGGCCTCAAGGAGATCGTGAAGGTCATCGAGCGCATCGAGCCGCTCATCGGCGCGCACGAGTTCCTGAACCGCCTGCGCGCGCGGGCGCAGGTGCTGATTCTCTCCGACACGTTCGAGCAGTTCGGGCGTCCGCTCATGCAGAAGCTCAACTGGCCGTCGCTCTTCTGCAACTCGCTTTTCGCGGACGCGGACGGGCGCGTGACGGGGTACAGGCTGCGCTGTCCGCACACGAAGCTCACGACCGTCAAGGCCCTGCAGAGCTGCGGCTTCGAGACGATTGCGGCGGGCGACAGCTTCAACGACCTGGAGATGATCCGCGCGTCGAAGGCGGGCTTCCTCTTCCGCTCGACGGACGCGATCCGGCGGGCGAACCCCGACATTCCGGCGTTCGAGACCTACGACGAATTCCTGGAGGCGATCTTCCATGCTCTCGGATGAGATCCGCGCGCTTGCGGGCGAACGCCGGGCCGTGATCCTCGCGCACAACTACACGCGCGGCGAGGTGCAGGACGTCGCCGACTTCACGGGCGACTCGTTGGAGCTCGCGCGCAAGGCGGCGACCGTCGAGGCGGACGTGATCGTCTTCTGCGGCGTCTACTTCATGGCCGAGACGGCGAAGATCCTGAATCCGTCGAAGACGGTCCTGATCCCCGACCCGACGGCGGGCTGCCCGATGGCCGACATGATCACGGGTGCGCAGCTGCGCGCATTGAAGGCGCAGCATCCCGGCGCGGTCGCCGTCTGCTACGTGAACTCGACGGCCGAGGTGAAGGCCGAATGTGACCTCTGCGTGACGAGCGGCAATGCCGAGCGGGTGATGGCGACGATTCCGCCGGGCCGCGAGATCCTGTTCGTGCCCGACTCGCATCTCGGCGACCACATCGCGACGAAGGAGGGGCGCAAATACGTGCTGTGGCCGGGGTACTGCCCGACCCACGCGCGGCTGACGGCGAAGGCGATCGCGGCGGCGCGCGCGGCGCATCCCGGCGCGCCCGTCCTCGTGCATCCCGAATGCGCGCGCGACGTGCGTGATGCGGCCGACGAGCGGCTTTCGACGGGCGGCATGTGCCGCTACGCGCGGGAGAGCGCGGCGCGGACGATTCTCGTCGGCACGGAGGTCGGGCTCTTGCACCGCCTGCGGCAGGAGAACACGGAGAAGACGTTCGTGCCCGTGTCGGAAGACCTGGTCTGCCCGAACATGAAGAAGACTACGCTCGAAAACCTCGCCGAGTCGCTGAGCGAGATGAAGACGCCGGTCGAGGTCGATCCCGACATCGCCGCGCGGGCGAAGCGCGCAATCGACGCGATGCTGGTGATCGGATGAGTAGTGGCTTTTGCGATTTAGAAAGAGAGGAGAAATTCTGAAATGAAGAAACTCGTTTGGATGGCGGCGGCCGCGTGCGTGGCCGGTTCATTGGCGGCGGCGGTCGAGGCGCCGGCGAAGCGGAGCTTCGGTCGCCTGTCGGACGGCACGGAGACGGCGCTCTACACGTTGCGCGGCGCGGGCGGGCTGACGCTCGACGTCTCCGACTACGGCGGGCGGCTCGTGCGGTGCTACGCGCCGGACCGCTTCGGCAATCTCGCGGACGTCACGCTCGGCTGGAACACGGCGGCGGAATACGAGCGGAACGGCTTTTCGATGGGCACGCTCATCGGCCGCTTCGGCAACCGCATCCGCGACGGCAAGTTCACGCTCGACGGCAAGGCGTACCAGCTGCCGATCAGCGAAGACAAGCCGCCGCGCCACAACAACCTCCACGGCGGGCCGGACGGCTGGGACACGAAGGTCTGGCAGGCGCGCCCGTTCGTCGAGGGCGAGACGGTCGGCCTCGTGCTGTCGCTCGTCTCGCCGGACGGCGACATGGGCTTCCCCGGCACGGTCAACTGCAAGGTCACGTACCGCGTCCTCCCGACGAACGTCTGGACGGTCGACTACGAGGCGACGACGGACAAGCCGACCGTCCTCAACCTGACGCACCACAGCTACTGGAACCTCGCGGGCGAGGCGAGCGGCGACGTGCTGAATCAGGAGCTCCAGATCTTCGCGGACAACTACACGCAGACGGACGCGGGGCTGATCCCGACGCAGAACGCGCCGGTGAAGGGGACGGGCTTCGACTTCACCGCGCTCCGTCCGATTGGCGCGCGGGCCGCCTGGATGGCCGCCGAACCGGCGAACTGGCCGATGGACGGCTGGTACGACCACAACTTCGTCCTGCGCGGCACGCTCGGCGAGCTGCATCCGGCGGCGACGATGGTTGACCCCGTGTCGGGCCGCCACCTGGAGGTCTGGACGACCGAGCCGTGCCTGCAGATGTACGGCGCGCAGAACATGGACGGGACGCTCCCGACGAAGACGGCGGGGCGGACGCTGCCGCAGTACGCGGGCGTCGCGCTGGAGACGCAGCACGCGCCCGACTCGCCGAACCGTCCCGACTTCCCGACGACGGTGCTTCGGCCCGGCGAAACGTTCAGAAGCCGCACCGAATACCGCTTCTCCGTCGGGATGTGATATAATACGCACGAATTTCTGAAAGGAACAAAAACAACATGAAAGCACCCAAGAAGGGCATCAAGTGGGAGGAACTCGGGTTCGGGTTCTCTGACGTCAACTGTCATCTCCGCATGACCTGGAAGAACGGCAAGTGGTCTAGGCCGACGTTCGTGAAGGAGCCGTGGATCAACATGCACATCGGCGCGGCCTGCCTCCACTACGGTCAGGAGTGCTTCGAGGGCATCAAGGCCTTCCGCCAGAAGGACGGCAAGATCGTCATCTTCCGTCCCGACGAGAACGCCAAGCGCATGTACCGCACGGCCGAGCGCACCTGCATGCCGCCGGTGCCGGTGGAGATGTTCCTCGACGCCTGCAAGGCCGTCGTCAAGCGGAACGCCGAATTCGTGCCGCCGTACGGGACGGGCGGGTCGATGTACATCCGTCCGCTCCTGATCGGCACGGGCCCGCAGATCGGCGTCGCCCCGGCGAAGAAGTACACGTTCATGATCATGGTCATGCCGGTCGGCGCCTACTACAAGGGCGGGCTGAAGCCGGTGCGCGCCGTCATCTTCGACCAGTGGGACCGCGCTGCGCCGCACGGCATGGGCGACGTCAAGGTCGGCGGCAACTACGCGGCCGGCATCTACGCGCACGAGAAGGCGAAGCGCGAGGGCTGGCCGGTCGAGCTCTACCTCGACGCGAAGTCGCACAAGTACATCGAGGAGTTCGCGACGTCCAACTTCGCGGGCATCACGAAGGACGGCGTGTACGTGACGCCTGACAGCTGCTCGGTGCTGCCGTCCGTGACGAACATGTCCCTCAAGCAGTGCGCGACGGATCTCGGCATCAAGGTCGAGTGCCGTCCCGTGCCCTACACGGAGCTTAAGAAGTTCAAGGCGGTCGCCGCGCTCGGCACGGCCGTCGTGATCACGCCCGTCTGGGAGATCACGCGCAACGACAAGGTCATCAAGATCTCCGATCCCGAAGTCGTCGATCCGACGCTCCAGAAGCTCTACGACCGCGTTCAGGGCATCCAGTACGGCACGGTCGAGGACACGCACGGCTGGTGCTTTGAGGTCAAGTAAGAAGGAAGAAGTAAGAAGGAAGAAGGAAGGAAGAGGCTGGAATCTTGGTGGCAGACCTTCCCGAAGTCCTGAAGAGACTTCTCCGGGCCCGCGGAATCGATGACGCGGACAGGGAGAGGTTTCTCAATCCCTCGTTGCGCGACCTCGTCGCCCCGACGGAGCTTCCCGGCGTCGCGGATGCGGCGGACGTCCTGCTCGCGGCGCTCGTCGCGAAGCGGCACATCGTCGTCTTCGGCGACTACGACTGCGACGGCGTGTGCGCGACGGCGATTCTCGTCAAGACGCTGGCGACGCTGAACGCGGCGATCGACCCCTCGCCCGACGCGGCGAAGCGGATTGCACCGTTCCTGCCGGAGCGGCTGTCCGAGGGCTACGGCATGAGCGACGTGTCCGTCGCGCGGCTTTTGAAGGAGAACCCCCAGGTCGAGCTCGTCGTGACGGTCGACAACGGCATCAACTCCGTGCAGCAGGTCGCCGACCTGAAGGCGAAGGGCGTGTCCGTCGTCGTGACGGATCACCATCTGCCCGCCTACGCGCGCGCGGCGGACGGCACGCCCGGCGAGATGATCCTGCCGGATGCAGAAGTCGTCGTCGACCCGAAGGCGGCCGCGCCCGCGCACCTGCAGGAGCTTTGCGGCGCGGGCGTCGCGTTCTTCCTCGCGAATCGGCTCGTCTCCGAGGCGAAGCGGCGCGGACTCTACGACGGGCCGAAGCTCTGCGGGCCGCTCCTGATCCTCGCGGGCCTCGCGACGGTGACGGACATCATGCCCGTCCTCGGGCAGAACCGCATTCTCGTCGCCGAGGCGCTGAAGAATTTCCGCACCTGCGCGCCGCTCGGCCTGCTGGAACTCCATTCCCGCGCGGCACGGAACGCGCGCAACGACCTGACGGCGCGCGACTTCGGCTTCATGCTCGGCCCGCGCATCAACGCGGCGGGCCGCCTCGCAAGCGGCATGGACGCCCTCGACCTCGTGCTGGAGACGAACCGCGAGCGCGTGCGCGAGTACGCGCGGCGCATCGACCTCAACAACACCGAGCGCAAGGCCATCGAGCAGAAGATGACGGACGACGCGCTCGCGAAGGTCGTCCCCGGCGCGGCGGCGCAGGTCATTGACCTCCCCGACGGGCATCCCGGCGTCGCCGGCATCGTCGCCGCGCGCGTGATGGAGCGGCTCGGCGAGACGGTGCCCGTCTGCGTCTACGCGGGCGGACACGGCAGCGCGCGCGCGCCGGAGGGGCTGAACATCCGCGACGCCTTCGTCGCGTGCGACGAGGTGCTGGAGCGCTACGGCGGCCACGCGGCGGCCGGCGGCTTCTCCGTGAAGGACGGGCAGGTCGATCGCTTCCGCGAGCTGCTCGCGGCCTACTGCGAACGGATGCGCGCCGAGGGCGCGCCCCGGCCGTCGCGCGACCAGGAACCCGACCTCTGGCTGGAGCCGGCGGACGTCACGCTGGCGCTGGCCGAGGCGCTGACGCGGCTCGAGCCCTATGGCGAGGGCAACCCCGAACCGGTTTTCGGCCTGCGCGGCGTGTACTTCCAGGACGTGCGGCCGCTGGGTGCGGACGGACGGCACTTGGCGGCCGTGATCGGCACGTCCGCGCGGCGCACGCCGACATCCGAACGCTTCCGTGCGGTCTGGTGGAACCACGGCGATCGCGTCGAGGAGTTTCGCGCGCAGAGCGCCGCGCCGCATGACGTGCTCTTTGCGCTCGTCGTCTCGGACTATGGCGAACGGCATGCGGACTTGCGGCTGTCCGCCGTCGACTGAAGACGTCGTTTCTTGTCATGAGAAACAGAATTGAGGGCCCAAGTGAAATGAACAGGCAATGTGACGAGTGGCAGAAGAACGTACGCGAGGGCTGTTCGCCGATGCGGCGACGGACGTTCATCGAATCGCTGTGCGGCACGGCGGCGGCGCTGTCGCTGGGCGGTTGCCGGTTCCCGACGGGAGCGCGGACGGACGATGTGTGGGCGATGCTGGAACAGGACAGGGCCGACGGGCTCGTGCGTGGCGCGGTCTTCGCGACGGCGGGCGGCATCGGCCCGGAGGCGGTGGGCGAACGGCGTCCGGGCGTACCGATGCTGACGGATTCCCTCTTTGACATCGCGTCCGTCTCGAAAACATTCACGGCGACGGCTGCAGCGATGCTCGTCGCGGACGGCCAGCTCGACCCCGATGCGCCGTTTACGAAATACCTGCCTGAACATGTCCTCGCGCGTGAGAATTGCGCGATTACGGTGCGCGATCTCGCGGCGCATGTCGGCGGTTTCGATGGCGGCAATGCGTCCAAAGCCGGTGTCGACACGCCGGATTACTTCAACCAGGCGATGCGCAAACGCCCCGTGCGTCCGCGCGGCGAGCGCTTCGAGTACGCCTGCTACAATCTCGTGCTGATCGGGTTCATCGTCGAGCGGCTGTCGGGCTTGCGGCTCGATGCCTTCTGCCGCGACCGCATCTTTGCGCCGCTGGGGATGTCGCGGACGCAGTGGGGGCCCGTGGCGGACGACGGGAACGTCGTCCAGGTGCTGGGCGCGCCCTCCATCGGCGCGATCAGCGACTGGATGGCGCGCGGCGCGGGGGCACCGCTCGGCAATGCGGGCGTCTTCTCGACGGCGGATGACCTCGTGCGGTTCGTGCGCGACCTCCTGACGCGGCGGACGTTCAGGCCCGCCGTCTACGATCTCCTGTTCGGCGTTGCGTTCAAGAAGGGGGGCGCGCGGCGGAGCTTCGGCTTCGACATGTCCGCCGACTTGCGCCCCGCCGGGCTTTCCGACCGTACGATCTACCACAGCGGCTGGACGGGGCAGACGATCTGCATCGACCCGGAGACGGGTTTCGGCGGCGTCCTCCTGACGGCGCGCTGCGGCGACCATGCTCGCGCGAAGGTTCGCCGCCGCGACGAGCTCGCCGCCCTCGCAGCGTCGCGCTGACGCATGCCGTGAGGTTTGGGGACAGCGGGCACCGAATGCTCGGTGCCCGTGTGCGGCGGCGTCATTTCTGGGACGCCTGTCCGCTGTGGTCCATCGCGCCGCTGCCGCTGCAGGTTCCCCTGTCGCAGGAGTAGCTTCTGGCCTTGCTGGGGCCAAACAGGCTGCATCCGGCGAGCGTGAGCGCGAGTGCGCCCGCGAGTGCGAGCGCGAAGGAACGTTTCAGGACTTTGTTCATTGTGCACCTCCGTTTGCTTGTGAGCGGAAGGAACCATTCCCTCCGACGCCGCACATGATAGAATGTCTGGCGGAAAAAGTCTGTTGTAATTCCAACATCCAGTGCCGCGCCAAGCGAGGCCGCGCCGGACGGTGTGACGTGGGTGCAACGAGATATTTATGCAGAGTCAAAGGGTTTTAGCCGCAGAGAACGCAAAGGCTCATGCCGCGCAGTCGAC
>CAKTZA010000060.1 GCA_934635045.1 uncultured Kiritimatiellota bacterium | reverse complement strand
CCGCCAGTTCTCGGCGATGACAGCGCCCTCCGGCGGGTCGAAGGAGAAGACCTCGTTCGTCCCGATGCGAGAGAGGGAATATCCCTGATCGGATTTTGCAGAGGATGCCTCACACGGAGCCACGGAGGCACGGAGGGTTTGGGCGGCGTTCAGCGAAGCCGAACCTTCGACGGCGCTGTCCGCTTCGAGACGTTCAGCCCACCCCTCAGAAACGATTCTCCGTGCCTCCGTGTCTCCGTGTGAAACATCCAACCCTCCCGTCGAGTTCTTGTCCACGAATTGACACGAATCGTCACGGATTGAGATTCGTGTCGATTCGTGTTGATTCATGGACACCCATTCTTCTCTATCTCCGTGCCTCCGTTCCTCAGAATCCTCCGCGTTCAACGCCGTAGGCACCGCCCCCTCAATCCATGCAAATCCGTGTGAATCCGCGGCTTCCTCTCCGCCCGGCTTTACCCCTGCCCACGCGACGGCCGCCGCCAGAGCAATCGCCGCCAGTCCCTTGCGCGCACGGGGACAGCCCCTCCAGTCCCGCCGCACGGACGAGAAAGCCCCGTGCCGCGCCACCCACGCGACAACGGCGACCGCCCACAGCAGGGCGGACGCCGCGAGGGCACAGGCCTTGAGGAGTTCGCTCATCGCACGCCAACGGAAAAAGACATCACCCTTCTCTCACTGTCTTTCCGGCTCGGCGACGGACGCCTCGAACGTGCTGAGCGGCAGGTTGACCTCGTTGTAGACGCAACCCGTCCACGGATACTTCCAGGCGTAGCGCACCTTCTGCGGCGCGGCCACGCCCGGCGCGCGCAGGACGACGAAGGCGTTGGTGACCAGCCCCTCCCGCATGCCGCCCGGCAGGTTCGCCCAGTTCACGATCGCCGCCGGACGGTACGCGCCGTCCGCCCCCGCCAGCTCAAACGGGACGTCCTGCGCGCGAAACGCCGCGAAGCGCTGGTAGACATAGAGGCTCTTCGCGTGGGAAAACGACACGGTCAGCCGGTTGCCGTCGACCGTCACCGCCGCCGGACGCGGCGACTGGTCCTCGATCCAGTCGCGTCCGTAGTCCCGCCGAAGCGCATGCAGCGCCAGCCGCTGCGCGACGCGCGCCTTCTCGTTCGGGTGAATGTCGTGGACGATGCCGAGGTCGTTGATGACGGTCAGCGTCGCGTTCGGCTCGCCGTCCGCGAACGCCGCCTGCGCCTGAAGGAAGCGCGGAAACGCCGCGTCGTAGTCGAACACCGTGCCGTCCTTCAGCCGATACGTGCCGCGCGCGAACGGCGCGAGCTGCACGAGGTCGAAGCGGAAGTCAGGGTTCTCGAAGCGCGTGCGCCAGCCGTCGTAGAGCCGCCGCAGCTTCGCCCGATAGGCGTCCGTCTCGCCGAGGTAGAGGTTCGTCTCGCCCTGATACCACAGCGCGCCGCGCAGGGCGTAGGGGCAGACCTCCGCAAGCTTCATCCGGTCCAGTGACCCGCCCGTCTGCCAGTCGTCGATGTTCGAGCCGCCGACCGCCGCGACGATGACGCCGATCGGCACGTGGAGCCGCGCACGGAGTTCCAGCGCGTAGTGGACGGCCAGCGCGGACGTCGGCTCCGTCTGGAGGAAGCCGTGCGTCAGCGCGCGCCACCCCTTCGCGCCGGGCGCGTCGAGGTAGCGGACGCACGGCTCATCGACCGTCTGCGCCGTCATCGCCCCGATGCCGTCGCGGTAGCGCGTCAGTTCGGGATGAACGAGCGCCATCGCCATGTTGCTCTGCCCCGAACAGAGCCAGACTTCGCCGACAAGGACGTCATTCACGGACAGGGACGCCCCGCCCGCCTGCGACGCAACGGTCAGCGTCTGCGGCCGTTCGGTCGCCGTCAGCGGATCGAGCGTGACGCGCCACCGCCCTTGCGCATCGGCGATCGCCCGCTTCACCTGCCCGGCGAAGTCCACGCGGACCGCGTCGCCGGCCGCGGCCTGTCCCCAGACGGGCACAGGCCGCCCGCACTGGAGCACGCACCCGTCCGAAAAGGGCCGCCCCAGCGTCCGCGTCGCGGACAAGGACGTCATCGCCCCCGTTGCCGCCATGACAGCAAGCACAACATGGGAAAAACCAACCTGCCTTTTCATGTCCATGCCCCATAGTATACAAAAAAAATCGGCACACGGACGACGGGAATCCTTCCCGTCACTCCCTGACCTTCAGGTCATAGAACCGACAGCGCCCTTCGCTGCCGAGCAGACCGACGAAATAGGAGGCCGGCACCGTCTCGTCGCGGAAGCCGACGTCGATGCCGTCCGCCAGGACCCGGACGTCCGTCGTCGGGCGCCCGCCGTAGCCCTTCTTCCTCCGCACCTCGACCGTGAGGACGTACGGCGTCTTCGGGCTGAAGGCGTGCCGGGCATAGGCGACCTTCTCGATTTCCGACTTCCCGCCGCCCGGCCGGCGATGCCGCCAGACGTTGATCCCCTCCTCGAAGAGGACGATCTCGTAGTGGTCGCGAAACGCCTTTCGGCCTTGCGCGTCCGTCGCGAACGCGCCCGCGAGGACGAGCGACGGCGCCATGCGGTGGTCGAAGCTCAGGCGCGAGGAGAACGTGAGGTCGCCGCGGAAGCTGTTCGTGAGGATCAGCGACGAGTAGACGTCGGCCTGGTGGTCGCGGAAGAGTTCCTCGTCCGACCAGCACGGGTCGTTGGCGTTCATCACGCAGTCCGGCATCTGCACGATCGGGGAGCCGCGGTCCCAGTCGTCATTGCGCGCCTCGAAGAACGCGCCGCGGTCCCACTTCCCCTCCGAAAAGTCAAACGTCCGCTCGGCATGCGATGCGTCCGCCGGCGTTGTCGCCCCGGGCGAGAGCTCGTACCAGACCGTCCGGCATTCGGGCCCGATCTCGACGACGGTCTCCCCGTCGCGGGAGCGCGTGGGGACGTCCCGGAGCGGTTCGCCATCCTCTCCGAGCGCACGGCACCGAAAGCCCTCCGCCGGCAGGACGAGACGCGCGCGGACGCCCTCGACCACGTACTTGCCCAGGCCGAAGTCCGCGTCACGCGCCGTCCAGGCGCTGTCGTGGAGATGCGAGAACTTCGCGCCGCCATTGTGCGCAAGGCCCGTCGCCGCGAGAAGGATGCGCGAGCCCTTGCCGAAGCCATCTCCCGTCAGCGAGACAAGCGACACCGTGCACCAGCCGAGCCGCGTCGCCCCCGGCTCCAGCCGCACGCCGTCCCCGAGGTCAAACTCCCGCAGGCTCGAGAATCCCGTGAAGAGCTTCGCGTTCCGCGTCCGCACGAGGAAGAACGCCTTCTGCGGGTCGCCCTGGTCGAGCCGGAACTGCCCGTTGTCGTAGACGCCCCCGTCCATCTCGGCGGCCTTCCGCGCGTCCAGCGCCTCGAAGTCGGGGCTTGCCCCCGAGAGGTCGACGCCGACGCCGCGCAGCAGGATTTCAGAGGAACAGAACTTCCCGCCCGTGATCCGCGCGGGGCTCGCGTGGACGCCGGCGCGCGCGAGGCCCTTCGCGGCCAGGCGGGCGAAGTACGTCTCGGCGTCCTCGTTCACGTCGATGCGCTCGGCCGCCGGCGCGACGTCGCCGCGCAGGAACATCGCCGCCATCGCCGGGAAGTGCGCCACGCAGTCGGTGCGCCCCGCGAAGCTGAAGAAGAACGTCGCGTGGTCAGGCTCGGGGTCGAGGTCGTTGTTCCACGAGTGGGTGATGACCGCGCCCCAGTCCTGGAAGGCCGCGAGCGCGCGCATGAACGGGTTGAACTCCGCCCCGTACCAGTTCGGGTAGGGCGACGACGTCTCGCTGACCATGAAGGGCCTGCCCTTGACGCGCATCGTCGCGCGGTGCGGCACGAAGTCTTCGTCATACGGCCGCGCAAAGCGTCGGGACGCGACCATCGATGCGTTGCGGAAGCACCACGGGACGTTCCTGTGCGGGCCGCGGCGCAGGTCGACGCCTGCGGGCACCTCGCCGTCCATGCCGGGATGCGTCCAGTAGAGATGGATGTCGACGATGTCCTGGCGGGCGAGCGTGTGCGGCGTGCAGTAGTCGATCTGCGTCGCGCAGATCGGGACGCGCACGCCCAGCTCGTCCTTCAGGCAGGCGCGCATCGCGTCGAAGTACGTCGCGTCGACGTGCGCGAGGAAGCGGAAGAACGCGTTCGTCTCGGCCGGCGTGTACGCGGGGCCTGGCGCGCGTGCGCGCAGGTAGTCCTTCGTCGAGCCGGAGAACGCCTGCCACTGGCGGCGGAACTCGTCCCGGTAGACCGCGCCGAAGCGTTCGCCGCCGTCGAGGAGTCCGTTCGGCCAGGTCGAGAACATGCCGTTCTCGTTGTTGATCTCGACCATCGCCAGGCACGGGTCGTCCTTCAGCGCGAGGCCCGTGTACGGGTTGACGTGCCCGAGGACGTCGCGCGCATACTCCTTTTCCTTCTCGATGAGCGGCGCATAGAAGAAATCCGCGCCCCGGTTCGCCCACGGCGTCTTGGGAACGCCGTCGCGTTCGTCCAGCTCCTGCGCGACGTGCAGGTTCATGTTGACGTAGACGCCACGCCGCTTGAGCTGGGCGATGAGGTATTCGAGCCGATCGCGCTGCGCTTCGTCCACAAGGCGGCTCGACGACGGGTCTCTTCGGTAGAGCGCGGCCATCGGCGCCTTCATGAAGTTGCTGCCGTACGCCCACGTGTCGATGTAGTGGATGCGCACGATGTTGAGCCCGAGGCGCGCGAGCCGCTCGGCGAGGCGCTCGGCGTGCGCATGGTCGGGGAAGCACGCCGCGCCGACGAGATTCACGCCGTTGAAGCGGATCCGCCCGCGGTCCGTGACGAAATGCTCGCCCTCGGCGCGGACGAACCCGTCCTTTCCGGCCGGCGCCGGCAGGAGGAAGCTCATGTCCATGGCCGGATTCTTCCCGTTCGCCCGGATGACGAACGGGAACATCCCGTCCGACTCGGCGAACGCCGCCAGACAGGCGGACAGGATGACAGGAACGACAGCTTCTTTCCGAATTCTCATCTTGTGACCTCTTTTCTTCGTTCGACTCTCTTACCACATCCCGTCGCAGCGATCCCAGGAAGCCTGCCACAGGGCGCGTGGAGAGCCGTGATCCAGTCCCGGCACATTGAGCATCTTCTTGTCTGTCGAGCCGAGGCAGTTGAACCCCGCCCAGACGGCCTGCGGCGGACAGAGGATGTCGACGAAGCCGACGTAGCAGCGCACGGGAACCTTGACGCGCGGCGCAAAGTGAACCGTGTCGAAATACGGCAGCATCTTCATCATGTTCGCGTAAAACGGCTTGCCCTCATGCTGTTCGGGCAGAATCGGCCAGCCGCTCTGCCGTCCGTCCGCCAGCATGCCGCAGACGTCCGTGAGGGCGGGCTCGGCCAGCAGGGCGCGCGTGAAGTGGCGGTTGAGCGCCGTCAGGTAGATGCCGAACGCGCCGCCTTGGCTCATGCCCTCATAGCGGAAGTCCTTCGTCGCGTCGATCCGGGGCAAGTCCGCAACCGCGTCGACCGCCCGGTTGACGCCGAGGATCGCGCCGTAGTAGAAGTAGTCCTCGCGGCCCTTCGTGAAGTCGCCGTGGAAGTAATACGGCCCCGCGCCCTTGCCCGTCTTGCCGCTCCAGCGCGCGTTCTGCTCGGCATAGAGGACGGCGGGCGTCTGCGTCTCGTCCGGGAAGCACGGGTAATCGACGACGTTGAGGATCAGGTAGGCGCGGCCGTCGCGGCGCACGAAGCCCCACGAGCCGGATCCGGCGCCCGGCACGTTGACGGTGACCGGCCACGGGCCCTTGCCCGTCGTCGGGATCGTCAGCGTGCCGCGGATGACGCGGCCCGCCGGCACGGTCGCGAAGGTGACGCGGTAGCAGTCCCACTTCTTCCAGTGGGTGCCGGAGGCCGCCTCGTCCTTGACCATCGTCATGTCAAGCGGCACCTCCTTCGCGAACTTCGCGACCGCCTCGTCCCAGAACGCGTCGAAGTCGGCGGGGCGCGCCGTCGCCGGGCGAATCTTCTCCGGCTCGTAGCCGACGCTCCACCAGGCCCCGATCCGGGCGCCGGCGGCGTCCTGGCCCTCTATCCGCACGCGCAGGAAGCCCGGCTTGTCCAGAGACCCCTTCAGGACGAACGGGTTTTCCGTCGCGAACGCATGGCGCGCGACGACCTTCTGGGTCGCGCGTCCGTAGTTGTCGATTTCGATGCGCACAAAGCCGTCCCGCACGGCCTCGCCCGCCCCGTTCGTCGCGGTGACGGTGACGACCGCCGTCTCGCCGACCTTGTAGAGGCAGTCCGCATGGTCAGCCTCAAACCTGAAACCGACCGAGCCCGGCGCCGCCGAAACGGCCAGCGCCCCCGCACACGCGGCAGCCGCCGCCAGCAGCCGCCTCCCTGTTTCCGTCTTCTTCATCTTCGCATTCCCTTTCACAGCATTTCCTGTCTGTCGTTGCCGTTGCCACGCGTTCCTACCGAACGATCAGCATCAGGCCCGCCGAAACGACGTCCATATAGACGTCACCCGTCGCCGGATCGACGGCGAACGCGCCAGAGACGAATGTCCGTCCGGTGGACCGCGACTTGAGCCTCAACGCCGGAACGCCCGTGCAGTTCACGAGGCGGGCGACGCGCACGTTCGTCGGCAGCGGGTCGGCGAGCGGACTCTCCGCCGCGCGGCCGCAATCGACGAGCAGCGTCGCCCCCGTGAAGTCGCAGCCCGTGAAAGTCGGCGCGTCCGTGACGTGCCCGTCCTCGGCCATCTCCGACATCACGGAGACGCGCCCGCGGAAGGTGCCGCCGGACACCGTGCCCGCGCCGCCGAACTTCACGCCCGACAGCGGCCCCGCCTCGGACAGGTCGATCGTCGCGCCGGGCGCCGCGCGGCAGGTCCCCGAAAAGGCCAGCGCGTCCGCCGCGAACTTGACGGCGCCCGCGCCGACATTGCAGACGCCGCCGTCGCCGACGATCGGATGCACCACCGTGAAGGTCGTCCCGGCCGACGGACGCAGCTTCAGGCCCTTGCCGCGCACCGTCATCGTGAAGAGGTCGTTGGCGACCGTCTCGTCAAACGCGTAGTCCGCCTCCTTGCCGTAGTCCCACTCCGAATCGTCCCAGACGATCTCGAACGGCTTCTGCAGGCGGTTGAAGTGCCGAAGCCGGGCGCGGAGAAGCGAGCCGTCCGCAAACTCGACCCGTCCCGTCGGCAGGTGGAGGTTCCAGCCCAGCGGACCGAAATTGTACTTTCCGGCGTCCCATGCGTCGGGATCGGGATTGATCTCGTTGACCAGACTCGGCGACTGGAGGCTCCCGGCCCCGGCTCCGACCCTTGAGCTGCTGAAGACGAGATCGACCGCGCCAGCCGTGTAGATGGGATAGGAGAGCGTGGCCACCAGCGCGTTCGTGCAGCGGACGACCGACGGGTTCTGGGCAATCTCGCTCTCGAAATAGACCGCTCCGGCGATCAGTGCGGAGCCCGTCATCGTCAGGCGCGAATGGTCGCCCATGCGCCGATTGGACGTCCCGAGCCCCAGACGAAGCGTATTGCACCTGTAGCGCGCCCCGTTGCGAAGCTCGAAGACCGGCGTACGCTGGCCGCTCGCCTGGCTGCGCCCAAGGCCCCAGCCGACAGCCGAATGGCTGCTGGCCCCATTCCCGCCGGTCCCGTCCAGCCAGACGCCGTCGAGCGTGAGCTTCGGCTGGGCCGCCACGTTCATGTTGGTGACGTTCATGCCGACGGTGAACTGCCCTTTCGCCTGCACGGTCGAAGCCGACGTGCCGTCACCCTTCAGGACAAGTTCGCCCTCCGTGACGAGCAGGCCCGTCGCGAAGTCCTCCCCGAGCGGCGTGCCGTCCGGCGCAAAGCCCGTGTCGGCATAGCTCGCCGGACACCTGTTCTCGCCCTTGCCCCCGCCGGTCGTCAGGCACATCTGCCCTTCCGCGCCGCGCACATCGACCGTGAGCGTGCCCGCGCCGCGCTTCTCGAAGCCGCCCGTCACGTCCATGCGGCGCACCGTCGCGTCCTGTCGGACGTCGAGAACGACGGGGACGCATTCGCGCGGCGCCGCGATCGACAGCCTCGGCAGGTCGAGGCCCGCCGCGTCAAGGGCGAGCGTGTCGCCGACGACCTGCACGTCCGCCGCCCCGTCCAGCGCCCGCGCGTGCGCGACGCGCGTCACGCCGCCCGACGTCTTCACGCGCTGGACAAAGGAATTGGCGGCCGCCAGCTCAAGACGGCCTGTGCCGGACTTGGCGAACGCGCCCGCCGTCAGCGGCTTCAGGAGCGTCAGCGCCGCGCCCGCCGCCGTCTTCAGGTTGACGCTCGTCCGCAGAGGCGCCGAAAGGGGCACGTCCACGGTCGCCTCGGCGCCTTCCGCGACCGTCACTTCCGCCGCCCCCTGTTCGGCGGCGAGGCACACCGTCGCGCCATCCGTGCCGCCGAGGGCAAAGCCTGTCGCGCCGAAGGCGATCGCGCCGACCGGCTCGACGCCGGAGACGGACACGGCCCGGTCGGCCGCGTTCGCGACAAACGACGCCTTCTGCGTAGCCGACGGCTTCTGTCCGCCCGACCAGTTGGCGGCTGTCGCCCAGTCGCCGCGCCCCGTCCACGTCACCGTGTCCGCCGCGCCGAGCGGGTCGGCATCGTCCACGACAGCATACGTCAGCGCGCCGCTGTCGGCCGCGTAGGCGAGCCGCCCGTGCCGGCCGTCCGGGACGTCGCACATGACGTACACGCTCTCCAGCGCCGTCTGGTTCGCCTCCGAGAGCGGCTCCTCGAACGTGAAGAGATTCAGCGTCGCGCCGGGCGTGGGCGTCTCGGCGAGGGCAATCCGAAGCCCGGCGAGATCGACCTCAGGCCCTGTCACGACGATGTGGTCGGAGGGATCGACGAGCAACGTTCCCGCCCCGGCGCGAAGGCCTCGGATCGTGAGGCTCTGCGCCGGGCCCTTCAGCGAGAACGTGCCGCCCTCCAGGACGACCACCGTGTCCAGCTGCGCCGTCTCGCTGCCGACAAGGAACGTGCCTTCGGCGACCACGGTGCGTGAGACGTCAAAGCCGTCCGCGCCCCGATGCTCGTACTGGCCTCGGCCGGCCTTCTTCAGGATGCCGGTCTCGCCGGACTTGTTGCCGAAGCGGCAAAGCCCGATCACATTGAAGCCGGCCGTGTCGATCGTCAGGCCCTTCTGCCCGCCACAGGCCACGGCCAGCGGACCGCAGAGGAAGGGTTCGGCCGGGTCTGTCCGCGACTGACACGGCTGGAGCGTGCCGCCGTCGGCCGAGAAGTCCAGGGACGAGGCCACGGACGGACGGCCGATGAAGTCTGCCGCCAGCGTGCCGCCGTCCAGGCGAACGATGCACGCCCGGTTCGCGTCGCTCTGCGAGGCGCAGCAGTTGACGCCGCCCCCCGCCAAGATGCGCCCGCCCGTCTGGACCAGCGTCGAGGTCTCCGGCTGGGGGCACGGCAGCAAGCCGAGATTCAGCGCGCCGTTCCCGATCTCGATCTCGCCGCCGGACATGTTGAGCGTGCCGGAGCCGGTCAGGCCGACATCAAGCCCGCCGCTGGGAATCCCGATTTTTCCGCCCGTCATGTTCAGGACGCCCGATGCGCCGCGCTCGTGCCCCAGGCGCAGCCGAAAGTCCGCAGCGTCGGCGCCCGACGCGTCCCTGCCGAGAAAGCCCCCGTTCATGTCAACCGTCGCCGCGCTCCCGGAGTTGAATCCGACGTAGAAGCGCGTCTCCGCCGCCGCGTCGCAGACGACTCTCGTGCTGTCGCCCGACACGACCATCCGGGTGCGCGCGTTCGCGCCCGTTCCGATCATGACCGATTTCGGAAGCTTCGCCGAGGCGCCATTTGAAACCGCGAACGTGCCGACGCCCGCCAGCTGCAGAGAGGAGACGTTCGCGAGGTCAAGCGTCGTCCCCGCCCCCGTCACCGTCAGGTCGGCTTTCGCGTCCGCCGAATCCCGGCCGACGAGCATCGTCCCCGAACTCGTCACGCCGCGAAAGGTCGCGCCGTCCGAGAGGGCCGTCTCGCCCACGCCGAAGAGACGGATGCTGCCGCCGACCTCGGCTTTCGCCGCCGATCCGCGCACCGTCAGGAAGTAGCGGCGGTTCGCGCGATCGCGCGCCTCCAGCTCGGGCGACTGCGTGTTGCCGAGCGTCAGCCCCGACGCGATGGAAAACGTCGAGGCGCCGACGACTTCGATCACGTTCGTGCCGCGATACGGCGACGTGGAGTTCGAGCCCGTGCCGACGTCCATGGCCCCCGTCGAGCGGAAGACCGCGTTCGTGACGAGGAAACGCCCGTTGCGGTGGGCGCCGCGAATGGCGGTGTCCGGGAAGCAGGCAACCGTCTCGACGAAGGAGAAGTCGCTGTCGCCATCCTTGACCTGCTGCGAAAGGCTGACCCGGCCGCTCGTGCCGGCGCCGTCACGGCCCGCAAGCGAGAAGAAGCCGCCCGTGAAGGTTGCGCGGAAGTCCCAGGTGTTGGCGGTCAGCCGTGTGCGCATGACCGTGTTCGAGAGGGCGAAGCTCTCATCGACGGGGGTGAGGCCGCCTAACGACAGGGGGACTGCGCCATAACCCCAGGCCAACATCCTGAAGGCGTCGCGCCCGGACGAATTGAGGACCTGCCCCTCGTGTTCGGAACGCTGCGCAAACAGGCAGCCCGTCGCATCGACCGTGACGTCGATGTCGCGCGGCGGCGGCAGATGTTCGTCGAAACCGTGATAGAACCAGGCCGCGCCGAGGAGGTTCGTCGTCGGCGCCGTCCAGACGTAGGGCTCGTCCGTCTCCGAGTTCGCCTGAAAGCGGTAGCCGTTCTCGGGACTCGGCGACAGGAGGTTCGCCAGGCTGCTGCCGGAATAGGCCGACTCGTCCAGCAGCGACCCCGTGTGGGCGGCGGTTTCGCGCATGACCTCCTTGACCGCATTCGCCGTGTCGGCGAACAGCGCCGCCGCCAGCAGGCAGGCGGCCGCATTCAGGCGGCGTTTCATGACGGGCGTTCCTTTGCTTGCGTGTTTCATGATGGGCGTTCCTTTGCTTGACGGATGGTTTCAGGATGAGATGCGGGAGATGCGTGCGGACGGCCTTACCTGAAGATCTTGCAGCTGAACGCGCCGCCCCTGAACGTGCGCGCGGCGCCGTCGGGGCCCGCAAACGTGCAGGCGTTGTCCTGCGTCAGCCCGATGGCAAGGATGACGCGCCGACCGTCCGCCGCCTCCAGCTGCACGAGGCGCGTCTGCCCCTTCACGTCCACGTGCGGCACCCGGACGATCGGCCGGCCGCCCATGATGAACGGCTCGAGGCCGCGGAGCGTGCGGCCGATCGACTTGAAGGCCGCCCAGCGCGGCTCGTAGAATTCGGGGACAGGCCCCGTGAAGATGTCCTGGAAATGGTAGAAGATGAAGCCCTTGACGCCGTGAGCCGCATAGAGGAGCGCCACCGACAGGTACTGGTTCTCGGTCGGCTCTACCGTCTCCTTCAGGTAGCGTTCGCGATCGTTCTTGAGCGCGGGGCGGTAGTTGCCCCAGTTCATCGCCTGGGGACAGTGCCAGGCCGCCGCCGGACGGCAGCGCAGGCACTTCTCGACGTAGGCGTCCATCGCCACGAGGTCGTGTCCTATGTCGATCGGATAGCAGTCGCCGCCCTGGATGTCTCCGCACGGCAGAAGCGGCTCCGGCTCGTGGATGTTCACGTACCAGATCACCTTGTCAGGCGTCCGCTTCTCCAGCGCGCGGCGGAACTTCTCAAGGAACGGCGCCCAGTCCTTGGTCACCTCGTCGAAGGCGTACCAGCCGACGATCGCCGGGTGGACCGAGAGGTCTTCCGCCAGGGAGCAAAAGCGCGCGATGCCCTCGTCCGAGGCGTTGTGGTAGATCTGGTTCAGGTTGTAGAGGATGTCGATGCCGTTCGTCCGGCAGAGGTCGTAGTAGGTCGAGCCCGCCTTGTTCCACTTGTCCGGCCAGTATTCGGTGATGCAGTTGTAGCCGTTCTCGCGCAGCTCGCGCAGCCGCCGCGCGGTCTGCGCCTCGTCGTAGAGCCCGCCCTTGCCGAAGCTGGTGAAGAAGCCGATCGGCAGGTAGGTCTTCCCGTCCTTGTAGCACCGTCCGTCCTCGGCGACGGAGACGACGCCCGGCTTCGCGGCGGGACGCTTCGTGACGGTGACGGGGATCTCCTTCACGCCGGCGCAGACGCGGCGCGTGTCGTCCATCAGCGACACCTTCAGCCGCGCCTCTCCCGCTTCGGCGAGCGGCCCGAAGTCCGCCGTGAAGACGCCCGCCTCGTCCTTCAGCGCACAGGCGCCCAGCTTCCGCCCGTCGTCCGCCGCAAACAGCTCGACGAGATGCCGGACGGACGAACTGGGCGGCACGACCTCGCCGACGAAGCTCGAGCAGAGGCGCACGCGCCCTTCCTCGCAGTGAATGCGGTTGTGGATCGGCCACGTGTTCGCGACCAGCCATTCCGGCACGTCCTCGCGCAGGCCGATCAGGTCGAAATCGACCCAGGCGTTCGGGTTGTTCTTCTCCTCGGCCTTGAACCCGGTAGCCTGCACGATGGTCGAGAAGGCGTGCTGCGCGATCTCGACGCCCGTCGGCGGCGCGACCTCGACCTCCACCGACTCCCAGCCGCCCGGCAGCTTCCTGCACTTCATGTTCCAGTTCGCCTTGATCTCCTTTCCGGACTTGTCGAAGCAGCTCCAGAAGAGATGTGCGAAGCCGTTCTCGTTGCGCCTGCGCAAGATCGAGAAGACATACTTCCGCCCCGGAAGGAGCGTCTCCTTGCAGGTGAAGTCGAGCCGCACCTTCGTCGCGGGCTTTGGATGGACGCGCAGTCCGCCCGAGCCGTTGTAGCCGAAGCGGGGGCCCCGCGTGACGCACGCCGTCTCCTTCACGCACGACGCGCCGCGGCCCTCGAACTCCGGGTCGTCAAACGCCGCCAGCGTCCGCACGGCCGGAACCGGCTGAACCGCATACCCCGCAAAAGCCGACGAGACGTCATCCGCACGTGCCGACGGGAACACCGCCGGCAAAACCGCAAGCAGCCGCGCCCCCAGCCAGTCGAGCGCTTTTCCCCTTGTCGTGGATTCTTCCTTTCCGATTGCGTTGTCGCGCAGTATTTTCTTCGTCATTTCGTTTTCCCCTTTCACTCGATTCATTCCCTCCTGCTCCCCGGCGGGTCGAGCGGTGCGCAGAGGAAGAGTTTCGCAAGACCTGTCCTGCCCATTTCGCACCTCCTTCACTTCATTCTCACCTCACCTTGAACGCCCGTTCGGCCGTCACGCCCGTGAGCGGCTCCGTGACGCGCAGCGTCCACGTGCCCGTCTCGTCGTTGAGCGCAAGCGGAAACGAGAAGGACGCCTTTCCGCCCGCCGTCGCGAGATTGCGCCGGAAGTGGTACGGCGCCTTCCCCGACGGCGGGACGAGCGCCGCGTGGAGGACGTAGCGCGGCCGCACGTCCTTCGAGCGGATCGCCAGCTCGACCGACAGCGTCTCGCCGCGCCGCGCCGCGGAGAGCCGGGGCAGCCCCGCGATCTCCACCCCCTCGACCTTCTCCTTCAGGACGGCGTAGAGGCACGCCTCGGCGTAGGGGACCTTCGCCGAGACGCGATCCGTCACGCCGAGATAGCGCTGCGCGCGCACGTCGTAGACGTGGCCCGGCTTCGCGAACACCAGCTCGTCGGCGTTTTCGTCGTGCGCCTCGTTGACCTGCGCGTGATATGGCTTGCGGATGACGGCGTAGAGGTCGGCCTCGCCCTCGCGGTAGTGGACGGCCTCGCGGTCCGGGTTGTCCGGCGCCGTCGGCGACGCGATCGCCGGGGTCGCGCCCGCCGCCCGCAGGAGGGCGAGGACCTCGCGCTTCTGCGCGGCGTCCTTCCGGTCGAACGGACGGCCCAGCACGACCATCTCCTGCGCCGTGAACGGCGGCGCCGCGCGCGGCACGCCGAGCTCGTCGTACGCCCCCGGCAGCACGTCGCAGACGACCTTGCCGCCGCGCTTCAGGAACGCCCTGACCGCCGCGACCTCCCGGTCCGTCATCGCGAGGACGTGCGGCATGAACAGCGCCTTGAACGGCGGCTGCCCGACGATGACCTTGCCCGCCCGGTAGACCGACCAGTCGCCGCCGTCGAGGAAGCCGCCCTCGGCCTGTTCGGACGACACCCACTCCGGCTGGTAGAAGAGGCCGTTCAGCAGGAGGTTGGCGCCGATGCGCGAATGCTGGAAGTTCCAGTAGGGCGAGCCGGCGTGGCAGTCGTCGCGCAGCTTCTCCGTGCCGAGGAAGAACGACACGAGGCAGGAGTCGTGGGAGTAGTAGACCGCGACGTCGTTCTTCGCCCAGTTCCAGTCCGTCAGCGTCTTGCCGAGGCCCTGCGTCATGCGCGTCGCCGCAAGGCTCTTCGCGCACTCGCGCGCGTCGAGCGTCGGCGCGCCGGTGACGAGGTCCAGGAGGTTGATGCCGAAGTAGGTCGCGGCGAACCAGTGGAAGCCGCCCTGGCGGTGCAGGGCCGTCATCCACGGAAGGGCCCGCTCGCGCTCCTCGGTGAAGCCGTAGCCCGTCCACCCCCAGAGCCGCATGTCCGGACGCCACGAGCGGTAGAGGAAGTCGAACTCCTGGAAGGGGTCCGTGCCGAACGAGGTCGTGCCGGCGTACTCCTTCGAGTAGTCAAGCCCCGTCCGGGTCAGGAGCTTCCAGAAGTCGGCCCCGCTCAGCGCCCGCTCGCCGAAGCAGTTGTCGAGCGAGTAGAGAACCTTCGGGTCGACCTCCCGGATCGCGTCGCCGACCTCGCGGATGACCTCCACCCAGCGGTCGACGTTGAAGGTGCGCCACTCGACGAACTCCGCCGCGTTCGACGCCGCGCGGGCGTCCGCGAGCCACGTCGGGCCGAGGTCGGCGAACGAGGCGTGGCCCGTCCGGTGCCGCCGGTTGTATTCGGCGATCGTGCCGTACTTGCGCTCCATCCACCGGCGGTAGACCTTCAGGTTCTCGGGGTGCGCGTCGACCTCCTCTCCGTTGGGCCCAAGCTGGGCCTCGTCGGAGAAGGACCCGTACATACCGCCCATGCGCCGGTTCTCCTCCGCCCAGCGCAGCGCCTTCTCGCGGATGCGCGCGCGCGCCTCCGGCGTGTTGAAGACGGGCTTTCGCACATGATCCTTCGAAGTCGGCCCGCCGCTGAAGTACTCGCCGCCGATCACGTAGAACGCCGTCGCCGCCAGCCCCTGCGAGAGCATGTCGCCCCAGCCGGTGTGGCAGAATGCGTAGCGGAAGCCGAGGCCGGAGAGCGCCCGCACCATGTCGCGGCTGTCGACGTGGCAGTAGTCGGACGCCACCGACCAGAAGCCGACGCCGTAGTCGCCGATCAGGCGCGAGCGGTCGTTCTCCGGCTCGACGACCATGTAGTTGCGGCGGTCGGCGACCGCCCCGCCGTCCGTCAGCTCGACCTCCAGGAGTCCGAAGCTCGTGAAGAGCCTCTCGCGCGGCACCGCGAGCCGCGCGACGGGCCCCGACGCCGTGCCCTCGCCGAAGACGCGCCCGGAGAAGTCGCGGAACCGCCAGTTCAGGCGCGCCGTCATCGTGCAGTTGGAGACCGGGATCTCGACGTCGCGCCCCGTGTCGGCCAGGTCTCCCAGCGACGCGCCCGGCACCGGACGCGCGGCGCAGGCGAACGCGAGCGTCCGCCCCTGCGCGTCCACGTGCCGCGTCACGGCGTGCACATGCCCCCGGTAGACGGTCTCCTCGACCGCCTGCCGCGCCGACGCGAGGTCCGGCGCGCCGAACGCCGCCCGCCAGAGCCGGTCGGTGACGCGGGCCATCTCGGCCTCCTCGTAGGGGAACGCGGCGATCGCGTACTCGCCCGCGAGCGGCCCCTCGCGGATGAACGCCCGGCGCGGCCAGCTCTCGTCAATCCCCTTCCGGCACGGGTCGACGGTCACGCGCCCCTTGCCGTACCGGCCGCCCTTCGCCGCCATCACCTCCGACAGGAGCCCCGCGTCCCCGGACTGCGCCGGCGCGAACGCGAAGTAGGCCGACGCGCCCGCACGGACGTTTGACTCGACCAGCTTGAAGAGCTCCTCGCCGACCCCGCGCGCGGCGTCGCGCCCGAAGGCGTAGAGGTCGTAGCCGCCCGTCTCCAGGCGCCGCCGGATCTCCTTCGGGTCGTCGTCCGTCGTGAACGTGCTCGCGCCCGCGCCCTCGGCCACGAGGACGTGCGCCGCGGCGCCCGTGCCGGCGAAGAGATGCTGCGCCTCGCGCACGGCCTTGAGGGAGTTGACGACGACCAGCGCCGCAAGCGGCTTCGCCGCGCGGCCGTAGAGGCTCGGCCGCACCGGAAGCGCCGAGCCCGGGAGGACGCCCGCGCGCGCGTTGCGCCCGACCGGAACGAAGTCAAGCGCGGAGACCTTGCCCCGGTACATCTTGAACGACCGGATCTCGATGCCCGTGTCGTGCGCGCCGTTGTCGATCTTGAAGAACGAGAAGCCGCGCGGGCGCCCGCCCTTCGTCGTACGGAACGGGATGACGTACTCGTGCCAGTCCGACGACGGCTGGACCCGCTTCGCCCACCCCTCGCCGAGGCTGCCGTCCGGCTTGTCGTAGCGGTGGATCAGCATCAGCGTCGAGCCCGACCCGACGCTCCGCAGGTCGATCGCCAGCGTGAACGCCTCGTCCGCCTCCCACTGGAGGTCCGGGTCGAAGTAGCCGATGATGTGGTAGTTCTTGCCGAGCGCGCTCAGCGTCCAGTCGCCGCTCAAGGCGGCCGTCTCCTTGCGGACGACGCCCGGCGACAGGCTCCACGGCCGCTTCACCGGCTCGGCGAAGTCGGCGTTCCTGATCAGGTTCTCGCCGCGCGCTGATTCGGCGGCGGCCGCAGGGGCCGCGCCTTCGACCGCGCCCAGCGCAAGCGCCGCCGCGACCGCGAATTTTCCGACAGGTGTTCTCATGCGTCTTTTCCTTTCCTCATTCCGACTTCAAGATGCGAATCGCGCGGACGGTCAGGCTGTCGCCGCTCATGCACTGCGCCCGGAACACGAGCTTGCCGTCGAGCGAGTCCTCGCGGACGATGCCGACGCGCACGGTCTGAAGCCCCTTCGCGTCCGTGACGTCGAAGACGTGCCCGTCGACGAGGCCGCGCCCCGTGCGGAACGCGCCGTCCGGGTTGTCGAACGCGATCTCGACCGTGCCCGTCACCGGCTCCGCGAGGCGGATCTCCTTCTCGAACGTGCGCGCCGTCCAGTTCGTCTCGCAGGCGTAGACGACCGCGCCCGTGTCCGCCGCCGCATCGTCCGCGCGCGGCGCGAATGACGTGTCCAGCCAGGCGAGCGGCACGTGCGCCGTTCCGGGCGCGGGCTCCGCCGCAAGGTACCGCGCGAGCGCCGCGCGCAGGCGGCGCGTCGCCGGGCGGTCCCGGTCGAGGTCGTACCCGCAGACGAGCAGCCGGCCCTCGCCGACCGCCAGCTCGAAGAGCGTCGCGGCGAAGAGCGAGAAGTGGAAGTCGTTGACGCTCAGCCCGATCGGGCGGAATTCAGGCGGCAGCCCGAAGAGGCGGTGGATGCGCGCGCCCTGCGCGAGGCCGTGCCACTGCCAGTCCGTGAAGCGATCGGTCACGAAACCGTCGAGCGCCGGGTGGCCCGCGTCCAGCCACGTGCCGAGCGTCGCCTTGAGCGGGTCTTTCGCCGGAAACCAGTTGCTGCTCCAGTAGACGGGCTTGAACGCGCCCCGGCTCGTCTCGCGGCTCACGCCCGTGTAGAGGACGGTCCGCCCGTCCCGAAGCGCCGCCCGCAGCGCGCCGAAGTCGTCCGTGACGACGACGCCCGCCGGCCAGGCGGCCTTGCCCTCGCGCGGATAGGCCCAGAAGCCCCAGCTGTTCGACCCGAAGGCAAGCGTCTGCTTCGCGGCCGTCATCGCCTCCGTCACCGGCGCCGCGACCGACCCGACCTCCGCCAGCTCGCCCGGCGCGATGTCCGCCGACGCGGTCGCGACGCCCGACGCGCCCGCGCACCGCCACGGCCAGGACGTCCCGGCCGGCGTCGTGCGGTCGGAGAGGTTGCGGAAGAGGAGCCTCGCCCGGTACGTCTCGCCGACGACCCACTCGTACTTCTCGAACCTCGCAAGAAAGCACGCCTCGCCCCAGACCGTGCCGAAGGCGGGCTTCCCCGCGAAATCCGGCTTGAGCGCATAGAACGGGTCACGCCAGCCGACAAGCGCCTCCCCCTGCCCCGTGTAGTCCTGCACGCTCAGCAGCTGCACGCCCGCGCAGGACGGCGTGCGGAGGAAGCTCTCGACCTCCTCCTTGTAGAGCAGGCGGTTCAGGGCCGCCGACGCCTCCCGGTACAGGGGCTCGAAACGCCGCGTGCCCTCGCGGACGGCGCGGTCGCGCAGGCGCGCGACGTTCCACGGGCGCAGGACGCCGTCGAACTTCGCCAGCAGCGCGTCGAAGGCCGGGTAGACCGGCCACTGCCCGATCTCGTGGGCCACGGTCGGGCGGTCCAGCTTCGCGTAGTCGGCCTCGTAGTCCCAGTCCGTGTGCGGGAGAAGCCGCTCGCGCAGCCTCTTCCCCCGCACGTGGTCGCGGTGCGTCAGGGCGATCTCGTCTTCCGGCACGACGGTGCGCGCCGACGAGAAGTAGTGGAGGAAGCGGTCGTCGTAGGCCTTCATCTCGCGGACGATCCGGTTGGCCTCGTCCCAGTTCGACGTGCCGAGCTCGTTGCCGACGCAGAGCGAGAGGAACGACGGGTGGTGCCCGTAGGCGTCCGCGATGGCCTTCAGCTCCCGCCGCACGAAGCCGTCGACGGGCTTGCCGAAACCGACGGCGTCCGCCTCCGGCCCCATCCAGCCGTCCGTCCAGACGCCCGCCTCCGGCTGCAGGAACACGCCGACCTCGTCCGCCGCCGCGAACGCCGCCTCCGGCGGACACCACGTGTGGAAGCGGATCGCGTTGATCCCGTCCTCGTCCTTGAGCGTGCGGAACATCTTCGCCCATTCCGCCTTCGCCATCCACGGCTGGCCGTTCCGCGCGAAGTTGCAGTTCTCGACGTTCGCGCGCGTGAAGACGCCGCGCCCGTTCAGGCGGATCAGGTGGCGCCCCGCCGAGAAGGTGCGGAAGCCGACGCGCACCTTCCGCGTGAAGCCGCCGCCGGAAAGCGTCACCTCGTAGAGCCGGGGGCGGACGTCGCTCCAGAGATCGGGCTTCTCGCCCCCCGCAAGGTCGAGCCCTTCGACATGCGCCTCGACCGCCAGGCCCGCCGGGACGTCGAGAAGCGTCAGGCGGCCGTCGGCCGCCGCCTTCACGCGGATGCCGGCGAGCGGGTTCGCGCGGCGGATGCGGATCTCGCCGAGCACGCCGTGCCAGACGCTCTGCATGGACGGCCCGTAGGCGTGCGAATGGCGCGAGAACCCGTAGCGGGGCGAGTTGTCGACGGTGATCTCGATCCGGTGATCGCCCGCCGCCAGCCGGCCGAGCGGATGGACGTGCGGCGTCGCGAGCGAATCCGCCGTGCCGCCGGCCGCGCGGCCGTCGATCCGGACCTCGCTCGTCCAGAGGACGCGTTCCAGGAAGAGCTCGAGGTCGTGCCCGGCGTCCTCAGGCCCCACGCGGAACGCGCGCGCATACGTCGCCGGGCCGAGATGCTGCCATTCGCGCGTCAGCGCCCCCGACTGCGGCTTGTCGAGCGTCCGCTCGAACTCGGCGCGCGTCCAGCGATGGCCGAGGCCCGCCTCCGCCAGCGTCCCCGGCAGGCGCACCTCGCCCGCAAGGTGCGGGCCCGAGACCGCCCAGTCTCCCGAAAGGTCGATGTCCGCCCAGGCGGCCGCCTTCAGGAGAAGAACGGGAAGGATGGCTCCGATGCGTTTTCTCATGCCGTATATTATACACTTTCTGAAATTCCCTTTTGCGCAACAGTAACAAGCCGATTCACGCAACGGATTTTATGGTATACTGTCACGCGAAAATGAACAAGATACTGTTTCTCACGGACACGACGCATTACAGCGATCGTGATCTTCAGCGCGGCTTCTTCGACTATCTGGACGAGACCGGCATCGACTGGGACTTGCGGATCGTCCAGGGACGGGACGCCTCGCTGGCCTCGGTTGCCATCCGGCAGGTTGAAGACGGCGAAATCGACGGGATCATCCTGTCCGAGGAACTGGCGCCCGACGACATGGATCTTCTGGCGAACACCCCAACGCCGCTCGTCGTCGTCGGCCTGCGCCACGCGCGGCTCGAGGCGCGCCGCACGGCGATCGCCTTCGTCCGCAACGACAACCGGCGCATCGGCGCGCTCGCCGCCGAGCACCTCGTTTCGCTCGGGCGGTTCAACTCCTACGTCTACGTCCCCGCGCCGGGCGCGCAGCGCCGCTACTGGTCGGACGCGCGGCGGGACGGGTTCCGCGACGCCCTGAAGAGACGTGGGCTTGCCGTCGCCTGCCTGCCGGCGGACGCCGACCTCGTCGGCTGGCTCTCCGAGCGGCCCAGGCCGACGGGCGTCTTCGCGGCCTATGACGAGCGCGCGGCGGACGTCCTGCACGCCTGCGTCGACGCCGGGCTCAACATCCCGAACGCCCTGTCCATCTTGGGCGTCGACAACGACGACATCATCTGCTGCCAGTGCCGGCCGAAGCTCTCCAGCGTCCATCCCGGACATCGCGGCATGGGCTACGCCGCCGCGCGCGAGCTCCATCGCCTGCTGACGGACTCCGCCTGTCGCGCGGCGCCGCGCATTGTCACGATTCCGCCACGCGAAGTCGTCGCGCGGGACAGCACGCGCGCCCTGCCCCCGGCCGCGCGCCTGGTGCGCAGCATCCGCGACTTCATCCGTCAAAACGCCTGTCGCAGGATCACCGTCGCCGACATCGTCCGGCACGTGCGCGTCTCGCGGCGGCTGGCCGAGCTTCGCTTCCGCGAGATCGAGGGGGAGTCCCTGCGCACGGCCATTGAGACGCAGAAGCTCGCGGAGGCCCGGAAGATGCTGTCCGAAGGCCGGCGAACCGTCGCGGCCGCCGCCAGGCGTTGCGGCTTTGCGAGCGCCAACCGCCTGTCGCGCGCCTTCAAGCGCCGATACGGACTGTCCATCCGCGACTGGCTGGCGCAGTCTGCCTGACCGCGACGCGGAGAGGCGGGCCGGCGGCAGAGATTCCAAATCCATGATTTGTCGAGATGGATAGCCGACGGTTTCGTGTCGGCGGATGGGGGTGGGCGCAGCCATGTGGCGTCCGCAATCCCGGCAGGATGGAGCCCGTTCTCATCCCATCGCTTGACTCTCTTGGCACAGAGCGGAATCGGGTTTCCAATCTTCCGCATGACAATGCGGACATCATTCGTCACGACCCACTTCTCCGGCACGAAGTCGCCGAGCATCTTCGCCCGCAGCGCCGCGTCAGAGAACGCCAGCGCGTTCGTCGAGGCCATCCGCTCGTCATTGAACGACGTGAAGAGCGGGTTCGCGATCAGGTCTTCCCTCGTGTAGTCCTTGACGTAAGAGGCGTTAAACCCGGAGAGCGGAATGTAGGCAAGCGGATTCGCGACATACTGTGCGTTGATCCCCCAGCCGCCCTCGATCTCCGCCCCGGAGAACAGGACCGCGTTCACGCCGTACCAGAGCGCGCAGCCCTTGAAGAGCTCCTGCTTCGACCACGCACCCCCAAAGTCCTCTGACTCGACACCGTTCGCCCCCAGAAAGGCAGATGCCGCGACAGAATAGGCTTTGAGGAGTCCGCCCACCGCCGAAGAAATCCGCAGGGGCGCATGTCGTAGGGATGGGGCGCTTTTCATGGGGATATTATGGCAAAAGAAACTGATTTACTTCACGGACGGTAACCAGTCCATCTTCCGCTCGATATCTTTCATCGTGCGCACCACGTGGCCAGACTCAAGATTCGGGTCGTTGACCTTTGGATTTCTCTCATAGCCCAGCCGAATCCATCCATGGCCTCTCGAACCCCAGCCAAATGCCAATGAATGAATCTGGGCATACATTGCCGATCGCAACCGTTTCTCGGCGTCCGTTCGGCATCGCGTCCGCACGACAAGGCTTCTCTCGTTGCCAAACAGATGCTCAATCCAACCATCCGCCGTTTTCGTTGACGAGAACTCGAACTCGGCCTGATAAGCCGCATTTGTGTCGGCCGACATGGCGAGTTCGTAGTCGCTGCACTTCACCCGGTCAAACCAATATCCCCCTGCGCAATCTCCCGGAAACCTGACATGAAGCGCCGACCCTGAATACTGCTTGCGAACTTTTCCATCCCAGTCAAACAGGAATTCGAGGTCTTGAACTTCGCCGTCACCAAACGGCTTAACAAACGCCCCCTTCTCCATGTCAAGGCCAATCCATTGATTTGTCGCCGGTATGTCTCGCGTGAATGAGTGCCGGTCGAGAGCTGTCGGATTCACGACCTTTCGCATCAGCACGGGCAATTCCGCTCCATAGGGTTGCCATTTCCCGTCTACAACCTTAGGACGCGCTGTCGTATCCCCAAATCGCTTCCTTACTGACGACCAGTAGAAGCCCTCGTGTCGAACAAGGGCAAGAACATCGGCATTGCATTTTGCCTTTGCGAGAAAATGCCCCGTTCTATCTGTTCGCCCGAAGACGCTCGGACTCTGCTTTTCGGTCTTGAACCAGAATCCGCATCTCACCCTTGCATTCGTGATTGGGTTCCCCGTTTCGTCGTGAACAAAAACGTTCACTGCGGCATCCGCGCCGAAAGCAAGGACATCCGCCTGTGTCGTGTCTGCTGAAAAAGCATCTCCAACACAGGAAACAACCGATAAGAGCATCAAGCAACAATGCCTTGTTTTCATTTTAATTCCGCCTCCTCACAGAGCCTAATAAATATATCATGCACATAATAATATGACATATCCTTTATGTCTGAATGAAGCCATCTGTTTCCATAAATTGGATGGGCTCTTCCCCAACTGTTAGGTCTTGCTTCAAGATTCAGATCATAATTCATAACAGTCCCCGAAACGTCTACGAATCCCAACGGTTTCGAGACGGCGGGCACGTTGTACGCCCGCGCACGGAACACGTCGACGATCGGACTCGACGGGCGGTGGAACGCCTCCACGTCGTGCCCGAACACCGCGTTCGTGACGATCGACCCGTCCCACAGCCTCTGCCGGGCCTCGTCGGGCGTGCAGTCCGACTCGAACCGCCAGCCGGCCTCCAGCGTCGCCACAAGCGGGTCGACGCCCTTGAGAACCTCCTGCTTCTGCCAGGCGTAGCGGTCCAACGTAAGGTCATAGGGCCTGTCGACGTTCAGGAACGGGAACGACCACGAGAAGGACACCGGCCACCTGAAGTTGATCGCACCGCTGAAGGCCGAGGGGATGTCGTCGTCGGCCTCAAGCACCTGGTCGCCCGTCGAATAGTAGTTGTAGACGTCCGTCCTGTCGCAGACCTCGGCAAACACATCTTTCCACTTCAGCCTGCTCCTGTCATCCGACGCGGGGAAGAGCGCGTGCCAGTTCGCGCACCAGGTGCCGGACGGATACGGCTTCCAGCTGTCGGGAACGTATTTGCCGACGTTGTCCGACGTCGCCTGAAGACTGCCGTCGAAAGCCTCTGACGCGACAGCCGCGTTCTGCATGAAATACCTGTCGGTAGACATGCCCTCCTTGATCGCCTCGCAGACGACCATGTTGCCGAGCGAGTGCGCGATGACGGCTTTCGTCCCCGAAACCGAGTTGACGAGCCGCTTCAGGCAAGATGCCGTCTTCTGGGCGTTAAACGCGTTCAGGTGATACGAGAACGCCGTGAGAAGCCCGGCGTCCCCATTCCACGTCACGCCGCAGTAGCGAGCCCGCGAGCCGGCCCACCAGAGCCGCTTGAACATCGCCCGGTTCCACGCGCGGGCATTGGCCTCCGACACGTAAAACCCATGAAGAAAGAAGACGTATCCATCAGACAGTTCCTCGTCAGGCCAACCAAGACACGAACCTGGCAAGACGACCGAGAAATCCGAATCGAACTCGGCTCCGCGCATCGAAACCAAACGGTAGAACTCGTCCACGGACGTGATCGAGACGGGCAGGCGCTCGCGGTAGACCTCCGCGTCGCCGAGCGACACGACGACCTCCGGCCCCGACCACGCGTCCACCGGCCCCGCCGCCTCGAACGCGAGGGCGACGGGCTCCGACAGCGGGCGTCCCGCCAGCTCCGCGAGGTCAAGCCCGCCGGAGCCGAGCGGCGTCAGCGCCGCGGACTCCAGCGGCTCGCCGTCCGCCGTGGAGACGGGCGACGCCGCGAGTCCGAGGACGCTTTCGGACGAGAAGCCCCCGCCGAGGGCGCAGAGGCGAAGGCCCTCCGCCGCCGCGCGCAGGCGGACCGTCACCGCGCCTCCCCACGCCCGGCGGAACGGCGAGACGTCGATCTCGACGGGGAAGAGGTTCACGAGGTCGAGCTTCCCGTTCACCTTCAGGTCGTCCGCGTTCCGCGTCGCGTCGGACATCTGCCCGACGAAATCGCCCTTGTCGCAGTCCTCGTTCGTCCAAAATCGGAAGGGGCTCCCCGCGAGGCGGGCCGCGTCGTCCGACTCGCCCATCTTCCCGTCACGGTCGATGTCCGCGCGGACGCGCGGCTTGACCGCCGTGAGCCTTTGCCGCGCGACGTCCTCGACGAACCGGCCATTGAACACGCCCCAGTAGCGGAAGACGAGCGTCGCCGCGCCGGGGGCGGACGCCGTGACGGAGACCGCCGTCCGCGAGGTCTCGGCGTCCGTCGCGCCGCCC
>CAKTZA010000059.1 GCA_934635045.1 uncultured Kiritimatiellota bacterium | reverse complement strand
GTTGGATTTGCTTGAGAGCCGATTTGATGACGAGACGCGGACTCTTGCCGCAGAACGGCGCGACGCAATCAGGGCGAAAATTGAGGGATTCCTTGGGCGCCCGATGCGGTCTGCGGCAACCGTGCGCAAGGAACGAGGCAGAAAAATGAACTGAGCCGGGTGCATGACCGAAAACAGGCGCGCGCACATATCCAGAAGGAACGGGACGCGGTGTTGAAGCAAGCGGCTTCGCGCGAGTGAGTCATTCCCTGTGTTGCGAAAGGGAACTGCTGGAGGCATCAAAAGGGAGGACATGAACCTCGCGCTGTTCTTTGAGGGGACGAGGCAAGGCGTTCGCGGCAAGCGGACGAACGTGTCGCTCTATCCATTTGCCGCGCCCTCGACCCACCCCTGACGGATGTCCTCGAACGAATAGATGTCCGTCGAAATCTTTTCTATGCCGCACATGATACCACAAACGGCGACTGCACCGCCCAGTTCCCATCACAAATGACCCCGTACGGGAACAGGGCGTACGGACGAATCTTACTTCTCGATCTTCACGCCGTCGCAGAAGTCGACGTCGAAGCCCGTCGCGCCCGTCGCGCGGTTCGCGCGCCAGACGAGGTTCGAGACGCTGCGCGCGTAGAGGAGCGGCCCGCGCGTCTGCTCGAAGACATTCCCCTCGATGACGATGTTACGGTGGTAGCGTCGCCGCTGGGCCTTCAGATCCTTCACGTTCGGGTCGATCTGGATGACGCCCTTGCCCCGGACGAGCAGACAGTCGCGGAAGACGTTCCGCCGGATCGTCACGTCTTCGCACGCGCCGGACTCGTACCAGTCCCAGGCGTCCGCCGAGAGGTGCATGGCCTGTGCGGCAACGTGGTCGAAGAGATTCCCCTCGCAGACGACGCGGCCGGGCGTCGTGAAGAGCGTCGCGCGCGGCGACGAGTTCCGCACGATGTTGTTGCGGAAGTCGACGGACGGCTGCCAGTCGGCGTTCTCGACCGCATCCCCGACGCCGAGGCCGTCCGGCAGCGGCGCGGAGAGCGTGAGGTCGACGAGATCCGGCGCGCGCATCGTCACGCCCGTGACGACGACCATCGCGTCCGACGGCTCCAGCGTGCGCCCCCGGATGCCGCGCAGACGCTCGCCCGGCAGGAACACCTCGAAGCCGACGGACTGACTGTGCTTGTAGCGACAGCGGATCTCGGTCGGCGACGGCATCGCTTCGACCTGGAGGCACGTCGAATGGACGTTGATCGCATCGTCGACCATGCCCTCGAAGAGGCAGTTCTCGACGACAATCTTTCCGCGGCAGTTCGAGAAGTGCGTCGCGTCGGCCTGCAACGAGGTCATCCGCCCCGTCTCCGCGCGCGCAAACGCGCCAGCCGTGCGGTCGGCCGCGCGCCCCGAGCCGCGCACCGTCACGTTCTCCGACCGCTGGGCGATGAGGCCCATCCCGGCGGCGGCGCGGATGACGCAGTCCTCCAGCTCCGTGTCATGCGCCCGGTTGAGGTGGACAGCCGGATCGGGCCGCCAGCCGCTGCGCACGACCACGGCGTCGCCGGGCGCAAGCGGACGCGGGAACTTCTTCGTCCAGTCCTCGTCCAGCCGATAGACGCCCGCACCCAGGTCGTCCGCCCGTCCCGAAAACCACGCGCTGCCCTTGTAGGCGCGGTCGTGCGCGTCAAAGGCCTGCGCGAGCTTCGGATCCTTCTCCCAGCCCTCGCCGACGGCGACGAGATGCCCCTTCCCGTCGATCCGCATCGGGAACTGCTTCGGGTCGAACGAGAGGACGGGACGGCCGCCATCGAAGCGGACGAACCGCGCCTCGCTGTAATACGGACGATCCCAGTCGACGCCGATGCCCTTCAACGTCACGTTCCGCGTGTCCTGGAGCCCAAGGGCAATGCCCGCGCCGTGGAAGAGGAACTCGGCGCGTCCGTCGCAGCGCAGGACGAGGTTCGTGACGTGCGTGATCGGCAGGAAGACGTGGCGCGTGCCGGGGTGGTCGTGGTTGGAGACGTAGAACGACATCGCCGTCGTCGTGCGGAAGTGGTACGCGCCCGGCGCGAGGCGGATCTCGCCGCCGCCCGCCGCGCGCACGCGGTCGACCGCCGACAGGACGGCTTTCGTCATGTCATTCGTCCCTGTCGGCGCAAGGGCGATTTCAATCGTCGCAATCAGTAGATTCAGGATATTCATTTCGATGTTCGCTTCAATGCGTGTTGCGTTCGCTTAACACGGAGTCACCGGAGGACAGGAGACACGGAGAACAGCGGAATCGCATCAGCAGCATCCTGACGCATATGCCCAAAACCTCCGTGTCTTCCATTCTCCGTTTTCTCCGTGTTCAGTGCCGCAGGCATTTGTCAGTCACAGACATTGATCAGCCGCAGACATTGATCAGTAGTTGGCGATGGGCTTCATTGTGCCGACGGCGGGCTTCGCCCTTTCGGCCGCCGCGCGGTCGAGGTCGCCGACGTGGAACGCGCCGAGCGGCAACCCCGCCTCGTTCATGAGATACCCGCGCCACGGACGCGAATGGAGGTAGCGCAGCGCCTTCGGCTCCTTCACCTCATCCGACCAGACGACAAGTTCCTCGCCGTCGATCTGCCCCCGGTATTCGACCTGCGGCACGTTCGCGAGCCGCCGAAAGTTCCCGATCTGCGCCTTCACCCACTTGCCGTCCGCCCCCGCGACCTCAAAACCGTAGTCCGCGCTTCTCGACGGGTCTCGGATGATGCTCCAGTCCGCCTCATAGGCCGACCAGGTTTTCACGTCATTGAACGACAGCACGAACTTGCCGTCCTCGACCTTCCACGACCTGAGCGTCGGCGAGTCGGCGACAATGTCCGCATAGCCGTAGTCGCGCTTGAGCGCAAGGAGCGCGAGCCGGAGCCCCGGCACCTGCTTGTCGTTCGGGTGGATGTCGTGGAGGTTCCCAGCGTCGCAGAGGACGGCCATGCCCGCGTCCGGCTCCGTCTGCGCGAACGCCTGTTGCGCCTCCTGCATGAACGGCACGCGCGGATTGCCCCACGGGCAGATCTGGCAGAAGTAGAGCTTCAGGCGCGGATTCTCGAAGACGCGCTTCCAGCCGTCCAGCAGCGCCTTCATGCGCGCGCCGTAGCCCGCGATCACGTCGAGGCTCGCCGTGTTGCTCTCGCCCTGATACCAGATTGCGCCGCGCAGGGCGTAGGGCACGACCGGGTTCACCTTGCCGTTGTGGTACTGCGACGGCTTCTGCCCGTTCACGCCCTCGCGTCCGGGCGGCGGCGGCAACGTGCAGTCGGGTATCCACGTCTCGATGTCCGTCGCGCCGACGTAGGCGCCGAGAAGCCCGACGGGAATCTTGAGCGTCGTCTGAAGATAGTAGCCGTACCAGAGGGCGACGGCGGAGAAGCCGCTCGTGAGGCAGAACTCCGGCGTGACCTTCTGCCAGCGCACGGCCTCCGCCGTCAGCGGCACGTCGCTCCAGCCGTTGCCGAGAGCCGCACAACGCAGAAGCGGCAGGTCGAGAATCTGTCCAAGCGAGCCGCCGAGGCGGTCGCGGGCGCGCGGCGACTCGCCCCAGAACGGAATGCCCATGTTGCTCTGGCCCGAGCAGAGCCAGACCTCGCCGACGAGCACGTCCTTGACCGCGACGCCGTTGGCCGAGAGAACACGTCCTTCGCAATTCGCAGGCATCGGGTCGAGGTCGACGCGCCAGCGTCCGTCGGCGGCGGTCGTCGCAGACTTCTTCTGGTCTGCAAACGTGACGGTGACGGACTCGCCCGGATTGGCGGTGCCCCAGACGGGCACCTTCGCCTCGCGCTGGAGAACGGCACCATCGGTAAACGGCGCGGCAAACTTCACCGCCGCCAACAACATCACAAGGCTATTCATGTTTCACCGCTCCTTGACCGTCGTCACTTGGCTGGCGTGATGCGCAAATAGCCGGACGCGGGAATGGCGACGTCCTGAAGGCCGGCCTTCAATGCGGCTGTGCCGCGCTTGACGCCGAACGTGTCGAAGACCTCGCCTGTCGCCGGGCCGCCCGCGAGACGCAGGGCGATGCGATTCCTCCCCGTCGCGTTGATTGCGTAGACGGGACGATCCGCCGCGCCGCAGTCCGCCACCGTCGCGTCGTTGTAGACCGCGACGATGCGCTCCGCCGCCGACTCCGCCTCGATGACGGGATAGAACGCCTCGAAGTGGCGCGGACGGAACGCGCCCTTCAGCAGCGTCTCGCGGTGGTCGCGCGTGAAGCCGAGCCAGTGCGCAACCATCTTCTTGTGGTCGACCGGCAGGTCGCGCAGCATGACCGAATACTGGATCACGCCGAAGATTGACGAGAGGACGAAGCGCGCCGCGTTCTCGGCCGTGTCCGCCGCATTCCACTCCAGCATGTCCGCGTGGACGGCCGTCTCGCCCGACGTGAGACGCAGGTTCGCGATGCGACAGCGGTTCGCCAGCAGGTCGCCGGGACAGTCCGCCGCGCGCAGCATGTTGCCGTACTGGCGGATGCCGGGGCCGACATAGCTCTGGCGGAACTCGATCAGCGCGTCCGGCTTGATCGCCGTGAGCCGCGCGTGGACGTCCTTCATCAGGCGGTCGACCGCCTCGGAGAGCGACCGGATGTCGCGTCCGGCGTAGTTTTCCTTGATGGCGGGGTCGGGACCGCTGAATCCGATGGCGTCGATGAAGTCGAGCTTGAGGCCGTCAAGATCCCAGTCCGTCAGCGCCTTGGCGTAGATGTCGCAGAGGAACGCGCGCACCTCCGGGAAGCGCGGGTCGAGGCAGGAGTAGTCCGCCCAGCGTCCGTCGCGGTTCCAGAGGTACTTGCCCTTGAAGCGCGCGTAGTTCACGCTCTTGTAGCCGACCATCGGCACGCCGTACCAGATCATGTACTTCATCCCCATGTCGTGCACCTTCTTCACGTGCGCGGCAAAATCGGGGAAGCGGTTCGCCGAAACCTGCCAGTCGCCGCAGTAGGAATAGCCCCGGTTGTTGTCGTCCGTCTGCCAGCCGTCGTCGACAATGACGACCTTCATGCCGAGGCGGGCGGCCTCGGCGCACTCGGCCTCGACCTCGGCGGCCGTGACGTCCTGATGGAAGGAGTACCACGCCGAGTAGAGCGGCTCGAACGCGGCCTCCGGGACGGGCGCGGGCGGAAGCGCGGCGGTCTTCGTGATCCACGCCGAGGCGTCGGCGATCGCGTCGCCGAAGAACACGTCGCGGCGGTCGAGGCGCAGCGTCGTCTCGTAGGCGCGGATCGGGGCCTCGCTCTCGCGGAAGAAGTCGATCTTCCACTCGATGCGACACCCTTCCTCGCGCAGGCCCGCGCTGAAGACGACGAGCCGCTTCGCCTCGGAACAGGCGACGGCGAGGCGGTTTCGGTCGCTGTCGTTCAGGAACGCGACGATCGGCATCCCGCTGCAGAGGCGCGAGGCGACCTCGCAGCTCCAGTTCGGCGGCATGCCGACGTTCTCCAGCTGCAAAGCCGTCCAGCGGTGGTGCATGTCGACCTGCGGCACGTCGAAGAGGACGGAGAACTTCGGCGGCGTCAGCTCCTGCGGCGCCGCGAGCCGGATCTTCAGCTCCGGCACGCCGTCCGCCGCGACCGCGCGCACGGCGGAGAACGACCAGCCGCCCGTCTCGGCGCAGCGGATCTCGACGGGGCCCACGCCGAGCCCGTCCACCGTCTCCCTGTATTCCGCCGCGCCCGTCACGCCTGCCGCGAGCAGCGCCAATCCTGTCATCAGCTGTCCTGTCATGTCGTTGTTCTCCGTGTGTTGCCTAAAACTTCGATGAATGAGTGGTTATTATACTAAAATCTGGCCATTGAGATACGTTCAGTGGCGCGGGTGGAGACGGTGGACCTCGGCGAAGCGACGCACGTCCACGTGCGTGTAGACCTGCGTCGTGCCGATGTCCGCATGGCCCAGCATCTCCTGAATGGAGCGGATGTCCGCGCCGTGCTCGAGCAGGTGCGACGCGAAGCAGTGGCGGAGGACGTGCGGCGAGATGCGGTCCGACGCGATGCCGACGGCGGCGGCGCGCTGGCGGATGACCTTGAAGACGCCCTGCCGCGTGAAGGGACGGCCGAGCCGCGTGAGGAAGATGTGCGTCTCGCCGAGGTCGCGCGCAAACGCCGCGCGCCCCCGGTCGTAGTAGGCCTTGAGCGCGCGCCCCGCCGCGCCACCGAGCGGCACGACGCGCTCCTTCGACCCCTTGCCGACGACGTGCACAAGCTCGCCGTCCGCCACGATGTCCTCCAGCTTCAGGTCGCAGAGCTCGCTCACGCGCAGCCCCGACCCGTACAGCACCTCCAGGAGCGCACGGTCGCGGAGCTCGCGCGGATCGTCCCCCTTCACCGCGTCCAGCATCGCGAAGACCTCCGCCTCAGAGAGGACGCGCGGCAGGACGAGCGCCTTCTGCGGCGACGCCAAGAGCTCCGTCGGGTCGTGTGACACGAGCCGCCGCGCCACGAGATAGCGGAAGAGCTCGCGGATCGCCGCCGTGCGGCGAAGGCGCGTCGAGCCCGCGAACCCCTTCTCCCGCTCGTCCGCGAGAAAGGCGACGATGTCGTCGTGCGTGACGGCGGACGTCTCGACCTTGCCGCACGCGGCGAGGAAGCGCGCGAACGCCCGCAAGTCGGTTCCGTAGCTGACGACCGTGTTCGCGCTCTGGCCCTTTTCGAGCGCGACGGCCGTGAGGAACGTCTCGATGTCAGAGTCGAGCAATGAAGTCCTCGATGAACGCCGCCATCTTCGGCTTCGCCGCATGTCCCGCCGCGACGACCTCCTCGTGGGCGAGCGGACGCCGCGAGATGCCGGCGGCGAGGTTGGAGACGAGCGAAAGGCCCGCGATCTTCAGGCCGCAAGCCTTCGCAAAGACGGCCTCCGGCACGGTCGACATGCCGACGACGTCCGCCCCCTGCGCCTTGTACGCCTGCACTTCGGCGGGCGTCTCATAGGCCGGCCCCGAATTGTAGGCGTAGACGCCGTCCATCATGCGCAGACCGAGGCGGTTCGCCCCCGCGTGCAGAAGCTCCGCGAGGCGCTTCGTGTAGACCTCCGTCATGTCGGGGAAGCGCTCACCCCATTCGGGACAGTGCGCGCCAATCAGCGGATTCGCGCCGAGGAGGTTGATGTGGTCGCGGATGACGACGAAGTCGCCGGGACGCAGCGCGGGGTTGATGCCGCCCGAGGCGTTCGTGAGCAACAGAGCCATGCAGCCCATCCGGCGCAGCAGCTCGACGGGCAGCACGACCGGCTCCCAGCCGACGCCCTCGTAGTAGTGGCGGCGCCCGCACCAGGCGGCGATGCGCTTGCCGCCGCGCCGGTAGAGGACGAATTCGCCGGCGTGGCCACGCACGGTCGAGGCGCCGAGGCCGGGGATCTGCGCGTAGTCCGCGCGGAAGAGCACCTCGTCCATCGCCAGCGCCTCGCCCCAGCCGCTGCCGAGGAGGATGCCGAGATCCGGCGGGGTCTCGAAGCAGACGTCCGGGAAATAGCCCGCCGCCGCGTCAAAGCTCTTCACGTTCATGTCGTCACCTACCTTAACTTGAGGGTTTCGCCAATCCCGGCGGATCGCGACGCCGACGCGGGCGCAACGATGGTCGCGTCCAGCACCTCGACCTGCTCGGAGTTGATCCAGAACTTGATCTTCGAGCCGCGCAGCGTCTGGTTCTGCCCCTTCGAGGCGTCGACGATCTCCGCGTTCCGCCCATCCCCGCCATAGAGGACGACCATGCCGCTCTCCCGGTAGTAGGATGCCTTTTCGCCCGACGCGCACCGCAGGCCGTTCGTCAGCGCGACGTTCCCGATCGCGACGATGCGCTTCAGGGTGTTCGTTCCCGTCATGAAGACATAGGCCTTCTCGGCGTGAAGCTGGTACTGCTCGTCATCGACGTAGACGCGCCCCGTGAAGACGGCCATGCCCTCCTTGCGGTCGTAGTACGTCGTGTCGGACGTGATGCGCGCCATGCGCGTGGACGCGGGCTTCGCCGGAGCCGACGGCTCCTCCGCGACGGCATCCGCCCCGACGGCGGGAAGCGTCAGGGACAGGAGCAGGGCCAATGGAACGCAAGATTTCATGTGACGTGAATTATACCATAAATCCGCATCGCCGAGAATCAGACGCCGACCCGTCCGCGAATCGCGCGCCGGAGCGTCAGCGGATCCGAATAGGCGATGCCCGAATCCGCCGGCAGCCCGAACGCGAGCCGCGTCACCTGCGCGCCCGTGCCGCGCAGGAGCTCGGCGATGTAGCCCGCCGTCGCGTCGCCGTCCATGTCCGTCGAGACGGCCAGCAGGACTTCCGTGACGCCCTCCCGCACGACGCGGTCGCGCAGTTCCGCGAGCCGCAGCTTCTCCGGGCCGAGATGGCGCGCCGGCGACAGCTTGCCGCCGAGGGCGTGGTAGCGGCCGCGAAACGCGCCGGAGGCCTCCAGCGGCAGGATGTCCGCCGGCTCCTCGACGACGCAGAGAAGACGGCTCTCGCGCATCTCGTCCGTGCAGAGCGCGCACGGATCGGCGTCCCGCGTCGTGAAAGCCCCGCAGCGCGAACAGCACCGCACCGTCTCCGCCGCGACCTGCAACGCAGACGCGAGCGGCTTCAGGAGCCGCTCGCGTTCCCGCACAAGCGCAAGCGCCGCGCGCGCGGCCGAGCGCCGTCCGAGGCCCGGCAGCCGCGACAGGCACTTCTCGAGCTCGTCAACCGGCGGAAGCAAGCCTTACTTCCCGAACAGGCCGCCAAGGCCGCCGTTCTGCTGCATCATCTTCGCCATCTCGGACTGCACGGTCTCGCGCGCCCGCTTGAGCGCGCCGTTGACGACGTTGAAGAGCATCGTCTCGAAACGGGCCGGCTTGCCCTTGATGACTTCCTCGTATGCCTCCGGCGTGACGGCGATCTTCTCGATCGTCATGTCGCCCTTGGCGATCACGGTGATGCCGCCGTTCGAGTACTCGGCAGTGATCTTCTTGATTTCGGACTCGATGCGCTTCGCTTCCGAGCGCATCTTCATGGCCTCGCGGACCTGGTCAAACATTCCCATGACAGATTTTAGGTTTTAGGTTTTGTGTTTTGATTCGATTATTCAATCATTAGGCTATTCGATCATTCGATTATTCGATTATTCGATTATTCGAACATTCGATCATTCGGCTATCTCCCTCCCCGTCAGGTCGCGATACGCCTGGACGTAGATCTCGCGCGTCTTCGCGATGACCTCGTCGGGCAGAACCGGCCCCGGCGGCTGGTGGTTGAAGTGCACCGAGTCGAGCCAGTCGCGCACGTACTGCTTGTCGAGCGACGGCGGGTTCGCGCCGACCTTGTAGCTCGCCGCCGGCCAGAACCGCGACGAGTCAGGCGTCAGCACCTCGTCCGCCAGGATGAGCGAGCCATCCGCGTCCTGCCCGAACTCGAACTTCGTGTCGGCGATGATGATGCCGCGTTCCCGTGCGTAGTCAGCCGCCTTCGTGTAGAGGCCGATTGTCGCGTCCTTCAGAGCCTGCGCGGTCGCCGCGCCGACGAGCGCCTTCGTCTGCTCGAAGTCGATCGCCTCGTCGTGGTCGCCGATCGCCGCCTTCGTCGTCGGCGTGAAAAGGACTTCGTCGAGCTTCGCGGCGTTCTCGTAGCCCGCGCGTAGCTTCTCGCCGTTCACCGTGCCCGACTTCTGGTACTCCTTCCAGCCCGAACCGGTGAGGTAGCCGCGGGCGATGCACTCGACCTCGACCATCTTCACCTTCTTCACGAGCATCGACCGCCCGCGCAGGTCTTCCCTGTACGGCTGGAGCTCGGCCGGGTATGCGTCCACGTCCGCCGTAATCAGGTGGTTCTTCACGCCGAAGAAGTCGAGCCAGAAGAGCGAGAGCTGGTTCAGCACCTTGCCCTTGTCCGGCACGCCGCACGGCAAAATCACGTCAAACGCGCTGATGCGGTCGGTGACGACCATCAGCAGCCTGTCGCCGAGGTCGAAGACGTCGCGGACCTTGCCGCTCTTCTGCGGAAGCCCCGGAATCGCGCATTCCAGCAGCGCATGGTTCTTGTCGTATTTCATTTTTTGATCCTCAAATTTAGGTGAATAGTATACCAAAAATCCGCCCCTGCCGTTTTTGGTGTCGCAAGGGACGCTGGGTTTGTTTGCGCGACAGCTGTCTCGGTCTGGCCCGTCGGCCCGACAGCTCGCGCAAACCGTCCTCCGAGGAATCGCCGCCATCGCCACACGTCAGTCTATCAGACGTGACAAGACATTCCCCTCGGCAAGATGCGTCTCAACAAGCGAAAACCCCGAGGCGATGGGCGATCCTCTCCGTCCTCTCGCGCGACTGTCGGCTCCTCCGGGCCACAGGCGACTCTCGTCGCCGCTTCGCGATTCTCAGCGAACTCTGCGTCTCTGCGCGAGAAACAAGGCTCTGCCGTTGCTTTCAACTCCAAGAGAAACGCACGGCAAAGCCGCGAGCAAGGCCGAGCGCAGCGAGCGGAGGGCAGAGCCGCGAAGAGTTTTTCGCGGGCCGACGGGCCGGGCGACGCGCTGGAACTACAACCGCCTATCCCGCAAGGAAGAGGGCAAGCTGCGCACAGGCGACGGCGTCATAGAGGCCGTCGTGCCACGTCCGCCCGTCCATCTGCGGCACACAGCCGAACATCGTGCAGAGGTCGCCGAGCGCGTAGGACGGCAGGCGCGGGTAGCGCGCCTTGGCGAGCTTCATCGTGTCGACCCACGGCCCCCACTTCGTGAGCGGCGCCGTGCGCGTCAGGATCGTCCGCTCGCAGGCGATGTTGTGCGCGACGAGGCGGCGCCCCGCGAGATGCGGAAACCACGTCTCGAACGAGCTCTGGAGCGTGCCGAGCGCGTCACGTTCGTGCGCCCGCGCCGGAGCCCCCTCGACATCGAAGAAGAACTCATGCGTCTCGGCAATCGCGCCGTCCCGCACGACCGCGATCCCCAGCTGCCAGGGCTCGTTCGCGTTCCCGCCCTCATAGCCGGTCGTCTCGAAGTCGATTGCCGCGAATTCCTGCATGGCGAAGCCCTCCGCCTTACCAGGCGAGCGCGCCGAGGGCATCCGCCATCAGCCGCGCGGCGTGCGCGTCGCGTTCGGCGGACGTCGACGAGCCGAGCACGACGACAATCGCGCGCTTGCCCTTCCGCCGGCCCGTCAGGACGACGGACGAGCCGCCCGCGTCGATGTAGCCGGTCTTGAGTCCGTCGACGGCCTCCGTGCCGTCCGGATTGATGACCTTGCGCGCGTCCTTCACCATGACGTTGTTGTGGTTCTTGAGCGGATAGGGCTTTCCGAAGCCGTCCCGCACGGGCGTCTCCGCCGCGCTCCGCACCTTGATCGACGTGTATTTCAGGATGCCGGGGTGGCCCTTCAGGAGGGCGCGCGCGAGCTTCAGCTGGTCAGCCGCCGTCGTGCGGTTGAAGTCCTTCCACGGATAGCGGCGGCGCGGATTCGGCGGCAGGCCGTTCGCGTTGAAGTAGCGCGTCCGCGTCATGCCGAGTGCCGCCGCGCGCGCGTTCATGCGCGCGACGAACGCCGTGTGCGAGCCGCTGGCCTGCACGGCGAGGGCGATGGCCGCGTCGTTCGCGCTGTTGACGAGCAACGCCGTCAGCAGGTCCTCGACCGTCATCGACTGCCCGGCCTTGAGGCCGATCCAGCTCGGCTCGGAGCCGTAGACCTCCGGCGTCGCCGTCACGCGCGTGTCCAGGCGGTAGCGCCCGGCCTTCACGTCCTCCAGCACGAGCAGCGCCGTCATCAGCTTCGTCACGCTCGCCGGATACGCCTCGGCGTCGGCGTTGTCGGAGAAGAAGACCTCGCCCGTCTGCGCGTCGGCCGCAATCGCCCCGACGTAGGGCGAGCGGCGGTGGGCCGTCTGCACGGGCCCCGCCTTCGGCGCGGCGACGGCCACGCGCGGCGGGGGTTGCTTGCGCGCCGGCGCCGCAACGGCGGCGGACGCGGCCAGAAGGCCCGCCAGCGCCGCGAGAAGCGTCCGTCTCATGGCGTCACTTGACGGTCGCGCGCGTGGCCTTCTGGAGGGCCTTCCAGAGCGCGGCGGAATCCTTCGCCTCCAGGACGGCCGTGCGGTTCGCGTCCTTCGCGAAGGACTGCGCGAGCCCCGCCATGAGGCGCAGGTAGAACGCCGAGACCGCGACGGGAATCGCCGAGAGGAAGACCATGTTGACCTTCTCGCCGTCCCAGTCGATGCCCTCCTTCGAGATGCCCATCGCGAGCGTGAGACCGCCGCCCTCGACGCCGCGCACGTGCGGGAACGCAAGCCCGCCGTCCATCGCCGTCGAGAGGACGCCCTCGCGCTCCAGCGCGGCCGTCACGAGGTTCTCGGCGTTCGAGATGAACCCGTGCGACTCCATCGCCAGGGCGAGCTTCGCGATCGCCGCCTCGCGCGAGCAGGCGCCGAGGTCGCAGACCATGAGTTCCTCGGCGCTGAAGCGCGAAATGCCCGTCTTCGGGTTGTCGCGGTCGGGCGCCTCGGACGTGTTGACGACCGCGTCCTCGTCCGCCGCGAAGAGGATGCGCCCGCAACTCGAGCACGTGACGAGGTGCTGGCCAAGGCGCACCTGCTGGCCCTGCGCGATCGGCACCTGCATGCCGCAGACCGCACAGCAGTTGTTGACCATCGCCGAGATGACGATGTGGCTCTTCTTGTAGAGCCGCGCGTAGATGCCCGCGACCTGCGGCGCGAGCTTCTGCTGGAGGGCGTCGATCGCGTCGTTCAGGGCGTCGAGGTGGCTGCCGTCGCCGGTCTGGTTGTGCTCGTCGCGCGTGAGGACCAGCTCCTGGAGCTGGCGTAGCGTGTTGATCTGGCTTTTCATCTTTTTTTCTTCTCTGTGTAGATGCGGATCTTGTCCAAAGTCTCCGCGGAAAGGATGTGTTCCATGAGGCAGGCGTCCTTGTCGGCCGTGCGGCGCGAGACGCCGAGCTTCACGAGGAAGCTCCGCAGCAGCTCGTGCCGGTTCAGGACGAGCCGGGCGATGCCCTCGCCCGTCGCCGTCAGCTCGATCGGCCCATAGGGCTTCTGCACGACGAGCTCCATCTTCTTGAGTTCGTGGATGGCCTTGACGACCGACGGCATCTTGACCGACAGGAGCCGCGCGACGTCCCGCACCTGCGCGCTCCCGTTCTCCTCCACCAGCACGTAGACGGCTTCGAGGTAGTCCTCAAGGCTCTGCGTCATCGACCCATGGTTCGCGTTCGCCATGCCGTCACCTCATTTCCCGTAGGGGCTCGTCTTCTTCATGAGCTGCGCGAACTTGACGGCCTCGATCGACTCGTCGAGGTGCAGCGGGAACGGGGCCGCCGTGCGCACCGTGTCGTAGACGTGCTTCCAGAACGCCGTCGGGCCGTGCAGCGTGTCGCTCGGCAGCGAGACGGTCTCCGTGACGACGGGGAAGTCCTCGTGCATGTCGCGGATCTGCGGCGTCCGCACGGACGAGCGGCGGCGGGGGAACGTGAAGTCCGGGTCGATGGCCGTCAGCGTCCCCTCGGACGCCCCCGCCTCGACGCGGAAGACGCCGCGCTCGCCGCGCAGCTCGAACGACGGCGCGTGCAGCCCCGGCAGGACGCCGCCCGAGAACTCGATGTCGGCCGAGATCGTCTCGCGCGTCTTTAGGTTCACGTGCGCGTAGTCCTCGGAGTCGCCGAGCGAGGCGATGCGCTTGAGCTCGCTCCACATCTGGATCGGCGGCGTCGGCAGCAGGCGCAGGGCCTGGATGACGAGATCCGTCATCGCGTAGTAGGCCGCGCCGCCGCCGAGGCGCTTGACGCACTGCCAGTCGTCGCGGCGGATGAAGTCCTCGCGGCGGATGCGGATCTGGTAGACCTGCCCGAGGCGCGGGTCGGTCATCATGTGCTTCGTCAGCAGGAAGTCCGGCGCGAAGAGCCCGCGCTGGAGGACGAGGAGCCGGTTCTTCGACTTCATCGCCTGGCCGCGCAGGAGCTGCGCGTCGTTCAGCGTCAGCGCCATCGGCGTCTCCAAGAGCGTCCAGTACCCGCGCTTGAGCGAGCGCAGCGCGTGCGCCACGTGGTCCGTCGTGCACGTCGCGATGTCCACGAGGTCGATGTCGCGCTCGTCGAGCATGTCGGAGAACTGCCGGAACATCTTGCAGTCGGGATAGTCCTTCTCGACGATGTCGCGGCGCTCCTTCATGAGGTCGCACGCGGCGACGACCTTGAACAGCGACGGATGGTTCAGGAAGACCGGGTAGTGGTCGGAAAACATCGCGCGGCCGAGGCCCATGAGGGCCACGCGAACCGGCGGGCGGTGGTATTCGAGACGACTCATTTCTTGACTATCTCCGTAATGGCCGAGAGAAACTGGGCGACGTCCTTGAACTGGCGGTAGACGCTCGCAAATCGGATGTAGGCGACCTCGTCGACCTTGTGAAGCTCGTCCATCACAAGCTCGGCTATCTTCGTCGAGGGGATCTCGTCGCCCTCGAGCTTCGCGACGACGTTGTCGATCATCGTCTTGATCTGGTCGTTCGAGATCTTGCGCTTGCCGCAGGCCTGGCGGATCGCCTTCTCAAGCTTCTGGCGCTCGAAGGTCTGGCGGCGGCCGTCGTGCTTGACGACCTGAAGCTCGTCGCGGTCGACCTCCTCGTACGTCGTGAAGCGCGTCCCGCACTTCAGGCACTCGCGGCGGCGGCGGATCGCCGCGCCGTCGCGCGCGCTGCGCGAGTCGAGCACCTTGTCGTCGTCAGCCTGGCACTTGGGGCACTTCATTTTCCCCTCCCGCACAGCGTACAGTGGCGGCAGTCGAGGCTGACCGGCAGCGGGGCCGGCGCGCCGTGGCGCCGCGCGTGCCATTCGCCGAGGCGGTTGATGAGCGCGAGCAGGAGCCCCAGCGTGATGAAGCCGCCCGCCGGCAGGATCGCGAGCGTCACGGGGCCGGGGTTCAGGTTCTTGAACGCGAGGCTCCCCCAGACCGTGAGCGACCCCGCCCCGCAGATCTCGCGCACCGCCGCGATGAGCGAAAGCGCGAGCGTGAAGCCGAGCCCCGACCCCAGCCCGTCCGCCAGCGAGTCGAGCACGCCGTTCTTGCAGGCGAACGCCTCGGCGCGGCCGAGGATGATGCAGTTCACGACGATGAGCGGGATGAAGATGCCGAGCGAGGCCGAGAGGTCGGGCAGGTACGCCTGCATCAGGAGGTCAATCGCCGTCACGAACGTCGCGATGATGACGATGTAGCAGGGAATGTGCACCGCGCCGGGAATCGCCTTGCGCAGCGCCGAGACGAGTCCGTTCGAGCAGACGAGCACGAACGTCGCCGCGAGCCCCATGCCGAGCGCGTTCTCAAGCGACGTCGTCACCGCCAGCGTCGGACAGAGCCCCAGCACAAGCCGAAACGTCGGATTGTTCCGAAAGATGCCGTACCAGAAGGCTAACCATGTTTTCATGGTTCGTATTATACACTTTGGAACGGAAATCGGCAAGTGGGGGATGCGTCCGCCGATTCCGCCCGTCAGCGCCGCGCCTCCAGCGCGCGGCGGTAGTCCGCGAGATCGACGGCGAGCCGCGCGACGCCCGACTTCACGGCCGCCTCGGCGACGGCGTAGGAGACCTCGACGAACAGGCGGCGGTCGAACGGCTTCGGGATGAGGTAGTCCGTGCCGAAGACGAGCGTCTCGTTCGGATAGAGAGCCTTCACGTCGTCCGGCACCGGTTCGCGCGCGAGGGCCGCAAGCGCATGCGCCGCCGCGACCTTCATCGCCGTGTTGATCGTCGTCGCGCGCACGTCGAGCGCGCCCCGGAAGAGGTACGGGAAGCCGAGGACGTTGTTGATCTGGTTCGGGTAGTCGCTGCGGCCCGTGACCATCACGTACTTCCGCCCCGCGAGGGCCTTCGCGACCTCCTCCGGCGTGATCTCCGGGTCGGGATTCGCCATCGCGAAGATCGCCGGGAAGTCGCCCATCGCCCGCACGTCGTCGCCCGAAAGGACGTTCGCCGCCGAGACGCCGATGAAGACGTCCGCCCCCGTCATCGCCGCGCGCCGCGTCAGGTCCTCCGACACGTCGCGCGCGTGGACGGCGTTCTGCCGCGAGAGGTCGGTGCGCGATTTCGCGAGGACGCCCTGGATGTCGAACATCGTGAGGTCGACGACGCCGGCGGCCTTGAGCATGTCGGCGATGCGCGTTCCCGCCGCGCCCGCGCCGTTGACGACGACCTTCAGCCCCTTCAGATCCTTGCCGGCGAGCTGCGCGAAGTTCATGACGCCCGCGAGCGCGATGACCGCCGTGCCCCACTGGTCGTCGTGAAAGACGGGAATGTCGAGTTCAGCGTCGAGCCGGTCCTCGATCTCGAAGCAGGCGGGCGCGGCGATGTCCTCCAGGTTGATGCCGCCGTACTGCGGCGCAATCGCCTTCACGGCGGCGATGACGCGTTCCGGGTCGGTCTTGCCCGTATTCGCGCCGCCGACGCGGCAGGCGTCGAGCGGCACAGGCCAGGCGTCGACGTCGGCGAAGCTCTTGAAGAGGACGGCCTTGCCCTCCATCACGGGAATGGACACCGTCGCGCCGAGGTCGCCGAGTCCGAGGATCGCCGTGCCGTCCGAGACGACGGCGACGAGATTCGGCTTCGCCGTCACGTCGTAGACGGACGCCGGACGCGCGGCGATCTCCTTCACCGCCTGCGCGACGCCCGGCGTGTAGGCGAGGCACAGGTCGTCCTTCGTCTTGAGGGGCTTCGGCAGCGTGACCGCGACCTTGCCGCCCTTGTGGAACTTCAAAACTTCTTCTCTGCCGTAGTTGGCCATGATTTCGTCCTATTTGGCTTTTTGCGTATTATATCAAAAACCCCCGTTGTTTCGCCGCACGAAATATGATATACTTCTCCCTGTTTTCGTTTGGCATGCGGGCGTAGCTCAATGGCAGAGCTCCAGCCTTCCAAGCTGGCTACGAGGGTTCGATTCCCTTCGCCCGCTCCAAGGCACGCCAGGGTGGCGTAATGGCAGCCGCGGCAGACTCAAAATCTGCTATACGTGAGTATGTGCGGGTTCGAGTCCCGCCTCTGGCACCAAACGAAGGCAAAACCATGACTGGAGGGGTGTCCGAGTGGTCGATGGTGCAACCTTGGAAAGGTTGTGTGGGCGCAAGTCCACCGGGGGTTCGAATCCCCCCCCCTCCGCCAATGGCAAGGCAAGTAAAAAGTAAAAAGTAAAAAGTAAAAAGTAAGAAGGAAGAAGGAAGAGGTTAGGGGGCGCGAAGCTGAAGATCAACCGTTCCATCCTTCCTTCCGGGCGTATTGGGCTGGCCGTTTCGGGCGGCTCCGATTCCGTGGCGCTGGCCTTTCTCCTCACCAAGGGCGGGAAGAAGAAGAACGCCGCCGAACGCTTCGTCGTCCTGCACGTCGACCACGGGCTGCGCGAGGAGTCGAAAGAGGAATACCGCTTCGTGCGCAATCTCGCGAAGCGGCTCGGCCTCCCCTTCAGGGGCACGCACGCGACGGTGACGCGACGACGCGGCGAGTCGCTGGAAATGGCCGCGCGGCGCGTCCGCCTCGCCTTCTTCGCGCGGTGCATGAAGACGCTGAAGCTCGACGCCATCGCGACGGGGCATCACATGGACGATGTGGCGGAGACCTTTCTCATGAAGCTCCGCCGCGCCTCGCTCTGCGGCCTGCGCGAGACGAGCGAAGTCGGCCCCATCCGCTTCGTCCGCCCCCTCCTGGGCTGCCGCGACGCCGAACTCAGGGCCTATCTCGAGAAGTACGGCGAGAGCTGGCGCGAGGACGCCTCGAACGGCGACACGTCAATCGAGCGCAACCGCGTCCGCCACGAGGTCATCCCGTTTCTCGAAAGGACGCTCGACCCGCATCTCGTCGAGCATCTCTTCGTGCTCAGCGCGCGGCGCCCGGCAACGGCTTAGCCGCGCCGGCGCGTCACGCGCGCACGTTCACAGCCCCATCGCAAAGGCGTAGGCGTTCTGGAACATGCGCATCCACGGGCCGTTCAGCCGGAAGACGCCGGGGTTGTAGCTGAGCTGGCAGGCGCGGAAGCCGCGCTCCGGGTGCGGCATCATGATCGTCGCGCGGCCGTCCGCCGTCGTGAACGCCGTCTGCCCGCCGAGCGAGCCGTTCGGGTTGTACGGATAGCGCGTCGTCGCGTGCCCGTAGTTGTCGACGTAGTGCGCGGCGCACGGCGCGGGCGCGAACCCATCCGTCCACACGCGGCCCTCGCCGTGCGCGACCGCGATCGGCAGGCGCGAGCCCGCCATGCCCCGGAAGAAGATCGACGGGGACTCCTCGATCTCGACCGTCGCGTAGCGCGCCTCGAACTGCTCGGAGATGTTCTTCACGAACTTCGGCCACTTCTCCGCGCCGGGGATGATGTCCTTCAGCTGCGAGAGCATCTGGCAGCCGTTGCAGACGCCGAGCGAGAACGTGTCGGGACGGTGGAAGAACGCCTTGAACATTTCGCGCAGGCGGTCGTTGTAGAGGATCGAGCGCGCCCAGCCGGAGCCCGCGCCGAGCACGTCGCCGTAGCTGAAGCCGCCGCACGCGACGAGCCCTCGGAAGTCCCGGAGGTCAACGCGCCCCGCGATGAGGTCGGACATGTGGACGTCCTGGCAGTCGAAGCCCGCGAGCGCGAACGCCGCCGCCATCTCGATGTGCCCGTTGACGCCCTGCTCGCGCAAGACGGCCAGTTTCGGAGCAGCTCCTTGGGCAGGGGTGCGGGACGGCCCGACATCCCGTCCGTTCAGGTTTTCGTCCGGATCGAACGTCAGCTTGAAGCTCAGGCCGGGGTTGAGGTCGTCGAGCGCGTTGTCGTACTCCTCGCGCGCCGAGACCGGGTTGTCGCGCAGGGCCTGCATGCGGTACGTCGTCTCCGACCAGCAGCGGCGGAGGTACGTGATGTCGGTCTTGATCGCCTGCCGCGCGCCGACGAAGATCTCGAACGTGCGGCTCGTCGCAAGCGCCGCGCCGATGGCCTCGGCGGGGACGCGCGCGGCGCGGAAGACCGCCAGCACCTGGCCAAGGTACTTCTCGCGCACCTGCAGGACGGCGCCCGGCTGCTCGTTGAAGAGCTGCTCCAGCGCATCGCCGTCGGGGAGCTTCGCGACGAGGCCGCGCCCGCCCGTGATCGCCATCTCCGCGAGCGTGACGACGAGGCCGCCGTCCGACCGGTCGTGGTAGGCGAGCGCGAGCTTGTCGCGCACGACCGTCTGCATCGCGTGGAAGAAGCGCTTCAGGAGCGCGGCGTCCGCGTCCGCGTGCGTGTCGCCGAGCTGGCCGTAGACCTGCGCGAGCGCCGTCGCGCCGAGCGGGGCCTCGCCCTTCGGCGCGAGGTTGACGTAGACGAGCACGGAGCCCTCGCCGCGCGGGTCGGCCTTCAGGTCGGGCGTGAGCGTGAGACGCACGTCCTTCACCGGCGCGAACGACGAGACGACGAGCGAGAGCGGCGCGACCTGCTTCTTCTCCTCGCCCTTCCGGTCCTGCCAGACCGTGTGCATCGAACAGCTGTCCTTGCCGACGGGGATGGACACGCCGAGCTTCGGGCAGAACTTCAGCCCCACCTCCTGCACGGTGTCGTAGAGAATCGCGTCCTCGCCCGGCTCGCCGCACGGGGCCATCCAGTTCGCCGAGAGGCGGATCTGCGAAATGTCGCCGACGTCCGCCGCCGCGAGGTTCGTGATCGCCTCGGCGATCGCGAGCCGGCCGGACGCCGGGCCGTCGAGCAGCGCGACCGGCGTGCGCTCGCCCGTCGCCATCGCCTGTCCGTTGAACGTCGTGTAGCCCATCGTCGTCACAGCGCAGTCCGCCGCCGGCAGCTGGAACTTGCCGACCATCTGGTCGCGCGCGACGCGGCCCGTGACGGTGCGGTCGGTAATCGTGACGAGGAACGTCTTGTCCGCGACGGCCGGCAAATGCAGGACGCGCGTCAGGGCGTCGATCGGCTTCACGCCCTCGAAGCTCGTCGCGAGGCGTTTCTGCTTCGTGCGCTTCACCTTGCGCACCATGCGCGGCGGCTTGCCGAGCAGCACCTTGATGTCCATGTCGATCGGGTTGTCGCCGAAGTGGCTGTCGTGGAGGACGAGCTGCCCGTCGCCCGTCGCGACGCCGATGAACGCGACCGGGCACCGCTCGCGCGCGCACAGCGACTCGAAGAAGCCCTTCGCCTCCGGACGGAGCGCGAGGACGTACCGCTCCTGCGCCTCACAGCACCAGATCTCCATCGGGCTCATCGAGCGCTCCTCGTTGTGCACCGCGCGCAGCTCGAACCGCCCGCCCGTCGCCTCGACGAGCTCGGGGCAGCCGTTGGAGAGGCCGCCCGCGCCGATGTCGTGGACGGAGAGGATCGGGTTCGCCTTGCCGAGCGACGAGCAGGCGTCGATGACGCCCTGGCAGCGGCGCTGCATCTCGGCGTTGCCGCGCTGGACGGAGTTGAAGTCGAGGGCCTCGGAGTTCGTGCCCGTCATCATCGAGCTCGCCGCGCCGCCGCCAAGGCCGATGCGCATCGCCGGACCGCCGATCTGCACGATCAGCGCGCCGACCGTGACGTCCTTCTTCTGCACCTGACTGCGGCGGATGACGCCCATGCCGCCCGCCAGCATGATCGGCTTGTGGTAGCCCCGAAGCTCGCCCGCGACCTCGCCCTCGTACGTGCGGAAGAACCCGCAGAGCTGGGGACGGCCGAACTCGTTGCCGAACGCCGCACCGCCCAGCGGGCCTTCCGTCATGATCTGCAGCGGCGTCGCGAGGCGCGTCGGGAAGTCGGCGTAGACGCGCTCCCACGGCTGGGGGAAGCCCGGAATGCGCAGGTTCGACACCATGAAGCCGCAGATGCCCGCAACCGTCCGAGAGCCCGTGCCCGTCGCCGCCTCGTCGCGGATCTCGCCGCCGACGCCCGTCGCCGCGCCCGGGAACGGCGAGATCGCCGTCGGGTGGTTGTGCGTCTCAACCTTCATGAGCTGGTCGAGCTGGTCCCTCTTGAAGGAATAGGCGTTCGTCGCGGGATCGATCGAGAAGACGTCCGTCTTGAAGCCCGCCACGACGGCCGAGTTGTCCCTGTAGGCCGAGAGCGTGTCCTGCGGACGCTTCTGGTGCGTGTTCTTGATCATCTCGAAGAGGCTCTTCGCCTGTTTCTTGCCGTCGATGACGAACTCGGCGCCGAAGATCTTGTGGCGGCAGTGCTCGGAGTTCACCTGCCCGAACATGACGAGCTCGGCGTCCGTCGGGTTGCGCTTCGCCTTCTTGAAGCTCGCCGCGAGGTACTTCATCTCCGGCTCGGAAATCGCGAGGCCGATTTCCGCGTTCGCCTCGCGGATCGCCTCGACACCCTTCTTCAGGACGTCATACGTGCGGCCCGGCTTCGGCTCGGCGACGTCAAAGAGGTCGGAAAGGTCGTCGTAGACGCCCTCGGTCATCTTGTCGTAGAGCGCGGCAAGGGCCGCCGGCGAAAGCGCAGCGCGCTCCGGGAAGTCTCGGCCGCTCGTCCCTGGCGTGTGCACGCCGCATTTCGTCACGCGGAACCGCACGCCCCGCTCAACGCGCCGGATCGACTTCAGCCCGCAGTTGCGGAAGATGTCCGTCGCCTTCGAGCTCCAGGGCGAGATCGTGCCCTTGCGCGGCGTCATGTAGAAGTCGGCCCCGTCGCAGCTGCCCTCGGCGTTCAGGAGCTCCGCCGCGCGGGCGAGCTCGCGCGAGTCGACCGGCGCGTCGGCGAGCTCCAGCGCATAGACCCACTTCGCGTCAATCGCGAGCGGCCCAAGCGTCGGGTCGGCTTTGGCGATCGCCGCCTTGAGGGCGTCGAGTCGGAACGGTGAATAGGCATCGGAACCCAGCAGAAGAACCATGAGTTTTCTCTCCTTGAAATCGTTTTTCGCGTATTATACCATAAAAGCCGCGCCCCCTTTGCGCGACGCGGGGCGTCCCTTCTTCAGCTCGGCGATCTGGTCGCGCAAGTAGGCCGCGCGCTCGAATTCGAGGTTGTCCGCCGCCTGCAGCATGTCGCGGGTCAGCTCTTCGACGAGATCCGTCGACGAAATCTCCGCCGCGTCCGCCTTCGCCTTTCCGCCTTTCGCGTGCTCCACTTTTCCGCTCTTGAACACATACGACGACTCGTTGATCGCGCGCTTGACGGAATGCGGCGTAATGTGGTGCGCCTCGTTGTAGGCGATCTGTTTCGCGCGGTGCGCCTTCGTGATGCGCAGCAGGTCGCGAATCGCGTCCGTCTTGTGGTCGCAGTAGAGGATGACGCGCCCCTTCTCATGGCGCGCCGTGCGGCCCGCCGTCTGCACGAGCGACGTCGTCGAGCGCAGGAAGCCCTCCTTGTCCGCATCGAGAATCGCGACGAGCGCGACCTCCGGCAGGTCCAGCCCCTCGCGCAGGAGGTTGATGCCCACGAGGACGTCGAACTCGCCCTTGCGCAGCCGCTGAAGGATTGCGACACGTTCGATCGCGTCGATGTCCGAATGCAGGTACTCGACGCGGATGCCCGCCTCGTGCAGGTAGTGCGTGAGGTCTTCGGAGGAGCGCTTCGTGAGCGTCGTCACGAACACGCGGTCGCCGTCCTTCACGACGCGGTCGATTTCGGCGATGAGGTCGTCGACCTGGTTCTTGAGCGGGCGAAGCTCGATGACCGGGTCGAGGAGCCCCGTCGGACGAATCACCTGCTCCGCCACCGTCTGCGCCTCGGCATACTCGTAGTCGCCCGGCGTCGCCGAACAGTAGACGATCTGCCTAACCTTCGCGTTGAACTCGTCGAACGTGAGCGGACGGTTGTCCTTCGCGCTCGGCAGGCGGAAGCCGTAGTCGACAAGCTTCTGCTTGCGCGCCTGATCGCCGTTGTACATCGCGCGGATCTGCGGCACCGAGACGTGGCTCTCGTCGATAATGGTGAGAAAGTCGTCCGGGAAGTAGTCGATAAGGCATTCGCCCGCCGTCCCCGGCGCGCGTCCGGTGAGGGGACGCGAATAGTTCTCGATGCCGTTGCAGTATCCGAGCTCGCGCATCATCTCGATGTCGTATTCGGTGCGCTCCTTCAGGCGCTGCGCCTCCAGCAGTTTGCCCTTCGACGCGAAGAACTTCAGCCGGTCGGCGAGTTCCGCCTCGATGCGCGCAAATGCCGCCTCGAAGCGGTCCTTGCCCATCACGAACTGCTTCGCGGGCGTGACAACCGCCGCCGGCATCGACACGCCGCACTTGCCCGTCAGCGGATCGAGTTCGCGGATCGAGTCCACCTCGTCGCCGAAGAACTCGACGCGCAGCGCCTTCGTCTCGTAGGCGGGAAAGATGTCGACGACATCGCCGCGCACACGGAAGACACCCGGCGCGAAGTCATAGTCGTTGCGCACGTACTGCGCCTCAATGAGGCGGGCAATCAATCCGCTTCTTCCCTTTTCCGCACTTCTTCCTTCTTCCTTCTTACTTTTTCCTTCGACCTCGCCGCCGACATTGATCCGCACGGCGAGGTCGCGATACTCGTCGGACTCGCCGAGGCCGTAGATGCAGCTCACAGACGAGACGACGATTACGTCGCGGCGCGCGATGAGGGCGTTCGTCGCGGCGAGGCGATAGCGCTCGATCTCCTCGTTGATCGCGGCGTCCTTCTCGATGTAGGTGTCCGTCTGCGGGATGTACGCCTCAGGCTGATAATAGTCGTAGTAGCTGATGAAGTACTCGACGGCGTTTTCGGGGAAGAACTCCTTCAGTTCGGCGAAGAGCTGCGCGGCCAACGTCTTGTTGTGCGAGAGGATGAGGGTCGGACGGTTCCACCGCTGAATCAGGTTCGCCATCGTGAACGTCTTGCCCGACCCGGTCACGCCCCGCAGGACGAGCCGGTCGTCACCGCGCTTCAGGCCGTTCAGAAGCGCCTGAATCGCCTCCGGCTGGTCGCCTGTCGGCTTGAACTTCGACTTGAGCTTGAAGATGCTGTCCATATTGTCGGTCGCCGCGCACGCTCCGTTTCAGGAAACAGGGCGACAGCCCACGATCCCTCGGCTCGTCAGTTTTCTCATGCACGGGCGGACAGTGCGAGCCCGGCCTTGAACGCCGCGCCGACGGCTTCGCCGAGCCTGTGGTAGACGTGGTTGACGGGATCGAACGTGATTGGCGCGAACCGCGCGACATCAACCTTGCCGTCCGCCGTCAGCACGGATGCGTCGATGCCGACGTTGACAATCTTGCCGACCATCCGGCAGTCGGACGTGTCGTAGCTCACGAGTTCGCACTCCAGCACCATCGGCAAGTCCTCGATCACGGGCGCATCGACGAACGCGCTCTTCACGACCGTCCACCCCGTCTTCGCGAGCTTGTCGGGCGTCTTGTTCGCCGAGACGCAACCCACGTAGTCGCACGCGACGAGGTTCTTCACGTCCGCGACGTGCACCGTGAACGCCTTGCGCGCGAGGACGTTCGCCGTCGTCTTGTGCGCATCGTCCACGCAGATTGAGATGCGGTCTTCGAGCGAAATGCCGCCCCACGCCGCGTTCATCGCGTCCGCGTCTCCGTTCTCGTCATACGAGCCGATGATCAGCACCGGCATCGGATAGAGCCACGCCTTGGGACCAAAATTCTTCTTCATTTTGTTGCCTCCTGATTGTTTGGTGCTGCGCATTTCCCGTTTCAGGCAACGCGACACCCTCGCCAAAAATCATTCGGGGCGAATTATACCAAAAAATGGGCTCGCCGCGACGGGCCATGCAACCTGGATTATCCCCGGTTTTGGAAATGGCTACCGAACCCTCGCGAGGCCTCGCGCGGTTTTCATCGATTTTGCCGTT
>CAKTZA010000058.1 GCA_934635045.1 uncultured Kiritimatiellota bacterium | reverse complement strand
ACAAAAACACGACCGCACCCCTGATTCTATTGGGTGCGGTCGATTTTAGGGGTCAAAAACCGGGGATAATCCAGCCATGCAACCAACCCTACCACTCGAACCCTACCACTGGGGTCTGACACTTTTTCTCAGGACTTTTGAGAATCCAGACGCCGCATTTGTCAGACCCTTGGCGGGCGATGAAGCCCTTCTTCCTGAGCGCCGTCAGAAGACGCTCGGCCTGTCGCGTCGAAATCGAATAGGTCTCGGCGATGCGAACGGCCGTCAGCGTCCCGTCCAAGCGCAGCAGTTCCAGCAGGTCACGTTCGCGCGCCGAGAGTTTTACACCGACATTTACACCGACATTTACACCGACATCCTTGCAGTCGCGATGCGCCGCGACATTCCCCTTGATGGTCTGGAGAATCCTCTCCAGCATGAAATCGACAAACGGCTCCGAATTGCCAAGCAGGGACGAGCGGCGTATGGCGAGGTAATAGCCGCTCTGGTTCTCCCAAACGATGTTCTCGATTGACGCGGCGTAGAACGCCGCCCTCCACTTGCCAAGAATGGCCGTCTGCCAAAAACGTCCCATGCGCCCATTCCCGTCTGCGAACGGATGGATGAACTCGAATTCGTAATGGAAGACACAGCTCTTCACAAGCGGATGGGCACCCGAATCGTTGAGCCACTTGAAAAGCGCCTTGACGAGCGTCGGCACCTGATCCGCCGCCGGCGCGAGATGGATGACATCTCCGGCACCGTCCATGACGCCAACAGGCTTGCTGCGAAATGCGCCCGCCTCCTCGACAAGCCCTCCCATCATCAGCTTGTGAATCCGAAGAAGGTCTTTCATCCGATAGGGATCAACCTGCTCGATCTGCTCGTACGCCGCCGCCGCGCCAAGCACTTCGTCGATTTCCTTCTTGGGCGCGACAACCTTCTTGCCCTCCAACACAGCGGTAATCTGCTCCTCGGAAAGCGAATTGCCTTCAATGGCAGTCGACCCGCGAATCGTCTTGATGCGGCTTGTCTTTCGGAGGCGCAGCCCATCCCCGCCAGAGATCGCGATGTCATACCGCTCGACAGCCGCAGAAATCTCCGCGATGAGGTTTACAGCCTCTTCGCTCACCGTATACGGCGGAATGTATTTACGGACGCTCATCTTTCACAGGGCACCCACCCCCGATCCCTCGGCACATCCGCGTTCCCGTTCGCATCATACGAGCCGACGATCAGCACCGGCATCGGATAGAGCCACGCCTTGGGCCCAAAGTTCTTCCTCATCTTGTCGCCTCCTGATTGTTTGGTGCCGCGCGCTTTCCGTTTCAGGCGACGCGGCACCCTCGCCACAAATCATTCGGGGCGAATTATACCAAAAACGGGCTCGTCGCGACGGGCCATGCCGACGACGAGCCATTTCGCCTTCCACGCAAACCTCAAATTGGGCGTCTAAGAATTCCGCACGATGTTCTCATTTCTGAGCGCGCACACATCTAAACCCTACCACTCGAACCTTACCATTGGGGTCTGACACTTTAACCCCCTTTTTGTGGGTTGTTCGCTTATATTTCCCCTCCTACATCGGTTATCACATTCTTCAATGCAGTGTTCTTGTTGTAGCATTGTCCATGTGTTCACCAATCCATCCAACGATAATCCTTCGTCGTTCATTATCAATGGCAAAATGAATCCTCAGTTGCTTTCCAGATCGGTTACCATGTTTGAGGTGCGTCCACATTTCATAGTCTTTTCCCTCAAATGAGAATCTTCGCATTTGCGCAAGACGTTGGTTGTTCGCTGTCTGAGATCCTTCACCTTTGGCATAGTCGTACTTCGAAAGCCGTTCAAACTCACCTTCTATATCTCCGCGCTTCTCAAACACCAAAGGCCAAAGAATCTGATCGAGATCATAAAGCATCCCCCATGCTACATCAAAGTCCTGAAACGCTCTGTATTCAAATGCCGGCGCCCATGCACCTTCAGCGAACGCAAGATGCTCATAAAATGGGGCAAACTTTTTGAGCGCAGCAAAGGAATCTGGATAATCTCTCGGCAGAGTTCGCAACATGGTGCCACTCCTCTTCAGAATTTCCCCTTTGTAACGGCTTGTTATGTTGAATACTTCTTTGCGATGATTTTCATCCTCCTCCAGATGCTTCACCTCAAGTTCAACATTCTTGGTCTCAAGCTCGTCTTTCTTCTTTGCAAGCTCGTTTTTCTCTACACGCAAGTTTTCGTTCTCCTCCTCTGCCATCTGGTAAAGTTCAGATGTTTCCTTCAAATCATGTAAAACCTTTCGATAGAGTTCAGATGGCACGGCGTTAAGAAGTTCAGACTTTACCTTTTCGAATAAATAACGGCGCAACAAAAACTGGACATTCTCGATTGAACACACTCCCCCCGATTCGTTTATCGGCTGAACGCCAAGCCAAGCCCTAAAAATTTCTTCACGCTTCGACTGCCATTCAACATCTTTTCCAACAATATAGCGCATTTTCTCCTGAATGCTCTTGTCATGGCAATACAACGGCAACTGTATTGAGCACTCATTAAGCGTTAAAACATAATGTTTGAATAAATTTCTCAATTGATTGCACGGGATAATGTACACAAGCCCCTTGCCGAACAGGTTGCGGCTCATATTGTTAGCTTCGGCACGAGCCTCCTTGCTGTCGCCTAAGAACAAGACAACGGCGAGTTTTCGAGTCCGAAGCTTCAGATAAGACAAAACTTCCGCTGCCATCTCTGACGACGTTATTCGCATCGCCTCCTTCATCCCGTTCGTAACATCCATTCCTCCCGAGAAAAAGCGCCCTCCATCACATGTCTCTATAATACGACTAACGACACAAGGAATTGATATCTTCGGCTTAGGGCGATCTCCAAGTAGCGCATATTCAGTTTCGTATTTATAACTGATCCGTATGCACACAACAAGATCGCCGGAATCCCCAAAACTCCTTAACCCAATTTCAGATATCCAATACATACCAGATTCTGCGGAGTCTCGATGCGTATATTCGACGGCCCAAGCCGTGAATTCATTAGTCACGCAATACTCTGTCTTGCACCACGAGTGTTTTGAAGAATACCTTGACCTCTTATAAAAAGCCTTGTTAAGTTTAAACGACACCTGAGGATACCTCCCCATTTCTCTAAAGCGCCGATTCTCATGATTTCTTATCCACGAATCAATGACCTTTTGTGCCTGAGAGAGTTTAATGTCTCCTGCAAATTCACCACCCTTGATGGTGAAACTGGTCTGATAATGCTGAATTGTCTGGCTCATAACACTTTGATTCCAATTTTATTGATCTACCCTCCATATCCTGAAGGGACGAGATTCAGGGCGGCTGTTTGAGCAAGTTTCTCCCATCCTATATAGACGCGAAAAGCCCTACTCTAAAGTAACAAAAATAGTATACCCGATTATGGCCTATGTAGTCAACAGTGTCCAGAAGCAAACATGAAAGCCAAAACAGAGGCGCAAAGTCAACGTCATCACGGCACAAGCCACTCCGCTGCGGCATCGCTGACATTCTTTCCCTTTACAGGATCGTCTGCATTTTCAGCAGAGCCAACCGGCTCAACTCCATCCTTGTGTCGACTGGTTTGTGCGACAAAGACAAACAAGGTCATCAACGCCACAAACACTATCACAATCAAGGCGACGACAAATTCCTCAACAAAACGAAATGCTATTGCCCTCGACAATGCACTGCATGACGAATAGCGCTGCTCAGGCAATGAACTTGTCGCGCGGCAAACGATGCGCCGCCATCGTCTCGGCAACTGTCCATTAAAACACGTTTCTATCAGAACACCCAAAGCATGAATATCGGCATGGTAATCAATCGGATGCCCCGAAAATTGTTCTGGTGCGGCAAAACGTTCAGTTCCAACCGCTACATTAGCCTGTGTCAATTTACTTCTAGGCACACAACCTGCATCACTTTTGTCCCCTATCGCAATCAGTCCATAATCAACCAACACGACATTGCCATTGTCTCGATATAAAATGTTGGCAGGTTTGATGTCGCGATGGACAAACCCTTCCTTGTGCAACTCCGAAACAATCAGACAAAGACTCCTCAAAAGGATAGCTATCTCACGATCCGTGGACGGCAATTCTCGCGGCGTGAGCATCTCCATTACAAAATAAGGTCGTCCTTGGAACTCCCCGACCTCATAAAACCTCGGCACACCCGCACAACTGTGCCCTGCGACAAACGTGACCTCGCGTTTAAAGCGCGTTCGTGCATTCCCCGTATCTCGCTTGAGAATCTTCAACGCGCAAACAATTCCGACATGCGTATGCTCAACGCGATAAACTTCACCAAAACCTCCTCCCCCAAAAAATGAGAGAATACGCCAATTGCCGACAACCCCACCAACTCGAAGCAATGGTTTTGCCGGATCCTTTGCCTCCGTTAAGAGGAATGTCATCAGCTCTTTGTCATTATCGGCCATCGCGTGCAAGCCGAGCGATTTCCGTTACTCGGTCTTTCAAAGCTTTCAAGAGACGAGCCTTGATCTGATCAACGTTGTTACGCTCAACTCCAAACATTGCCGCGACATCCGCCGCGCGCCTTCCATTAATCGCAACTTCAACGAATATCCGACGATTCCGTTCGAGGATTGCCTCATCATCTAAGACTTGTCGCAATGCAATGGAATAAATCGAACGCCACAGGTCTTCAGCAACATTTCCGTTCGACTCAAAGAATGTCGGATCGGCAGACACCTTGCTCTTGAGTTCATCCATCTTCTGTGCCGCACGAACAGCGTCGCACGCTTTGTTTCGCAAGACGGCTGCGAGATAGTTGCGAAAATGCCCGGATTCACCTGGATCATAGCAATAGTTTGGCAAGACTCTTGCAAGGGCGACGAAAGTGTCCTGAATGATGTCGTCATAGTCGATGTTCGAGAACTTCGATTTAAGATAACCCATCATCATCGGACGATAACGAGCGACAAACTCATTCCATCGCACGCTTTGGTTGTCAGCGGCAATTGCTCGAATCAGCGTACTGGACGTTTCTGGCACCATTATCAACGGCCTGTAGAGAAAACAGCCTCGACCTTATTTGACCCGATGTAGTTGACACTCTCAACGCGCAACCCACAAACCTCTCCAATCTGTATACCATTCGTCACACAGCATCCAACCAACGATTCCCACGCCGCCTTACGAAGTCGCATCCGATCTACATTTCGATTTCGTGCGGTGGAGAATGCGCGACACACGCTCTGCGTGACCACAATATGGTCAGCATCCGCCGCGCCTGACGATCCAACACAGGACATTCCTCCTGCCAAGAATACACTCAGCAGAAGGAATGCTGTACCGCAGACTCTTTGCAATCCATCAATCACAGGTATTCGTTCGCCGCATCCGAGACAGACGTCGCCTTATTGGGCGTGGCTGTCGCCCCAGAACCCACTTCAGACTTCTTCCCTTCGATGACTCTCGCGGGCTTACGCGGAATGTTTGAATCGCGCACCGCATCCATTTGACCTGCAATATCCGCATTCCATCCAAGAACGACAACGGCTTCGCCGTCGTCGTTCATACCCGCGCCAATTTGCACCATTCCCTTGACAAATCCAGCGGCAACACTGACGATCTGTTCCTGCGAAAGTTCTGTCGCCTCGCTCTTTTCAGAAGTCTTGCCACTTCCAGCATCACCCAACGACTCGCCGTGCTGCACGATCGCGATGTCGTCCTGGTCGATTCTCGTATAGACAACCGCCGTCGTCAGCCACTTCATGAATTCGGCCCGTGCGTTCGCATCGGCTTTCTTAAACGCCTGATTTTTCGCCTTCGCTTTCGTCAATGCCGACGTAAGCGGAGCGCGGCCAATCGACACGACGGACACAATACGCTTGTTCTCATCCTTCTTAACGTTTTGAATGCCGAAGAGATTCCCATTGATGTACTGGGCTATCTTCTGCTCGGCATTCACGGAGGGATGTCTCACAATTTGCGACGGCTCTTCCGCGACAACGGGGATCGTCACGACCGCACCACACAGAGCGGCGCCCAACAGTTTGCTCTTGATGTTCATTAGTTTTCTCCTTGGTTGTTTGTTTCAAGTTTTATCTCAGCCGATTTGATTTTCTTAACGTCTGCCCTGTCGATCATTATGTCAATATACCCAATATATTTATCAACGTAACACCGAGACACTGTGGGCCGGAAATTGGAACATACTATCTTCAATTCCGATTCACTAGTCACATTGTCTGTACCACAAATAAAAGGTATAAAATCTGGCGCCTCTTCAAAACTGTCCCATTGTAGGCAGCGTATAGATATGTTCTGCACTGCGCGAGAGAGTTCCTGCCCATTTTCATCCAATACACTAAACACACATTGCACACTTTTGTTCTTCCAATAATACTCCTTGCGTATTTTGTCATAAACTCGTTTTAAATGCTCTGATACTTCCCATTCTCTTACCGACGCAGCGCCACCACGCGTAATGCTCTTTATTACGGAAATCACTACTTTCGATTTAGACTCCCACAGACTCTGATCGTAGCATAAATAATATGCCTGAACCTGTTGCCTCTTCCAAATTCCTTCCATCATCCATGGATGACAACTAACTTGAGCCAACTTAAATGGGACAGTTCGAGTCATCCGTTTTGTTGATACTTGATCCAGAAGAGCCTCGATTCTTCGTATGAATTTGTTGTAATACTTATCCTTTGAATACCGAATCTGAAACACATAGCGAAGACTAATTGCACCGTCTCTATTTGACTGAATCTCTGGGCGAATCGAACTCACCAACCCAATCTCCATCAAATCCAAAATGGGGTCAAGCGTCTCAAATTCATTGCGCAGCAATGCCTCAGCGCTTACATTACTACCAATCTCGTTATCCAGCAACACGCCATCCATCTCTACACGCTGCCGTGGCACTATCTTCTTCATTCGATTGACGAAATCGCGCATCTTGACCCAAGCCCTGATCGTGACAGCCTTACCGCGTCCATTTGGATCATCCGATTCTTCAATCTTCTTGTAATGGTCGATAAATCCATTGCAATGCGTAATGATTTCGTCTTTGATGATCTGATCGTTGTTCATGCGGAAATCCGAATCAACATAGACGCCCACGACCTTCTGCAAAACGTCTTTCATCGCCTCTTTGAGAGCCTCATCAGCCGTTTCGCCATAACCTTCTCCATATTCGACCTTAACAGCTTCTTTAAGAGTCATCCCCTCGACACTTAAGACCTTTCGGTTTTCTTCGTCCGATAACCGTTTCGCAGATGGCACATCATCAGTATCCAATCCTTCCGGCAAAAGCGAAGTGCCGGTGCCCGACGAATCAGCCTTCCGCTGTCTTGTTTTCGTTGATGACGTTGCAACTGATTGGGTGTTCGATCTTGACTTCCCAAAGCCGCCATTTGACGAGTCTCTTTTTGGAGCGACGCTTTCTTTTCGCAGACGAGGCGACTCCAAGCGACGACTTGGAGCCGAATTGAACCCAACCGCCAAAGTTTGCAAAGCAAATCCGACAATAAAGCCAATGCAAATGATCCATTGTTTGATTTTCATTTCATCCTTCGCCTCACTTATGATTTCGTAAAACCATCTGAAATCTTACGCGCTTTCTTGATTATTCTGATGTCCGTTGCTAAAGAGATTGAAGCATCTCAAAGGCAACGCCTCGCGCTGTCTACATGAGGCCCTGGAAAAGCCTGAAGAATACAGGGCGAGGCGCGCCAATTCGGCACACCTCTGCAACTGTCCATTCTTCATTAACTTTCCAGGTTTCATGTAGAGACGCATTACAGAAATTCCTTAAATTGTCTGACGGGCCGTTGTCCCGTCCTATCTATCGGTTGTTACTGTGTGTTCGGTCCTTTCATCTACTGTTACAATTGTGGGACATGCGATGAACCGCCCGCATCAACAGGGCCAATACAGGCTTCGCCTTTAGACATTGGCAACGCCATTCATTTTGCGTGACCGCGCGACGAACTGCTCATAGACGGCATTTGCATAGTCAATAATCTTGCGGATGTCATTCCCGCACGACAGCGCAATCTGATGCCGAACTTCACGCACCTCACGAACAATCTCATTGTCAGTCTTCATGGCAACTCTCCAATCCCCGATTATCAAGAAACGTCTTTGGCGTCATGACTTGTGGGCAAACGTAGCCTGCTCTGCCAAGGATCTCCCTTGTCTTTGGCAAGGTGTGAGGATTTGCCATGTGACGGCAATTCCACGTCAGCAGAACATCAACGCCAGCCATAGCCGCTGCCGCGATATGAAGCGCATCGGTCGTCTCCTTCTCAGGCAAGGCATGTCCTTCGATAAGCTGACGGGCGAGTGTTTCAATCGCATCATCATCGCCGCCCACGAACTTGATGTCCTTCAAGATATCCAACCGCCGGGAAACGGCTTCGGGCTTGCCAATGGACGCCTCAGCCAAGACAAACCGCGATGCCACCACCTCACATGAGGGCTGCTCGTCCCGCCACCATTGTCGCGTATAGGCTTGATCTGCCGCAATCTTTGCGTCAAGTGTCTGATCGCCCGTCAGATAGCAGACGAACGACGTCTCAACGTAGACTTTAAGTTTTTCGGACATGACCACTCACTTTAAGGGTGAAAACTGATTAAGGTGTCCGAGGGTGGAAACGGAGGTCGGCGCACACGAAGTCGCTTAACGCCCGAATCAGTTCTCGAACTCTATCTGCCCCTCGCGCGTGCACGGCGAACCGCACCCACGCGAAAGAAACAATGAGATTATATCATATTTCTCGCCCGTCCGTACCGCGGCGGAATTCAGCAAGTCAAATTGCAGACCACGGTTTAATCACGATTCCACGCCTGGCGTAAATCGGAACCATGCGCTTTTGCATCTCAATGACACATTGAACCTTATCAACATAAGGGAGATTCGCCATATTGCGACGTCCCTGCCGCTTGGCATACTGCTCTGTCGCAAGCGGACGCATCACGAGTCACTCCCTTATGGCTCGGTGCGAAAAAGATTCTTACGCCTCAAGCCAGTGCCCTCTGGCGACGCACACGCACTGCCGTCGCCCTTGCATCAGCAGCAAGTTCTTCAATCGTCTGGCCTTCAAAAAGCGATTCCTGCAATTTCGTGTAGTCCATTCGCTCGCGATTGACATAATCGATAAACCGCTCCGCATCAACAGGGCCAGTACAGGCTTCGCCTTTAGGCATTGGCAGCACCATTCATTTTGTGCGACCGCGCGACGAACTGCTCATAGACGGCATTTGCGTAGTCGATAATCTTGCGGATGTCATTCCCGCACGACAGCGCAATCTGATGCCGAACTTCACGCACCTCACGAACAATCTCATTGTCAGTCTTCATGGCAACTCTCCAATCCCCGATTATCAAGAAACGTCTTTGGCGTCATGACTTGCGCGCACAGCGAACCGCACCCACGCGAGGAAACGATGGAGAACGATGGAGAACGATGGAGATTATATCATATTTCTCGCCCGCCCGTGTCGCGGCGGAATGAGGACGCGCGCTTTGTTCGCACCCACAGACTACGCCTTCTCTGGGCTTTTGAGAATCCAAATTCCGCATCTGTCAGATCCTCGACGTGCGATCCGTCCCTTTCTCTTGACCACCGTCAGAAGTCGCTCCGCCTGTCGCACCAAATCGAATAGGCCTCGGCAATGCGAACGGCTGTCAGCGTCCCGTCCAAATGCAGCAGCTCCAACAGGTCACGTTCGCGCGCCGAAAGCCTTGCACCGACATTTGCACCAACATCCTTGCGGCGTAGCCGCCAACTGCCCTCATTTCAGCGCGAGTCCGGCCTTGAACGCCGCGCCGACAGCTTCGCCGAGCCTGTGGTAGACGTGGTTGACGGGATCGAACGTGATCGGCGCGAGCCGCGCGACATCGACCTTGCCGTCCGCCGTCAGCACGGACGCGTCGATGCCGACGTTGACGATCTTGCCGACCATCCGGCAGTCGGACGTGTCGTAGCTCACGAGTTCGCATTCCAGCACCATCGGCAGATCCTCGATCACGGGCGCATCGACGAACGCGCTCTTCACGATCGTCCAGCCCGTCTTCGCGAGCTTGTCGGGCGTTTTGTTCGCCGAGACGCAGCCCACGTAGTCGCACGCGACGAGGTTCTTCACGTCCGCGACGTGAACCGTGAACGCCTTGCGCGCAAGGACGTTCGCCGTCGTCTTGTGCGCATCGTCCACGCAGATCGAAATGCGGTCTTCAAGCGAAATACCGCCCCACGCCGCGTTCATCGCATCCGCGTTTCCGTTCTCGTCATACGAGCCGATGATCAGCACTGGCATTGGATAGAGCCACGCCTTGGGTCCAAAGTTCTTCTTCATCTTGTCGCCTCCTGATTGTTTGTTGCCGCGCATTTCCCGTTTCAGGAAACGCGACACCCTCACCACAAATCATTCGAGACGAATTATACCAAAAACGGGCTCGTCGCTACGGGCCATGTAGCCAACCCTACCCCTCAAACGGAATTAAGTTACGCAACCCTGTTTCGGCAGCCAAACGAAGAACGAGCCATCGCGAGGGGCGATGTCGCTTCGCCCTTCGCGGCGGCCTGCCCTTCGTGGCGTGACGGTGCGCCTAATTCCGCCACAGCCCGTGGATGTTGCAGTAGGCGGAGGCGCTCTTCACCGTGTCGGACGGCACGAGCGCGAAGACCGCCTCGGGCCTGTCCCCCGGCTTCAGCGCCTTGCGCTGGTTGCCGTTCGCGGTCTCGAGGAAGATCCACTCGATGAAGTGGTCGTCCGTCATGGGATGCGCCACCGCACCGACCGTCACCGTGACCGTGTTCCCCTCCTGCTTGCAGACGGGAACATGCTTCTCCGCCGCGCCGTCCGTCGTGCCCGGCACGAGCTCGCGCATCGGCTGCCCGCAGCAGACCGTGTCGACGGACGTCTCCTTCACCAGCGCGACAATCTTGCCGCACACGTCACACTTGTAGAACTTCATGGCCTGATTTCCTTTCCGTTTCGTTTGCGCCGGAAGCGGTTGCGTGCCCGTGTCCCCCTGACGCGGACGACACACCGCACCCTTGACGGCGAGAATGATAGCATCTTGCGGGAAAGAAGTCCGTTGTAATTACAACACGGAAGCCCCCTCTGCTGTTAGGCGCGCGCGAAGCACCGTCCGTTGCGGGATCAGTCCGGCTGCCGCCAGACCAGGACATCCCACGGGCCGACGAACGTCTTGCCGTCCCGCAGGACCGGACGCCCCAGGACAAGTTCGCCCGATTCGGGCGGAATCTCCAGCGTACGATCCGAGACGTTCGTGACCACGACATGCCGCCCACGCCTGAGGCGCGTGACCTCCAGCGGCCACCGGCGGGACGTGTCGTAGCCATGCCGCGCGAGCAGTTCCTTCACGAACACATCCGCGCCTGCCTCGTCCGGAGGCGCCGCAAGATAGTACGCGACGCCCTTCCCGACGCGGTTGCAGGTCAGCAGCGGCGCGCCCTTGAAGCACGTGGACGACAGGCGCACCAGGACTTCACACCCCAGATGCGGCTTCAGGCACTCGATCACGTCGCGATAGGAATACGGCGCGCCGTGAAAGTCGACGGTTCCCGACGCGACCCCGTACCAGTCGCCCACGTCAAGGCCAAACACATCGCGGAGCCCGCGCGGCGAGACCTCGCTCACGTAGCTGTGCCCCAGCGGCTCGAAGCAGTTGAGGCGGACGGACGAGACGAGGACGCCGCCGTTCCGCACAAAGGCGCGCAATTGCGCCTGCAAAGACTCATCGACGACCTCGACAAACGGCAAGACCAGGATCTTCGCGTCCGCGAAATCGATGTCGCCGGGACGCTTCATCACGATGCGCGGCAAGAGCCCGTACCGCAGGAAGGCGCCGTAGAACGCCGTGTGTCCGCGCTGCATCATGCCGTACGTGCACTGATCCATGCGATGCAGGTCGGACGCCTCAGGATCGTACAGGATCGCAACCGGGCTTTCGGGGAGCGGCGTGCGGGCAATCGCCTCGCCGACGGATCGGAACTCGCGCAGGTTCTCCCGGATCTTCTCGAACGTGACGCCCGGCTCGCCGCTCCACGGCAAGATGGCCGGATGCGTCTCCTCGCCCATGACGGACATCCGCCAGCGGTAATAGGAATAGGTCTCCGCGCCATGCAGGGCCGCATCCCAAAGCCAGACGCGCATCAGCCCATAGGCGTCCGCCCGGTCGGCGGACATCCCCCACGTTCCCGTCTCGCCGATCATGAAGTGGCGTTCATGCCCCGTCACGGCGCGGAAGACGCCGTATGCCCAGCGCGTGCGGTCGCGGTTCGCGAGACTCGGATAGCGGTCGGTCGAGGCGTAGCCCAGGTCGCGCATCACGAGGTCGATGCGCTGGCCCTCGCCGAAGTCGGGATTGTTCGTCGTCAGCCGCCAGTAGGGATTCGCCTTTTCGAGAATCGTCTTCTGGTCATGCAGGAGCCGCTCCATCGCAAGGGACTGGAAACGGTTGTAGTCGTACTGCCAGCCCTGCCGATGCCGCTCGTTGATCGGCACCTTGATCTCGTCCCAGGCCTGGAAGTCGCCGCTCCAGAAGGCGCCGTTCCAGCGGCGGTTCAGGTTCTCCAGCGTGCCATAGAGGCCCTTCAGGTACGCGCGGAACCCGCGCGCACAGCCCTCGCAGACGCACTGGCCCGTCGCCCCGCGCAGCGACAGCTCGTTGTCGAGCTGCCAGGCGACGACCGCCGGCTCGTCCCTGAACGCCTCGGCCATCTTCGCGACGATGCGCCGCGAGAAGGCGTGGAAGCGCGCGCTCGTCAGGCAGCTCGTCTGGCGGATGCCGGACGGCGGCTTCGAGCCGTCCGCGCGCGTCTTCTCCGTCTCGGGGTAGTTCGCCGCCATCCAGCGCGGGCACGCCGCCGTCGGCGTGCACAGGAGCACGTCGATTCCCGCCTGCGCGCAGAGCTTCAGGAAACGCCTGTACGGCGCAAAGTCGAATGTCCCCTCCGTCGGCTCGAACCGGCCCCAGTTGAACTCGCCGATGCGCACCAGGTCGACGCCCAGCTCCCTCATGAGCGCGAGGTCGCGCGGCCAGCGCGCCTCGTCCCACGCTTCGGGATAGTAGGCGACGCAGAAGTTCTCCAGCGAACCGCCCGGCCCGAACGTGTGCGTGCCGGGCCCGACCGCGCGCGTCTCGCCTCCGAAGGCGACCGTCGCCGGAACGGGCGCCGTGACGACCAGGCGTTCCCGAGCCCCCGTGCGGGCGTAGCGGACGAAGACCGGCCCTTTCGCCGTCGCCAGCTTCGCGTCGAACGCGCGCACGCCGTCCGGCGCGGGCACGACACGCAGTTCCGCGTCATCCGGGCGGACAGACGTCACGCCGACGCGCCGCAGGGCGCGCGGCCCCGCTTCCGGACGGCGTTCGGCCCGGACGGGCGTGACGTCGCATCGCACGACCGAGACGTCCGCAACGGACACGCCCGTCGAGGCGAGCGTCAGCAGCGCGGCCAGCGTCCTGATCTTCATCGGCACGGCCCCCGCTTACCTGACCTGCACGGCCTTCTCGGCCGTGGCGCCCGTGAGCGGCTCGGTGACGCGCACCTTCCACGTGCCCGGCTCGTCGTCAAGCGCGAGCGCGAAGGCAAGCCGCGCCGTGCCGCCCTGCGTCAGCAGGTTGCGCCGGAAGTGGAAGCGCGCCTTCCCGGAGGGCGGGACGACCTCGACGTGGAGGACGTAGGCGGGAATCTCCCGGACGGCGGTCGCCGTGCGCACCGCCAGCTCGGCCATGAGGTCTGTCCCCCGCGCCACGGTCGCCGGCGCGGCGAGGCCGACGCCCTCGACCTTCGCGGGCAGGACGGCGAAAACCGACGCCTCCGTCAGCGGCACCTTCGCCGTCACGCGATCCGTCTCGCCGAGGTACTTCTGCGCCCGGACGTCGTAGACATGCCCCCGCTTCGCGAACGTGAAGTCGTCCGCCGCGTCGTCTTCGGAGCGTCCCGGCATGCGCAGAACCGCATAGAGGTCGGCGTCGCCCGAGACGTAGTGCATCGCCTCGCGTCCGAGGTGCGCGACCGTCTGCGCGCCGACGAGGGCCGGCGTCGCGCCCGCCGCCGCGAGGAACGCCTTTACGTCCGTGCGGCACGCCGTGTCGAGGTCGTCGAAGTTCACGCCCCGAACCGTCAGCCCCGCGCAGTCCGCAAACGGATTCGCCGCGCGCTTCACGCCGAGCTCGTCGTAGTCGCCGGGCCGCACGTCGCAGATCGCCCGGCCGCCCCGCGCGAGGTACGCCTTGACCGCCGCGACCTCGGCGTCGCTCATCGCGAGGATGCGCGGCAGGAACAGCGCCTTGACGCCCGCGAGGCGGTTCTGTTCGACGACCTGCTCGGGCGCGACGAAGTCGTGCTGGTAGAGGAGGTCCTCGACCGTGTACTGCGCGCCCTGCCGCGAATACATGTAGTCGTGCAGCGGCCCCGACGCGTCGACCTGCCCGTTCTTCGTCTCCGCGCCGAGAATCGTCGCGAGGAGCATCGAGTCGTGCGAGTAGTAGATCGCGACGTCGCGCGGCGCCCAGTCCCAGCAGGTGAGCACCTTGCCGAGACCCGTCAGGAGCCGCGAGTCGTCCAGCGACTCCTTGAGATCCCTGCCGTCAACCGTCAGCGCGGCCGTCGCGCCGTCCACGATGTTGTAGCCGGGCGCCGTCGCCGCGTACCAGCTGAAGCCGCCGTAGCGGTGGCAGGCGAACCACCACGGCATGAAGCGCGCGCGCGGACGCGAGTAGAAGTAGCCCGTCCACCCCCAGCAGCGGATGTCGGGGCGGAACGAGCGGATGAGCTCGTCGTAATTGTAGATCGCCCCGCGCCCGAAGTAGACCATGCAGGTGTACTCGGTCGAGAAGTCGAGGCCCGCGCGCGTCAGCAGCTTGTAGTAGTCGTTGCCGGAGAGCGCGCTCTGACCGAACGAGTTGCACATCGTGAACAGCACGTCCGAGTCGCTCGCCTTTGCCGCGTCGGAGACGAGCCGGATCGCCTCGACCCAGCGGTCGACGTTGAAGTTGCGCCATTCGATGAACTCCGCGTACCGGCCCGACTTGCGCGCGTCCGCCTGCAGGGTCTGGCCGAGGTCGGCGAAGCTCGCGTGCGCCGTCTGGTGGCGGCGGTTGTATTCCGCGATCGTGCCGTATTTGCGCGCCATCCGCACGCGGTACTCCGCGAGGTTCTCCGGATGGGCGTCGACCTCGTCCGCCGTGCCGGGGCGCGAGAGGTTGGGCTCGTCGCAAAGCCCGTTGTCGAGGATGCCGTATCGCGCGCGGCGCGCGCAGAGTTCGCGCACCTTGGCCGAACGATCCTGCCGCCACGCCGCCGTGTTGAAACTCGGCGTGCGCACGTTCGACTTCTGCGGCCAGCCGCAGAACGTCGAGCCGTCGCCGACCCAGCTGCCGCCGACCGCGAAGCCGAGCGACTGCGAGCGCGTGAAGGTCTCGGCGCCGCCGGCGGGGATCACCGTCGCGCGGATGCCGATGTTCTCCAGCTGCGCGCTCTCGTCCGGCCAGTCGCACCCCGGCCAGGCGCTGCCGGTGAAGTCGTCCATCAGGCGCGCGCGGTCGTTGCCGCGCACGTACACCGCCTCGCCGCGCGCATCGGCGACCGCACCGCCCTTCAGCAGGTAGAGGCGCACGAGGCCGAGGTTCGTGTAGAGCTTCCGGCGCGGCAGCTCGAACGAGACCTGCGCCGCCGCCGGAACCTCGTCCGCCGCGAGCATGCGCTGCGAGAAGTCGCGCAGCTCCCAGCGGAGCGTGACGCCCGCGCAGTCGCCCGCGACGGCGACGGTCGATTTCGCGCCGTCGTCGGCGAACGCGCCGAGCCGCGCGCCCGAGACCGGCGTCACGTCGTCCCGCCAGCCGACGACCGCGCCCGTGGCGTCGAACGACGTCGTGACCGCGTGGCGTTCGCCCGCGTAGACGTAGTCGCGCGTCTCCGCGCGGACGCCCGCCGCCGACCCGGCCGCCGTGCGGTACATCGCGAACGCGAGCGAGGCGAGGTTGATTTCCGCCTCCGGGAAGAAGCTGCTGCCGTAGGCGTCGCCCGCCGGCTCCGTGCGGTAGTTCCGGTTCATGCCCCGCGCGACCTTCGCCCGCGTGACCGCGCCCTTGCCGAGCCGGCCGTCGCGCACCTCCTTGAGCAGGTCGGTGAAACGGCCCATCTTCGGGCTGTCCTCGACATAGAGCCCCGCGCCCTTGCGGACGTTCGCCGCGATGTAGCCGACCATCTCCTTGCCGAACATCTCCGCGCCGCGACGCGGCACGAGGATGAGGTCATACTGCCCCTTGGTGAAGCGCTCGGTGATCGCCTTCGGGTCGCCGTAGGTCTCGTAGACGTCGGCGTCCCGGCCCGTCAGGAGGATCGTGTCGAAGCGGACGCCCGTGCCCGCGAAGATCTCGTCGATCTCGCGGTGCGAATACTTGTTCGCGATGAACGCCGCGACGCGGATCGGCCGCGCGAAGCGCCCGATCGGGTTCGCCTTCACGGGAATCTCCGTCCCCGGAACGATCGCCATGCGGCCGGGGCGGACGGTCTTGCGGATCTCGAACGACGAGATCTCGCCTTCGTACAGCCGGATGGCCGCAAAGTCGACGCCCGTGTCGTTCGCGCCGTTGTCGACCTTGTAGAAGACCATCGTCCACAGCGGATCCTGCGGAGCCGTGAACGGGATGAAGTACTCGTGCATCTCCGGCCCGACAGGCGTGAGCATCGTCGGATAGCAGCCCTCCTCAACCTTGCCCGCCGCCGTCTTCACGAGGCAGACGACCCGCAGGCCGCTCCCCGCGCCGAAGCTCCGCGCCTTGACGACGAGCGTGTACTTCGCGCCCGGCTTCAGGCTGCCGAACGGACGCCCCCCAAGGACCTGGTAGTCCTTGCCGCTGCTGCGGTAGATCCATTCGCCGCTCATCGCCATCGTCTCCTGGTAGGCGGCCTGGCCGTAGACGGACCAGCCGCGCCCCGGCACGTCGAAGTCGGCGTTCGCGAAGAGGTTCACGCGCGCGCCGAGATCCGGCCCCTCCACGCGCCGCGCCGGGCCTTCCGCGCGCGTCATCACGCCGTCCGCCCACGTGTCCGGCACGCCGTAGTTGTACTTGTTCGGCGTGAAGCCGCTCGCGACCAGCCGCTCCTCGAAGAGCTTTTCGCGCGGATGGACGTTGCGGTTCGCGCGGAAGACGCCGAACCTGACCGCACGGTCGTCCGTCGGCGCGGCGGAAAGCCCCGCCAGCGCCAGCGGAATCGTCAGGTCGGCCGTCCAGTATGCCGACGACACCCCGACTTTCGCGCCCGTCTTCGCGACGGTCGCGACGACGCCGTGGCTCTCCGTCTTGTTCTTGCCCTTGGCGACGTAGAGCCGCCCGAACTCGTCCACGATCACGTGCAGGTAGTCGCCCGCCGCCTTGAAGAAGAACTCGAAGTTGTTGACGGCGCCCATGCCCTTCTCGACCTTGCCGAGATCGTACTGCCCGTCATACCAGCCCGTCAGGGCGACATAGAGGTTCTTCTCGTCGAAGAGAAGTTTCGCCTCGGACGGATCGAGCGCCACGTTCGAGGTGTTGACCTCGACAAAGCGCACGCACGTGTCGGCCTTCGCCCAGGCCGACGCGACGCGCCGACCGTCCCTGAACGGCGCCTCCGCCGTGAACCGAATCTGCGGCGTCTCCGCCGTCACCACCGCCGCCGCGCACGCGACAGCCCCCATCAGCATTCTCTTCATCATAAAATCGGCACTCCTCACTTCTTCCTTTTTACTTCTTCCTTTTTTACTTTCTTTTCACTTCACGATGATTGCGAGCCCGTTCGGACGGTAGCGGTAGCGGATGATGACGAGGCCGTCGCCGCCCTTGCCGCCGTTGCCGCCCGCGTTGTTGTCGGTGTTGCCGCCGCCACCGCCGCCGCCACCGCCGAGGCCGTCCGTGCCGTCCTCGCCCGGATAGGCCCCGCTGCCGTACGGTGTCTTGATGCCCGCGCCGTGTCCGCCGCCGCCTTCGGACGCCGCGACCTGGTAGTCCGCATCGCCCCCGTACTGATAGCCGCTGGAGCCGCCCGAACCGCCGCCGCCATAGCAGACCGCCGTGCCGGAATAGTCGCACCAGACGCCCGTGCCGCCGACGCCCTTCACGACCGGATCGACCGTGCCGTCCGCAGACGCGCCGACAGACCCCGCGCCGCCGCCGCCACCGCCGAAGACGGAGTACGGCGAGCCCTTGACGTGAAGTGACGAGCCGCCGTCATGGCCCTGTCCGGCAACGCCCGTGCCGCCCGCAATCGCCCTCGACTCCCACGGCGTATACGGGCCGCCCGCGCCACCGCCCGAACCGCCGTCCGCCGGACGCCCCTCGGAAATCGCGCGGCTGCCGCCCGCGCCGCCGCCAAAGGCGATCAGGTTCGTCGTCGCGACGCCCGGCTGAAGGAGATACGACGGTTCGCCCGAAGACGAGCCCCAGGTCGTCGGCGCCGCGCCGCCCGCGCCGACGCCGACCGTGTAGGCGCCCGCGAACAGGAAGCAGTTCGTCAGGACGGCGACCCCGCCGCCGCCACCACCGCCGCCGCATCCGTAGCCACCCGAACCGCCGCCGCCCACCAGCAGGATGTCAACCACCGCGTCCTCGGACAGGCTGAACGTGCCGTCTTCACGGTACGTGTGGATCTCGTACCCCTTGCGGTGCGTGACGACGCCGCCCGTCGCCAGCGTGTCCCGCGTCGGCAGCGCCGCCGGAATCGACGGACGGAACCGCAGGATGACCACGCCATCGCCGCCCGCGCCACCGGTGCCGGACGTATCGCCGGCACTGCCGCCGCCACCGCCGCCGCCACCAAGGCCATCCGTGCCGTCCGCGCCGTTCGAAACCGCCGGATGCGTCAGCGTACACCCGCCGTCTCCGCCGCCGCCCGCACCGCCAAGGGCGTTCTTGTAGCCGCCCGTGCCGCCCGCGCCACCGCCGCCATACGTGACATCACGCCCCGTAATGGCGCAGACGCGCCCATCGCCTCCGGCACCGCCTTGGGCCAAGGTCGCGGACGCGCCGGCCGCGGCGGCGCCACCGCCGCCACCGCCCTGCGTGTAAAACCAGGTTCGATAGACGTTCGTCGCGGAGCCACCGCCAAATCCCTGTTCCGCCGCGACGGTCGCGCCACCCAGCCGAGTCGCGACATCCCCTGCCGCACCGGCATAAAAGTACAGCGCGCCCGCGCCGCCACCCGACGCACCGGCGCGCCCGGCGCTTCGGCAGCCGCCGCCACCGCCGCCGAACGCCGTCAGGCCAAATGCCGCCGAGTGCGTGCCGTTCGCGCCCAACCCATTGCTCGTGCCGCCCGCACCGCCACGCCCGACGGCAATGGAGTAGAGCCCCGGCACGACGGCGACCTGGCGGCTGTAGACGACCCCTCCGCCGCCGCCACCGCCGCCGGAGTAGCATCCGCCGCCGCCACCACCGCCCACCAGCAGGATGTCAAGCGTGCCCGCGCCCGTGATGCGCACCAGCCCGTCGTTCGTGTACGTGAGAACCGTCTCGTCGCCGAAGCCCGCCAGTTCCGCCGTGCCCGAGACGGACACGAGACCGAACGCCGCGCCCGTGTCGTCCAGACGGACATACGCGCCGCCGCTCAAGATGCAGTCGTCGAGAGACCCCGTAAGGTTGTCGTAGACGAGCTGTGCCGTCACGTCGCCCGTGCCGTCCAGCTTCGCCCCCGCCTCCAATGTCAGGTTGACGACTTTCACGTTTGCCGCCGGACGATAGGCCGCCCCCTGCCGGATCGTCAGGTTCGGGATTACACCCTGCGTTTCGCCATCCGCCAAGACGGGCGCAAAGACGCCCTCCTCGACGACAATTGACGAGGCCTCGTCAAGATACCCCCCCCCTACGAAAAGGCGCAGCGTACCCGTGCCGTCCTTCGTCAGCGTGCCCGCAAACGCGACGACGTTGGAGATCGCCTGCTCGCGGGTCTCGGGCACGGTCACGCGCACCGAGTCGGTCGCCGCACGTGACTGGACCTTCGGGCCGAGGATGTCGCCCTTCAGCTCGAAATGGGCCTGTTGGAGATCGAAGGTATAGGCCGATTCGTCCTGATCCGCCAAAAAGACGAGCGTCGCCGGACAGAAGCCGTCTTCCGCCGTAAAGACGACCGTCCGCTCTTTCTTGGCGGCGTCGACGAACTTCTGCATCTCGACGCGGAAGACATCCGATGCGCGATACTTCTGCAGGCACAGCGTCAGGCCACCGCCGGCGTTGAAGCCGCGAATCTCGCCGATCGTCTGCGTCAGCGCGACAGCGAGCGGGGCGAAGGACAGCGCGTTCGCGGATGCCGTCGCCGTGACGGCGGCGGACAGCTCAATGCTGCCGTCGGGAAAGATGCGCTTGAGCCACGTCCCTTCCGGGATGCCCACGCCCGTCACGGCCGTGCCGACCGGGAGCGTCTCGTGATCGCCGACGGCGACGAGGAACGGCGAGCCTTCCGTCTGGGAGAACGTCGCCACCTGCGCCTCGTCCGTGCCGCGCGGCGCAGTCAGGACGACGCGCGCACCGCCGTTGAGGACGAGGCGCGTGCCGGACGGAAGCGGGCCGCCCGTGCGCGTGCCGCCGGGCGCGCTCGCATAGCGGTCGTAGCGGAACGTCACCGTGTCCTTGACCAGCGAGTTGTGATGATAGCCCGAGCAGTCGCCGCAGATCTCGGCGTCCCAAAGGCCCGTATACAGGCTCGCCCCCGTCGCGCCGCCGGTGCGCCTCCACGGCGCATAGAGGCAGACGCCGGAGAGGTCGCCCGCGCAGGAGACCTGGAGCAGGCCGTCGCCGACCAGGACGGCCCGCCTGTCGCCCTGGCCCCAGACGTAGCCGTTCACGGCCTTGAGCGCGAGGCTCGCGTCGTCGAGGCGGATGTACTGCCCGGCCTTCGTCGCGTTGGTCAGCGTCGCCGTATCGGCGTCGAGGCTCGTCGGAACCGTGCCGTCCTCCCAGTTCGCCGCATCCGACCAGGCCGCGAAGTTCGCGACCGACGTGCCGACGCCGTCACGCGCGACCCAGGTTCCGTCGGCCGCCGACGCGGCAAACGTCACGGCAATCGCCGCCGAAAGAAACGGCAGACGCTTCAGAGAAACAGAAAGACTTTTCACTGGTTTGTTCCTTTCTCAAGTTTGTGAACAGTATGCCAAAAATCTGTCCTTCTGACAACTGCCCGATTGGGCAGTATGGCCTTGCCCCAGCTGGCGCAAGGCATTCGGCGCGAAAACCCGCGCTCAACCCTGCACAAGGCGGTTGACCGCCGACGCCGCGAGGGCCATGCCGAACGCACAGGTGACGGGCATCATCGACCCCTTGGGGACAGGCCCCAGCTTCGTGGGGACAGACCCCAGCTTTGAGGGGACAGACCCCGGCGACGCTGCGCGCACAGGCTGCTGCGGCTCGGTCGAGACGGCGCAGTCAAACCGCGCCGCCGGAAACCGTCCGAGCCGCTTGAACCGCTGGCGCAAGGCCCGCGCAAGGCCGTCGCCCGTGATCTTCTCAAACCGCCGAATGACGACTTTCGTCGGGTCGAGCCGCCGTGCCGCGCCCATCGACGAGAGGATCGGCACGCCCGCCGCCGTCGCCGACAGGATCAGCTCGGCCTTGCAGTCCACGGAGTCGATCGCGTCCACGACAAGATCGAAAACTGTCAGGCGCAGGTCGGGCGTCGTGGACGGGAAGCGTCCGTTGACCGCCACGACGTCGCCGTCCGGGTTGATGTCGAGCAGGCGTTCGCGCAACGCCGCGACCTTGGCGTGCCCCAGCGTCTTCGTCGTCGCCGGACACTGCCGGTTCACGTTCGAGGGCACGACAATGTCGTCGTCGACAAGCGTCAGGTGTCCGACGCCCGTGCGAACAAGTGCCTCGGCGCACCAGCTGCCGACGCCGCCGACGCCGATGACGGCGACACGCGCGGCGGCGAGCCGCGCCAGTGCCTCTTCGCCCAGCAGGGCTTCCGTCCGCGAAAGATCGATCATTTCAGCCCTCCGGGAAGAGGCGCGCGAGGATCTGCTCGGCTGGCGTGTAGGCCTTCTTCTTCGCGTTGCAGTCGACGCAGCACGGCACGCAGTTGCCGCGCGTGGAGCGTCCGCCGCGCGCGACGGGCACGACATGGTCGAGCGTCAGGTTCTCCGCCCCGACGTGCTTGTGGCAGTAGTGGCACTCGCCCTTTGCGATCCGCGCCTTCCACCAGTCCGTCTTGCGCAGTTCGCGCGCGCGTTCGCGCTCGCGCTTCACGTGGACGGGATCCGGGTTCAAGTCAAGCCAGTCGTCCATGCTCCCCCTTTGTGCCCGTGACGAGCCAATGCGGCATCGGCGGCGGCGCGGCCCGCGTCTCGCCCGGCGAAAAGCCCGCCGTGCGCATCCAGTCCTTCAGCTCCGTATCGGCGAAGACCCAGCCGTGCTCGGTCGTGAGCGCCATGTTGAGGGCGAAGAGCGCCGAAAACTTCGGGGCCGTGTGCGTCGCGTCCGTCATCATGTCCAGCACGAAGACGCGTCCGCCCGGCTTCAGCGCTTGGCGCGCGCGCGTCAGGATCCCGACGATCTGCCCGGGGCTTTCCTGATGGAGCGCGCCGAAGATCGTCACGGCATCATACGCCTCGGTCTCGTAGTCGTCCGCATGATAGTCGCCCGCACGGCAGTCGATGCGGCCCGCGAGGCCAGACTGCGCGACATAGCCCTTCGCCTCCGCCGCGATGGCCGGCAGGTCGACCGTCACGCACGTCATCTCCGGGTTCGCCTGGCACATCAGGATCGCATAAGCCCCCGGTCCGCCCGCAAGGTCGAGGACACGCCCCTTCAGCGCGCCGAGCATCGGCACGACGCCCTTTCCGATGCCCATCGCGCGGCCGAACATCGACGCGGCGAAAGCCTTCGTGCGCGCGGCGTCCGCGCCAAGATGCAGCTCGGGCCGCTCCACGGGCCGACCCGTGCGCGCGAACTCGGCGAGCCGGCCCCACGCCGGATAGACGTCGCGGTTGTAGCGGATGGCCTTCGTGAGGTCTGCGGGGCCTCCCGGCACAAGCGCCGCCTTGGATGCGGGCGTGTTGAAGTAGGCGCCGTCCCGCTTCTCCAGCAGACCCTCGGCGACGCAGGCGTCCGCCAGAAGCCGCAGCCCGCGCGACGAGACGTCGAGTTCGCCGCGCGCGACCCGCGCGAACACCTCATTGTCGATCGCGGCAAACAGCACCGCGCTGCCGTAGTAGGCCGAAGCCAGGTCGACGATTTCCGAAACGCTTTTCATTCGCCGCATCCTCCGTTGGTCGTGTCCGCCATTGAGAGGGATTCAAGTTCCGTCGCCGCCCCTTCCCAGTCGGCCGTGTAGCGGTCGATCTCGAACTGGAGCGTGCGCACCTTTCGGTTCGCCTCGGCGAAGTCGGTCGTCGGCTTCGGGTTGAAGAGTTCGGCGGACGCCTCGTCGAGCGCCGCCTGCAGCTCGTCGATCTTCCGCTCCGCCGTCTCGACGCGCCGCTTCAGCTCGCGCACCTTGGGCGCGAGCTTCTCCCGCTCCGCCGCGCGCTGCTTCCGCAGGTCCTTCTGCGAAAGCCGGACGCCCGCCGGAGCCTCCGCCCCGACTGCCGCTCCCGTCCCTCGCGCCTCGCGCGTCTCGCGCGCCCGGCTCTCGCCCGACGCCGCCCGCTCACGCTCCGCCTTCTTCTCGCAGTAGTAGTCGTAGCCGCCCGGATACTGCCGGATGCCCTCGCGCGTGATCTCCAGGATGCTCGTCGCGACGGCCCGTACGAAGTCGATGTCGTGCGAGACGAGGAGAATCGTCCCCGCGTACTTCTGGAGCGCGTCCTGCAGGAGGCGGCGTCCGTCGAGGTCAAGGTGCGTCGTCGGCTCGTCGAGCAGCAGGAAGTTCGGAGCCGCCAGGAACAGCCGCAGGAACGCGAGGCGGATCTTCTCGCCGCCCGAGAGGACGCCCGCCGGCTTCTCGACGTCGTTCTCGTCGAAGCCGAACGCGCCGAGCTGGTTGCGGAAGACCTTCTCCGGCCCGCCGCCGTGCGCGTCCCACGCGTTCTTCGCGTTGCGGTAGACGGTGAGGTCGGGCGGAATCGTCTCGGCGAACTCCTGCGAGAGGTAGCCGGGCACGACATTGTGCCCAAGGACGGCCTTGCCCTCCGTCGGCGAGCGCGTCCCGGCGATGATGCGCATCAGCGTCGTCTTGCCGAGGCCGTTGTAGCCGATCAGGGCGACCTTGTCGCCTCGCGTGATGTTGAATTCGAGCCCCGAAAAGACCTTCTTCACGCCGTCGTAGCTGAAGCCGAGATTTTCGCAGCGGAACATCTCGATGCCGCTCGGCGGCGGCTCCGCAAGCCGCAGACGCCCGGAGTTTGTGTAGCGCTTCGGCAGCACGATCCGCGCCTCGTCGATCTTGTCGATGAGCTTCTGCCGCGACTGGGCCTGTGCGGCCTTTGTCGCCTGTGCGCGGAAGCGGTCCACGAACCGCTGAAGCTGTTCGCGGTGATGGTCCTGGTTCTCCTTTGCGGCCTTCAGGTGCGCGTAGCGCACTTCGCGCTCGTTTAGGTACCAGTCGAGGTTCCCCTCGTAGCGCGTCGCCGTGCCCGCATCGACCTCGACGATGATGTTCGTCAGCGTCCGCAGGAGGTAGCGGTCGTGCGAAATGAGCATGAGCGTGCCGTCGTACGCCTTCAGGAACTTCTGCAGCCAGTCGACGGCGGGGAGGTCGAGGTAGTTCGACGGCTCGTCCAAGAGCAGCAGGTCGGGCTTCGACGCGAGGACGCGCGAGAGCTCCGCGCGCATGCGCCACCCGCCGGAGAACGACTTGAACGGCTTCGCGAACTCCTCCGTCGTGAAGCCGAGGCCACCGAGGGCGATCTTGACGCGCGTCTCGATGTCGTAGCCGCCAAGATGCTCGAACTTCGTCTGGAGCTCGCCGTAGCGCTTCATCTTCGCGGGATCCGCGAGGTCGGCCTCCAGCGACGCCATCTCGGCCTCCATTTCGGAGAGGCCGGGGATGCCCCTGAGCGCGTAGTCCAGGAGCGTCTCCTCCGGCGTGTCCGGCGCGGGGTTCTGCCGCGTGAAGCCGATGCGCGGATTTGACTCGATGACGAGCTCGCCCGTGTCCGTCGACATCTCGCCGAGGATGATCTTGAAGAGCGTCGACTTGCCCGAGCCGTTCGGGCCGACGACGCCGATGCGGTCGCCCTTGTTGACGCGAAACGTGACGTCCGTGAGGACGTCCTGGTGTCCGTAATGAACAGAGATTCCCTGAAAATCTAACATAAGCGTGTTTCAGTGGTGAAGTATACCACATTCCGCCCATTGAATTCAAATCGACAAAAAAGAAAAACCCACGATCTTCGTGGGTTCTCGGGAATGGTCGGAGCGGAGGGATTTGAACCCTCGGCCTTTTGCTCCCGAAGCAAACGCGCTACCAGGCTGCGCTACGCTCCGATTGAAATAAGCCGGCGGCGCCCTACTCTCGCGCGGGCGGGTCCCGCACTACCCTCGGCGAAGGGGCGCTTGACTGCCGTGTTCG
>CAKTZA010000057.1 GCA_934635045.1 uncultured Kiritimatiellota bacterium | reverse complement strand
TATCAGGGCGCATTTGTCAACCGGGGGAGGTTTCGCCGGTAAACATTAACCGACCTCACCTATCTAAAATCCCCCTGACTATCCCTTTTACGCAATCATGCGGTCGAAGACGACGCGCCCGTTGAAGACGTCATGCACAATGAGGCGCAGACGGCCGTTCTCGACCTTGCCCTCGACGACCGTCGGAAAGCGCCCCGCGTCCGGGCGCTCCTGCGGACGCCCGTCCTTCCAGCTGACCGACACGCCCAGCTCGGGCCCGCCGCCCACGACCTGCGCCCACGGACGATCCGCCGTCGGCGCGTCGAAGCGGAACCGGTGCTTGTGCCCGCAGACGACGAGCTGCACACCCGCCTTCTCCAGGATCGGCACCCAGAGGTCGTGGCATTCGCGCGACCAGTAGGCGTAGTCGAGCGGGTCGATCTTCACGCCGTCGTGCGGATAGTCGGGATGGTCTTCCGCCGCGAAAAGCGGAATGTGGCAGAAAAGCGCCTTGAACTTCGCGGACGCGATCTCGGGACGCGCGAACTGCTCCGCGAGCCACGCCGCCTGCGCCCGGCGGTACGGCTCGAAGTTCGCGAGCCCGAACCACTTCGGATGGCCGTCCGGCTTGTCCTCGCCCGTGTCCATGCCGACGAGCGCCAGGTCGCCGAGGCGCACGGCGAAGTTCCACTTGAGATCCCCACTGGTCGCCGCGCCGCTCGGCCGGATGGCGCGGCTGCATGACCTCCTCCTTCTTCGAGATCCAGCTGCCCCGGAAGTCGTGGTTGCCCGACTCGAAGAGGACGGGGATCGACGCCGCGTAGTCGCGGTCGGCGACCGGCGGATCGAGGAAGATCTCGACGGCCGTCTCCTTCTTCTGCGTCGTGTTGGTCGCGTCGCCGTTCCAGACGACCGCCGCCGGCGCGAGCTCCTTGATCTTCTTCACGATCATCCCGAACGGCTTCCACTGCGCGTGCGTGTCGCTCATCATGCAGAAGTGCGCGCGCGCGTTCGCGCCGAGCGTCGTGAAGGTGTACGTCTTCGAGACGACCGGCTCGCCGAGCTTCATCGCCTCGGTCACAAGGCCCTTGCGGGCCGCCTGCAGTTGCGTCATGTCACGATTCCTTCTCTTTCCTACGCGGGCATTACCCCGTTCAGGTTCGGCCGGTCTTTTCTCAGCAGGTCGCGCACCGCGCGCGCCCTGCACCCGGAAACGCCGCATATTGTACCAAAAATTCGGAGGTTCTCCTGCGCCGAGAGTTTTCCGCATGTGCCGAGTGAAAGGCAAGTGGGCAGGGACGACGGGGAGGCCTGCTCGGCGAACGCGCTCCAGCCCGACCTGCCGAGCAAAGATCCAGTTGGTCCGTCAGATTGACGGGTATCGGCCCGTTGTGATAAAATGACGGGCATGAAACGGAGAAAACACGTCGTCATGGAGCTTCCCCTGCAGGGGATGGAGAGAATGGCCCGCTTCGCGCTGTTCGCCCTTTTCCTCGCGAGCCTGCCGATCGCGGCGGCCGAGCCCGCGCCGACGATCAGCGTGCTCCTCGGCGCCCACTACACCGACTCGGGCCAGCGCGAGACGCACGACATGGCCGTCCACGTCGTCCAGAAGACGGGGAGCGACAACGACAACATCGTCGTCGTCATCTGCGGCGACGGCTACACGAAGGACGACCAGGAGAAGTTCGTCGCCGACGCGCGGCGCATGTGGGCGGGCGCGCTCGCCTACGAGCCGTACCGCACGTTCGCCCACCGCTTCAACGTCTATGCCGTCAGCACGGTCTCGAAGGGGGCGTGGGGGTCGGGCGACACATTCTTCAACAGTTCCGTGCTGGCGGACGGACGCTCCCTCGTCCTCTCCGGCAACCGCTGCAAGAACCACATCATGGAGCGGTGCATCGGCCCCGCCTTCATCCGCGACTACCACGACGCGCGGCGACAGGAGCCGTTCAAGGACCCCGACATCGTCTACGAGAACGGCCAGTGGATTGACGAGAACGCGCCCTACTACTTCGTCTTCGACTACATCGGCGTCTTCGTCGTCCTCGCGAACAGCGACAGGTACATGGGCGGAAGCGCCATCGACCAGAAGCTCGGCTTTCAGTATGTCGCCTCGTCGGCCGGCGATTCGAGCATCCCCACGCTCGCGCACGAGCTCGGCCACGCGATGCTCCATCTCGGCGACGAGTACAGCACGGGACAGATGACGGACGAGCAGGCCGCGCGCTCGCTCAACATCTCCGCGACGGGCGACCCCGAGCGCCTGCGCTGGAAGACGTTGCTGGGCTTCCGAGGGACGTATCCCGTCCCCTATCAGTATGGCGCGCAGTCCTTCAACTCGTCCCGCCGCTGCGCCATGAACAGCCTGGACTACGACTTCTGCGAACTCTGCAGGCTGCAGGGCGCCAAACGCATGGCCACCCTGATGGCGGACGGGCAGGACGGCCTCTACGTCGCGACGCCCGAACTTCTCGCCGTGACGGGAAACTACGCGAAGCCCGCCGACTTCGCCCCCGCCACGATCGACGGCTACACCGCCTTCGCGACGGACTACGCCAATCGCCTGTACAGCGGCACGGGCCGCGACCGCTTCCGTCCGCAGGACATGGCGGGCCAGACGCTCCGCCTGCGCACGGTCGTGCAGAACTTCTCCGTGACGCGCGCGCGGCGCGTCCGGCTGTCCTTCGCGCTCAAGTCCGCCGCCGGCGCGACGCTCCACTCCGTCGAGCAGGTCTACGACGTCGGGCCGTGGGCCGACCGCGCGAAGTTCGACGTCGGCGGACACTGCCTTGAATACACGGGGCCGGAGAACTTCGACTCGGGCCTCGCCAATTGCGAGCTGTCCTGCACGCTGCCTCCGGGCCTCGCCGCCGACGTCACCTACGCCTTCGAGGTGAGGGACGCGGACACGGGCGCACTTCTCGCCGACGACACGACCGAGACGGCGCCCTATGCGCCCGTGAAGATCCGCTACAAGACGGCGGACGGCAAGGCCCTCCCCGGAACGGGCGAGACGTCAGTCCTCCAGCCCGTCGGCAGGGTGATCGACTGGCCCGCGCCCGCGCAGGTGGCCGGCTACGAACTCGCCCGGCCCACGAGCCCCGTCACGGTCGGCGTGGACGGCGCGACGCGCGTCTACGTCTACCGCGCGCCCGGCGGCGGGACGCCGCCGCTTCTGCCGGGGGAGAGCGACGCGGTGAACGCCCTCGTCCGGCCCGTGGCCGAGGCGGCGGGCGTGACGGCGCTGACGGTCGCCCCGGGCAGCAAGCCGCTTGAGGGGCTGGAACTCTTCAGCAATATCCCGATCATGGTCACGCCGTCCGCGCCCGGCGCAACGGACGGAACCGTGTCGGTCGATTACGCCTTCGCCGTCAGCGACATCCGGCTCGTCACCCTGGGCGGCGAACGCGCCGTCGTCGTCTGCGCCAAGGTTTCCGCCGCCGGCGAGACGCCGGCCGACTACGCCCCGGCGACGCGGCTGGACGTGCAGGCCTCGGCGGACGCGAAGACCTTCTCGTCCGTTGCCGCCGCCCGCGCGCTCACGGCGGAGGAGCTGGGCGCGTTTGGTCTCTCGCCCGGCCCCGGCGAGCGGTACGTCCGCCTGCCGAGAGAGGAAGGGCCCTCCGCGACCTTCCTGCGAATCCGGGCGGTGCGCTGACGCGCCCCGTGGACAGGACGGATTTAAAACGGGCCTTCAGGCATAGGCGTGGGCCTGCTCATGCGTCCGCGTCTTCAGGACTTCTTTCCTTCTCACGCGATTTCGCGGTCGAAGACGACGCGCCTGTTGAAGACGTCATGCACGACGAGGCGCAGACGGCCGTTCTCGACCTTGCCCTCGACGACTGTCGGGAACTTGCCCTCGTCCGGGCGGTTTCCCGACACGCCCAGCTCGGGCCCGCCGCCCACGACCTGCGCCCACGGGCGGTCCGCCGTCGGCGCGTCGAAGCGGAACCGGTGCTTGTGCCCGCAGACGACGAGCTGCACACCCGCCTTCTCCAGGATCGGCACCCAGAGGTCGTGGCATTCGCGCGACCAGTAGGCGTAGTCGAGCGGGTCGATCTTCACGCCGTCGTGCGGATAGTCGGGATGGTCTTCCGCCGCGAAAAGCGGAATGTGGCAGAAAAGCGCCTTGAACTTCGCGGACGCGATCTCGGGACGCGCGAACTGCTCCGCGAGCCACGCCGCCTGCGCCCGGCGGTACGGCTCGAAGTTCGCGAGCCCGAACCACTTCGGATGGCCGTCCGGCTTGTCCTCGCCCGTGTCCATGCCGACGAGCGCCAGGTCGCCGAGGCGCACGGCGAAGTTCCACTTGAGATCCCCACTGGTCGCCGCGCCGCTCGGCCGGATGGCGCGGCTGCATGACCTCCTCCTTCTTCGAGATCCAGCTGCCCCGGAAGTCGTGGTTGCCCGACTCGAAGAGGACGGGGATCGACGCCGCGTAGTCGCGGTCGGCGACCGGCGGATCGAGGAAGATCTCGACGGCCGTCTCCTTCTTCTGCGTCGTGTTGGTCGCGTCGCCGTTCCAGACGACCGCCGCCGGCGCGAGTTCCTTGATCTTCTTCACGATCATCCCGAACGGCTTCCACTGCGCGTGCGTGTCGGTCATCATGCAGAAGTGCGCGCGCGCGTCCGCGCCGAGCGTCGTGAAGGTGTACGTCGCCGAGACGACCGGCTCGCCGAGCTTCGCGTCGTAGATGTTCTGGTAGTCGACGAACGGCGTCGTGATCGTGCGGTACCAGTATTTCGTCGCGGGCTTCAGGTTCTCCAGCCGCACCTCCAGCGCAGAGACGTCGATCGGCACGAGGCCGTAGCCGCCGGACTTGACGAGGGTCGCGTTCTCGAACGCGGGATTGTCCGCATACTCGACGACGCCCTTGGAAAGCCCCGAGACCTTCCACGTCACGCCCATCGTCGTCTCGCCCGGCGCCTGCAGGTTCGGGAAGCCGACCGTCAGCGGCGCGCCCTGCGTGCCGAGGAACGGATCCGCCGGCGCGGCCGCCGCCGTCTTCTCCGCCGCGACGCCGATCGTCGCCGCGACCGCGCCCGTGCCGGCCAAGAACCCCCGGCGACTCAGTGATTTGTTCGTCATTTTTCTCTCCTTCTCATTTTCCGAGACGTGTGACACTTTAATTTCTGCGTATTATATCAAATGCTCCGCGTTCACGACGCGCCGCCGCGATCAGCGCGGGCCTCTTCGCCTCGATCTCGCGGATCCGATCGCCCACCGTCTTCCGGCTGACGCGCGATTCAACAGCCGCCTTCATGACGCCCGCCGTCTCCCGAACGGAATGACCGCTCACAAGCCCTCCCACAAAGACGGCGGCAACCAGCGTCACGCCACCGCACGCACACAGAAACACCGCTTTTCGCATCATTCATTTGCTCCTTTCGCTCATTCGTCAATGTTCCATTTGGTTATGCGCCACGCACCATTGCAGTTTTCAAACCTAATGTCCATTTGAGACACATCAACCCTCTCCCCCTTCCGTGACTGGAGTTTAACAGACACGTACCAAGTCATCCCTGTTGAAGTTTCGGAATAGGCACGAATAACATGATTTGAATACCCCATCTCATGGACAAAGTCGCGAAATGCATCGGATACCTGTGGAGTCACCGCCGCCAACTCGGACATTCCACATTCCTCCATGCGAATGGCATCTGACAAATGAAGCAAATACGCCTTGTAATCGCCTGTTATCGTCCCCTTGACAAAACCAAGACATGATGCCTGCGGCGTGGAACAGTCTGTGGAACTGATGCTGCCCAACACCGTCCACGTTCAGACATTGAATGACATTTGTAATCTCTGCCGCATGAACGGCCGCCATCACGTCAAGTGCCGTCAAAATCGCCATTAGTCTTCTGGCCATCCTACCGTCTTTTACTGTCATTTGGCAAATTCTCGGATCACGTTTCCATACCGCTCCGGAACCTGACTCGCAAAGCGCAAAGCCTTATCCTTCTGTCCAAGTTCGACCGCCGACATCCCAGCCATGATTTTCATTGCCTCTGCGATGCCAACACCTGGCATTTCGCACTTCTCAAGTATGGCCCGTTCAACTCTTGAGGAACCATTCGTATAGTTCAGCGCTGACATTTCTGACAATGAGCGATCCAAGACCGAGAACGCCTGAGAGAACCTCGAATCGGACACATAGGCACCCGCATAAAGGAAACGCGACACCCAATATTGCCAGCGACCGGTATCCGCACCTGCCGAAACGACGGCATTTGACGCATTTCGCAGTTCAATGGGCAGCCATTTCTCGTCAGTGGTTTCCAAGAAGTTCTGATAGGCGTTGATCGAAAGAATCATGTATGCCTCCGACTTCATGTCATTCGTCCGCGTACCGATCACAACTTCGTTCAGTTGATTGGTAAACGATGCCGATAAAAGGCAAGTATCGTTCGTCAACGCCACGCAAATGGCAGACTCCATTTCGCTCAGCGATGTCCATGCGTTCGCATAACACGAAATCATGGCCACAAGGGTAAACATCATGCGTTTCATTACCATTCTCCTTTAGGGACTGATTTGATTTTCCTGAACTTCTTAAAGAAGTACAACTCAAAATAAGCATAACGATTGTTTTTCTCAATTGCACAGGCATTCCAGGCCTTGTTGTCCGCGTTGGCCTTCATCCACGCTTCCGTGTCGCCCAACGCCGCACGGTTCGCAATCCACGACCGGATGATTCGCGTCGGGGCCCCACCCTTGTCACCCGGAGCCTTGTAAGCGTAGCCCAGCAAGGTCTGCGGGCCAACCTGTTCCCAGGCTTTTCCTGGCGAAACAAAATGCGAAGCGTTCTTGAAATTCCCATTGTAGTCATTGACGTCCAGCACCGAGCATCCCGCGAGAATCGCACAGTCGAGATCTCCGTCCCAGCATCCTCCTTGCAACATGGATGGCTTGAGTCCTCCCTGAAGGGCGTTGGTGTCATGATTGCCATGCCCCGAAAAGTAGAACACGTCCGCTTGGTTCATGATCTGGCGCTTGGGACTCCGCACGCCGCCGTACTCGACAGACACGACCTCGCACCCCGCCGCCTTGAAGAATGACTTTGACCGGACGCTCACAGGAGGAGTCGCCTCCAAATCTACGGAGGAGGACTCGGTCGCCTTGCCTCGAAAAGCATAGCCCAGTTCCGAAAACGCCTCACTGTCCGAAAGATCCTGAACCTCCGTCGCCGGCACATCGATCCACGCCATCTCGTCCACGCCGTCCTCGTCCTGCGACGGCAGGAGCCCCAGGTCAATCAGCTGCGCGCGCGTCCGGGTCATCCGGATCTCGGAATTCGTGCCGCCGCTGAAGAACTCGGACGCCGCAACGGGAATCGCGACGCCCGTCGGACAGGTTCCCGACGTCGACACCACGACGTTGCTCCCCATCACGCGCCGGAAGAGGTCAAAGTCCGCAAGGGCCGGCGTGACCGTCACCCGAATCCGAAGCTTCTCGTCGTCCAGCAGCACGCGCGACGCCTCAAGTTCGGGCCACGCCTCGTCATCCGGGTCGCAGACCGAGACTTCGCATCGGTAGACGTGCAGCGTCGCCTCCAACCCCTCGGCCACGTTGCCGCCCCTGTCCTCGCGCATGTGGACGTGCGACGTCAGGAGGCCGTCGGCGTTCTCCGCCATCCAGCCGCGCCCGCAGACGACCTCGTTTCCGGGAAGCCGCGTCGTCTTGTAGTTTTCATAGGACGGCGCGGTCGGCAGCCCGTTCACCTTCGCCTGCCAGCAGTACCAGTTTGGATCCGTGTGACCGTCGGAGTTCAGCCACTGCATCGTGAGGCGATAGGAGTTCCCCTTCTTCAGGACTTTCAGCTTCTCGGAGCCAACCCCCGGCGACGCCATCGAGAACGTGTCCGACAGGCGGTCGAGCGGCCCAAGCCCGGCGACCGTCATGCTCCAGGCAGCGTAGTCGCCGTTGACGTCGAACCGCATCCCCCGGTACGGGAAGTTCGCCGAGGGCTTTCCGCCGTCGCTCCCATCAGCCGGGTCTGAGCCGTTGCAGATCTCCAAGAAGTCCGAGACGCCGTCGCCGTCCGTGTCAGGATTGGTCGGGCTTGTTCCGCGAACATTCACCTCTTGACCGTCCGAAAGCCCGTCCCCGTCCGTGTCCGCGTTCAGGGGATCTGTCCCCCGCTGCTGCTCCTGGAGGTTCGTCAGCCCGTCACCGTCCGGATCCGCGCCCGCCCCGTCGTCGCCAGCCGACACGAGCGGATCGAGGCCGTTGGCAACTTCCCAGCCGTCCTGCAGTCCGTCGCCGTCGGTGTCTGCGCCCAGGGGGTCTGTCCCCAGGGCAACCTCATCGCCGTCGCCCAGCCCGTCCCCGTCCGTGTCGGGGCTTGCGGGGTCTGTCCCCAGCGCCCACGCCTCGTCGGCGTCCGAGAGGCCGTCGCCGTCCGTGTCGTCCTGCGTGGCGAGCCGGAAGAACGCCGCGCGCGCCATCGCATTCGTCGGGAACGTGTCGATGCCGATTTCGACGGCCACAGGGGACTGCTCGCCGGACACGTCGACCTGCGCGAGGCGCGTCCAGCCGTCCGGCGCGAGCCGCCAGTGCCCGAAGACATCAAGGCGGCCGTTGGGCAGGATGAGGCCGTCTGGCCACGCCAGCCCCAGCGTCACGGAGTCAGTCCCCTTCTCAATCTTCCAAAAACAGAGATTGCTGTCGCTGAACACGAAGTTGTTGGAGGTGGGGAGGCACGGAGAGTTGGATGATGTCGAGGACGCGACGGTTGGGGCGCCCCCCTCGAAACTTTCTCCGTGTCTTCCACCCTCCGTTTCCTCCGTGTTCAGCGCCGCAGGCCCACGATCAATAGTTTCATCTCCCTGCCTTGCCCTTGTCGGCTTCTGCGCATGGACAGTGCAGACCGTCACGGCCACCGCAACGAGGACGCGCTCAAGGTGCGTGAGCCGCAGATACGCCGCCACCAGACGCAGCGCGACCTTTCTCTGCGCCGCGACCGCCCACGCGCACGTGGTCACCGCCGCACAGCAGAGAAGAATTCGCATCATCACATCCATGCCCGTATTATACCATACGCGCGGAGGGATAACGCGACTGCCCAGGGCGCAGAGATTCCAAATCCATGATTTGTCGAGATAGCTACTGGAGGGAGCTGAAGTCGCTCATGCTGGAGATGAGCGAGTGGACGCGGCGGGACCTCGTGGAGCGGATAGCCGCCCTGACGGGAAGGCGCACGGCCAAGCCGGGGAAGGCCCCAGAAGGCCGAAAGGCAGGCCGGGCCGCAAGCCCGGGAGGAACCCGCAGGGGCGCATCGCGGCGAAAAGGCTGATCTCCTGGGTCGGCAAGTTCCGCGACCGCATCAACGGATTCTTCAGGAGCGCGTCCTCGCGGCAGAGCGAGGACGGCACGACATGCGACAACACGACGAAGCTGCGGACCGTCGTGCTGGGCCTGCTCACGCGCAGGACCTCCCGCAAGAAGATGGACTGCGACCGCAACGACGAGAACGCCAGCCGCGCGATGCACCTGCTGATGCAGTTCGCGCACAACCTGTGGCAGGTGTTCAACTCCGGCATGCTGAGGAGGCTCGCCAGGGGCTGCCGGAAGGTGACGCAGAGGTTTATAGACCACCGACGGACGCGACGAAGCGCGTCCATCCCCCAGATGCGGAATCTCTGAAACGATCGGCTCCATGTTGACTGGCGCCTGTGAATCTGATATCATGGCACGTCAAAATGACAGTGGAGCCTTAACCATGAAGAACAGCATCTTTCTCCTCGTCTCGATTGCCGCGTCGGCGATCGCATGCGCCGACAGCGCGTCGGCGGACGGCGCGCCGCTCCTGCGCATCGCGGTCATGAGCGACATCCAGGGGTATCCGTATCCGGAAGACGCCGGCATGCGCAATCTCGAACGGGCGCTGGACGTTCTTGCGGAACTGAAGCCCGACGTGGTCGTCAACAGCGGCGACATCAACGACTCCGGCATGGACATGGACGCCGTGCGCTATTACAAGGAACGCTGTGACGCGCGGCTCGGGCCGATCCCCCATGTCGCCTGCCTCGGCAATCACGAGCTCGGATTCATCCCCGAGGAGCTGGCGTCCGTGCGCACGAGCGCGCGATGCCGCGCGGAGTTCAACGCGATCTTCGGCGCCGGCCCGGGGCTCGTGGTCCACCGGGTGGTCAAGGGCCATGACTTCATCGCGCTCGCGCTTTCGCAGATACAGGGCTACACGGCCAACGAAATCGCCCTTCTGAAGGCCGCGCTGGGAAAGGCCGTCCGGCGTGACGCGAGAAAGCCGATTTTCGTCATTACGCACTACCATCCGCTGAACACGGTCAATTCCTCCGGCTCGGAAAAAGAGGACGGCGGCCTGCGCGCGCTTCTTGACCGCTATCCCCAGGTCATCAGCCTTTCGGGACATTCGCATAATCCGCTGCAGGACCCGAGGTCCATCTGGCAGGGCGAGTTCACGGCCATCGACATGTCGACCCTGTGTTATGGCTGCATCGAGATGAACCCGCCGGCGGCAAACCAGATCTCATGCCTTATCCCCTATGGACACGAGTCCGTCGGCTGCCTGCTGCTGGAAGTGCATGCCGATCGGGTCGTGGCGCGACGCTTCTCCGTGCGCAACCGTCGCGAGATCGAGCCGGAGACGCCATGGACCGTCGCCCTGCCGCACGATCCGGCCTCGGCGCGCTATTCGCCGGAGGCGCGGCGCGCGGCCGAGCGGCCGCCGGCTTTCCCGGAGGATGGCGAGCCGACGCTCTGGTACGACTACGGCTATGTCTATTTCCTGTTTGCCGCAGCCGTCGACCGGTCGGCGGTCTTCGGCTATCGGATCGAGCTCACGGAAACCGGGGGCGTCCCGAAGTCGTATTTCCAGATTTCCGACTATTACCGGATTCCGGAGCACCGCGTGTCGCGCGTCGCGTTCAAGGTGCCGGCGGGCGCGTTGGCCGGCGGGCAGGCGTACGAATGCCGGATTTTCCCGGTCGGGTTTTTCGGCGCCGAAGGCAAGCCGATCACATGGCGTTTCACGGCCAAGTCAGGATATCCGTATCGGAGCGACCGCCCGAACGTCCTGCCGGAATAGCGAACGGAGGGCCGCCGTAAATTCGGCACGTCCGCGCTCAAAGCCGCGTACAGCCCTTCTGCGCGGAGAGGTTCATGCCGGCGCGCTCCAGCTTCAGCAGGGCGGCTTTCCTTTCTATGCCGCCGGCATACCCGGTCAGGCTGCCGTTCGCCCCCACGACCCGATGGCATGGGATGACGAGGGAAATCCCGTTGCGCCCCACGGCGCCGCTGACGGCCCGGGCGGACGTCTTCGCACGCCAGCTTTGCGCCGCCAGACGCCTGGCAATCTCGCCGTAGGAGACGGTTTGCCCGTGGGGAATCGCCAGAAGGAGCTTCCAGACCGCCATGCGGAACGCCGAGCCGACGGGATGCAGCGGCGGCGTGAAGGCGGGCTCCTTCCCGGCGAAGTAGACATCCAGCCAGCGCGTGGCGGCGGCAAGCGTCGGGGTCGCCTTCTCCTCATGTTCTGTCGGGAGATTGCCGGCGAAGAACTTCCCGCCCTCGAACCACAGGCCCGTCAGCCCGATCTCGTCCGCCGCCAGCAGGATGCCGCCCAGCGGCGAGGCGTATTTCTGGACACAGACCATTTCCCTCTGCCAACCTCCGCATTTATATAAATGCGGAGGTTGCACTCTCGACAATTCCCCCACGTGTCATCCTTTCCGTGTGCGGCCAGTTCCGCCCCTTACCGAATGAAGTTGGTCTTGGCCCAGGGCTGCTCGGGCGCGGGGGCGGGCATCACGAGGCTCTTCGCCATCCACGCGAGGTTTCGCCCGAGAAGCCGCATCGTCTGCAGGCCCTCCGCGTCCTGCGCGATCTCGCCCGGCGCGGCGCCATAGGCGATGTTCCAGTACTGCGAGCCGGCGACGGGCATGCCGGCAATGCCGTAGAACAGGTTGAGCGTCTGGAACGCCGCGCTCGCGCCGCCCCGGCGGCAGACGGCGACGGACGCGGCGGGCTTGCCGCGCAGCCGTCCCGCCGCCGCGAACATGACGCGCTGCATCACGGCGAGCAGGGCGCCGTTCGGCTGGGCGTAGTAGACGGGCGTGCCGAGGACGAACGCATCCGCCGCGAGGGCCTTTTCAAGGATCTCGTTCGCAACGTCGTCCGCGAACGCGCAGCGGCCGAGTTCCCGGCACCGTCCGCAGGCGACGCATCCGCGCCCGGGCTTCACGCCAAGCGGCACGGTTTCCGTCTCCACGCCGGAGGCCCGGAGCGCGGACGCGACCTCCTCCAGCGCGCGCGCCGTGTTGCCGTCCGCGCGCGGGCTTCCGTTGACCAGCAGTGCTTTCATGTCTTATCCTGATTGGTGGTGGTTGAAAACGCTTTGCGAAACGATACCCCTAACCGACAGAAGCTGTCTCATCTTCCACAATCCAACGACCTCTTTTTGTTCCGCCAATATGCTTAAGGCCGACCGTCTTTCGCAGTATCTTGACATGATATCTGAGCGTGTCTTTCTTGCATTCAAGTCGCTGAGCCGCCTCTTCAGTCGAAAGACAGGGCTCTGCCGTTAGCAACGCCAGAACCCTTCGCGTATTCTCGCCGAGCCCTTTAAGCAAGCCTACTTGCGAGGTAGCTTGCGGGGTAGTTTGCAAGGTAACTTGCGAGGTAGTTTGCGAGGTAGTGGGAGAAGTGGAAGAGTCCTTGAGCCTTCCATTACCTTTTGTTGTCTGACCGGCTTGGCGGCGGCGCAACGTGACACGCACGGCATTTCCCCAATCGGTATATTCGGGTGCTTCTAGCCCATATCGAATGACAGGAGACCTCTGCACGCGGAGATACGGGCAATTACACACCAGAGATTCCAAATCCCTGATTTGTCGAGATAGCTAGACGACGGTTTTGCGTCGGCTCGACTGGGGCGGGCGCAGCCATGTGGCGTCCGCCCCCGAAAACTTTTTTCGACTTTTCCGCATCCGCCCCCTTGACTTTCCGCGAAATAGTCGGTATAATTACCGACCATGAAAAAAAGAACAAAGCTGGCCGGCTACAAGGCGACGGTCTCGCGGCTGCGGACGCTGCTGCTGCGGGAGGGTGTCATCGCGGGAAGCCTCAACAGGCAGGCCGTGGGCAACGCGGCGAGGTACACGCTGACGGACAAGGCGGACGGGAAGACCCGCTGCCTGTACGTGCCCGTCTCGATGGAGGCGGAGGTCCGCAGGCTCGCGGAGAACTGGAGGGAGCTGAAGTCGCTCATGCTGGAGATGAGCGAGTGGACGCGGCGGGACCTCGTGGAGCGGATAGCCGCCCTGACGGGAAGGCGCACGGCCAAGCCGGGGAAGGCCCCAGAAGGCCGAAAGGCAGGCCGGGCCGCAAGCCCGGGAGGAACCCGCAGGGGCGCATCGCGGCGAAAAGGCTGATCTCCTGGGTCGGCAAGTTCCGCGACCGCATCAACGGATTCTTCAGGAGCGCGTCCTCGCGGCAGAGCGAGGACGGCACGACATGCGACAACACGACGAAGCTGCGGACCGTCGTGCTGGGCCTGCTCACGCGCAGGACCTCCCGCAAGAAGATGGACTGCGACCGCAACGACGAGAACGCCAGCCGCGCGATGCACCTGCTGATGCAGTTCGCGCACAACCTGTGGCAGGTGTTCAACTCCGGCATGCTGAGGAGGCTCGCCAGGGGCTGCCGGAAGGTGACGCAGTCGATGTGGGCGAGGAAGCTCTGCGAGGCCCTGCACAACATCGACTTCAGCGACTACGAGCCGGAGACGGTGTACCTCAGCAGGGAGTACGAGCTTGAGTGCCTGACCGGATGACACCGGGAGGTTGCCCGGCCACCTCTGGTAAAACGCCGGAATTCAAGCCCGATCCTGCGGTCGGGGCGGCTCGCTTTGCCCAAAACCACCCTCTGCGCTCTCTGCGGCCTCTGCGGGAGATAAATTCCCCACCCTGTGGACGCAACGGAGCGCGTCCCTCCTCCAGATGCGGAATCTCTGCCCAGGGCGACGCGCAGTTGACGCGGACGCGGCCAGGATGGTATAATCGACGACATTCATGGACAAGCTACGCACACATCTCATCCTCGACTACCTCAAGGCGAAAAAGCGCTGCACGCTCGTCGAGCTCATGAAGAAGTTCCGGGTCAGTTCCGCGACGATCCACCGCGACGTCGAGGAGCTCGCCAAACGCGACGCCGTCTCGAAGGTTCGTGGCGGCCTCGTCTGGAACGAGGTCACCGCGCCGTTCGTCGAGGCCAGCGGCTACCAGGACCGCGTCGTCACGAACCGCCGAAGCAAGATCGAGATCGCCCGGAAGGCCCTCGACCTCGTCGCCGAGGGCGACATCCTCTTCCTCGACTCGTCGACGACGGTCTACGAGTTCGCCCAGCTGCTCCGCACGGCGGCCTTCCAGCACCTGACGATCGTCACGAACTCCGTCTCGATCATGCAGAACTTCCGCAAGTTTCCCCCGCAGTACGTCCTCATCGGCCTCGGCGGCAACTACGACGCGCAGCTCAACTCGATTCTCGGCGCCGCGACCCTCGAACAGCTCTCGCACTTCAACGTGACCAAGGCGTTCGTCTCGGCCTTCGGCATGGACGACAAGACCGTGACGACGAACCACGAGCGCCAGGCGGAGCTGATTCGCCGCGCGCTCGACAACGCCGACAAGCGCTACCTGCTGCTCGACCGCTCGAAAGTCGGGCGAACCGGCCTCTACCGCCTCGCCGCGCGTGGCACGTTCGACGCGATCCTGACCTGATCAGGCGGGGCGCGCCGCCGCATTGAACGCATTGTAGAGGTTCATCGCGCGGTCGGGGCCGCTGCGGACGACCTCCACGGCGGCCTTGACCGCCTCGGCGACGACGAGATCCATGACCTTGCGCGTCGCGGGGTCGAACTTGCCGAGGACATGGGCGACGACGTTCGACCGGTCCTTCCCGACGCCGACCTTGAGGCGCGCGAAGTCCGGCGTGCCCAGCCGCTCGATGATGTTACGGACGCCGTTGTGCCCGCCGCAGCTGCCGCCCTTGCGGATGCGCAAACGCCCGACGGCGAGGTCGATGTCGTCCTGCACGACAAGCAGGTCGGCCGCCGTCGCGTTGTGGTACTTGACGACGGGCGCGACGGACTCGCCCGAAAGGTTCATGTACGTCTGCGGCTTGAGCAGGATCGTCGGATGCCCCGCGACGACGACCTTCGCCATCAGGCACTTGTACTGCCGCTTCTCCTCCCACGCGACGCCCGCCGCCGCCGCGAGGGCGTCCACGACCTCGAAGCCGACGGAATGCGGCGTGTTGGCGTACTGCGCGCCGGGATTGCCAAGACCTGCAATGATCTTCATAAGAGGAGAGAGCCCTTTCAGCAGAAGCCGGCGGCGGACAGCGCCTCTTCGGTGAGGCCCGGACGCGCCGCGTTCTTCGCGAGATACTTTCCGACGACGTCGCCTTCGAGGTTCACGCCGTCGCCGACCCGCTTCGCGCCCAGCGTCGTCTCGCGCGCCGTCGTGGGGATGAGGTCGACGCCGAGCCAGTCGCTGCCGAGCGCGGAAATCGTGAGCGACACGCCGTCAATCGTCACGGAGCCCTTGAGGACGGACTGCGCGGCGAGAACGCGCCCGCACCGTACGCGCAACTGGCGGTCGCGGCCCTTCGGCACGATCGCCGCGACTGTGCCGCGCGAATCGACGTGCCCCTGCACGAGGTGGCCGCCGAGCGGCTCGCCCGCGCGCACGGCGCGTTCGAGGTTCACCTTCGCGCCCGGCACGAGTTCGCCAAGGCCCGTGCGCGCCTCCGTCTCGCGCAGGACGTCCGCCGTGAAGCGCGAGCCGTCGCCGCGCACGACCGTCAGGCACACGCCGTCGACGGCCACGGACTCGCCCGCTTCCAGCGGACGCGCCCACGGGTCGTCCGCCGCGATTTCGAGGACAAGCCCGCGCCCGCGACTCACGCGCTTCACCGTGCCGATCCGCTGGACAAGCCCTGTAAACATCTTTCTCCCGATCTCCTTGCGATTGTCATTCTTCCGGCCGCGCCCGCCGTCTCGGCGGACGAAACCGACGCAATTATACCATAATTCCCATCCGCGCCTGAGCGTCCGCCGCCGTGACGCGCGCGGCGAGCGCCGGCGGCAGCCGCCACATCCCGACATTGCCACGGCAAGGAATCGGGACGTCGAAGCGGACGACCGCCGACAGGTCCCACCAATACGGATAGCCCTCATCCCACGGGAGGGACGCGCCCTTCGGCGCGCGCCCCGCATCCGCCTCCAGGACAAGATCGTTCCGTCCGCGCGCCGCATAGTCGCACGTCCCGACGATTCTTCCCGGCCAGTCCCTGACGTCCGCCCACGACGGAATGCGGGCGAACGCCTCTTCCGAAAGCGCCTGCGCCGCCCAGTGGACAAACGCGCCGAACTCCTCCTTGCAGAAGGACTTCGAGCAGCTGACCGCGCAACGCCCCCGCCTCGGCTCCGGCATCTGGCTGCGGTTCTCCACGCGCTTGAGGCCCAGCATGATCAGAATCGCATAGGGGCCGGTACAGGTGAAGGCCACCGTGCAGGGGGCCGTGCGCATCCGTTCAGTCTTCATGGCGGGCATTATAGCATATCCATCACCCGCCCATCGCCTCACGCACGGAGAAACGTCTCGACCTCGGCGCGCGTCGGCGCGGACGGCGGACGGCCCGAAAGCCCCCGGCACTTGATCGCCGAGACGGCCGCGCCGAAGCGCTGGCACGCCAGCAGGTCGTGCGTCTCCAGCCAGCGGACGGCAAACCCCGTGTGGAAGAGGTCGCCGCAGCCCGTCGTGTCGACGACCTTCGCGACGGGAAACGCCGGACACTTCACGAGCGACGTGCCGTCGAAGCACATCGACCCGCGCACGCCCATCGTCGCCCCGCAGACCGCCGGACGGTACTTCGCGTAGAGCGCGCGCACGGCCGCCTCGACCTCCGCCTCCGTGTAGCCGTCCGTGATCAGCCTGTCGCGCCCGGCCGCGACCGAGACCGCGAACTCGCCGGAGCAGATGAGCAGGTCGGCGAGCGGCAGCAGCTCCGCCATGCCGTCGCGAATCGTCCCCGCGTCGTACATGACCGTCACGCCCGCCGCCCTCGCGACCTTCGCCGCCGCAATCGCGCCGGCCGCGTTGTGCCCGTCAAGATGCAGGACCTTCGCGCGGCGAATCACGTCGGCGACAGCGGGCGTGATCTCGTCCGCCGTCAGCTCGTCCAGCCCCTCGCGCGTCCAGGCGCATGAGCGGTTGCCGGTCTTCTCGTCGATCCACAGGTAGGCAATCGCGCTCGTCGCGCCGGGGCGGATCTTCACCAGCGACGTGTCGACGCCCTGCTGCGCGAAGTCGTCGAGGATCATCCGCCCGTCCGCGTCGTCACCGACCGTGCCGACGAACGCGGCGCTCAGGCCCAGCGCCGCCGCGCCCGCCGTCGAGTTGCCCGCCGGCCCGCCGCCGATGATCGCGTGCGAAATCATCTTCACCTTCGTGTCCATCGGAATGAACGGCAACACCGCCAGGTGATCGTTCGAGACGAACCCCAGCCCCACATAGTCAAACTGCTTCATGGGCAGGATTATACTAAAACGCCGCCGAGAAGAGGACGACAACCGATGGAATCAAATGAGAAACGGTGAGAAGCCGCCGCACGAACGGGCGAATTGTGGTATAATTCGCGTTTCAAACGTCTAACCACTGACAGCCATGAACCGCATACTTTCCAAGAAGCAGCTTTCCGACAGCGTCTACCGCATGGACGTCGAGGCCCCGCTCATCGCCCGGGAGCGCAAGCCCGGCCAGTTCATCATCCTCATGGTCGACGACCGGCTCGGCGAGCGCATCCCGCTGACCATCGCCGACGCCGACCCCGACCGGGGCGCGATCACGCTCATCTTCCAGACGGTCGGCGCGACGACGCTGAAGCTCGCGCGGCTGAACGCCGGCGACAGCCTCCCGGCCGTCCTCGGCCCGCTCGGCAAGCCGACGTCGATTCGCGGCGCGAACGGCGAGAAGCCCGGCCGCGTCGTCTGCGTCGGCGGCGGCATCGGCGTCGCGCCGATGCACCCCATCGCCCAGGCCCTCAAGGCCGCCGGCAACGAGGTCACGATCATCATGGGCGCGCGCAACAGCGGCCTCTTCGTGATGGAAGACGAGATGCGCGCGATCGCGGGCGACCGCCTTATCCTCATGACGGACGACGGTTCGTCGGGCCGCAAGGGCCTCGTCACCGAGCCGCTGAAGGAGCTCTGCGAACGCGGCGCCGTCGACGAGGTGATCGCCATCGGCCCGCCGATCATGATGAAGTTCTGCGCCCTCACGACGAAGCCCTTCGGCGTGAAGACGACGGTCTCGCTCAACACGATCATGATTGACGGCACGGGCATGTGCGGCGGCTGTCGCGTCTCCGTCGGCGGCGAGACGAAGTTCGTCTGCGTCGACGGCCCCGAGTTCGACGGCCACGCCGTCGACTGGGATCTCATGCTCACGCGCATGGGCGCCTTCAAGCCGCAGGAAAAGGCCGCCAAGGACCACGTCTGCAACCTCTTCAAGTCTCTTGGCTGAGGTTTCCCCGTCCTGTGCGTCCTCTGCGTCCCATGCGTCCTAACCAACCGAACCCAACACTCTCCCCCTCAACTTCTCACCCTCTCAACTTCTCAACTACCATGACCCCCAAGGAAAGAATGGCCCTTCCGCCGCAGGAAATGCCCCAGCAGGAGCCGGCGGTCCGCGCCCACAACATGAACGAAGTCGCCCTCGGCTACACGGCCGAGATGGCGAAGTGCGAGGCGTCGCGCTGCCTCCAGTGTCCGACCAAGCCCTGCATGCAGGGCTGCCCCGTCGCCATCAACATCCCCGGCTTTCTCGCGAAGGCGGCGGACGGCGACTTCGCCGGCGCGCTCCGGATCATCAAGGAGACGTCGCTCCTTCCCGCCGTGTGCGGGCGCGTCTGCCCCCAGGAGAAGCAGTGCCAGAAGTTCTGCACGATGGGCAAGCTGAAGAAGGACGTCGAAAAGGCCGTCGCCATCGGCCGCGTCGAGCGCTTCTGCGCCGACCTCGCCCGCGAGAGCGGCACGGAAGAGCCGGTCGCCTGCGCGCCGAAGACGGGCAAGAAGGTCGCCGTCATCGGCTCGGGCCCCGCGTCCATCACCTGCGCGGCGGACTGCGCGAAGGCCGGCCACGCCGTCACGCTGTTCGAGGCGTTCCACAAGTGCGGCGGCGTGCTCGTCTACGGCATCCCCGAATTCCGCCTCCCGAAGGCGATCGTCCAGCACGAGATCGAGGGCCTCGAAAAACTCGGCGTCAAGATCGAGACGAACTTCGTCGTCGGCCGCACGCGCCAGCTGAAGGACCTGATGGAGAAGGACGGCTTCGACGCCGTCTTCGTCGGCACGGGCGCGGGCCTTCCGAAGTTCATGGGCATCGAGGGCGAAAACCTGAACGGCGTCTTCTCGGCGAACGAGTACCTGACGCGCGCGAACCTCATGAAGGCCTACCGCGAGGGCGAGGCCGACACCCCCTTCTGGCACGGCAAGCGCGTCGCCGTCCTCGGCGGCGGCAACGTCGCGATGGACGCCTCGCGCATGGCGCTCCGCCTCGGCGCGGAGAAGGTCTACCTCGTCTACCGCCGCAGCGAAGCCGAAATGCCCGCCCGCCGCGAGGAGGTTCACCATGCGAAGGAGGAGGGCGTCGAGTTCCACCTGCTGGAGAACGCGAAGCGCATCCTCGGCGACGGACAAGGTGCGGTCGCGGGCCTCGAATGCCTCAAGTACGAGCTCGGCGAGCCGGACGCCTCCGGGCGCCGCAGCCCCGTCGCGATTCCGGGCAGCGAGTTCACGCTCGACGTCGACACCGTGGTCGTCGCGGTCGGCAACGCCTCGAATCCGCTCATCCCGGCGACGACGGAGGGCCTGGAGGTCAACAAGCGCGGCAACATCGTCGTCAACCCGGAGACGAACATGACGTCGATTCCCGGCGTGTTCGCGGGCGGCGACATCGTGCTCGGCGCCGCGACGGTCATTCTCGCGATGGGCGAGGGCCGACGCGCCGCCGCCGGCATCAACGCCTACCTGAAATGAAAAAAGCGGCCGAAAGGCCGCTTTTTTTTCGTTTGCCGCTTTCGCTTACCGCTTGAGCAAGACGTCTTTCTCATACTGCCCGACGGACGCGAGCCACGCCTCGTCGGCGACGACGCCCGCGCGCGCGCAGAACTCCGCCCAGATCTCCTCCGACGGGTAGTTCTTGTACTCCTCCTGCAAGACGAGCTGCTCGGTGAAGCGGCCCGCGTTCTGGAGCTTCGTCAGGTCCTTCCACGGCGTGAGCATCGCCTTCAGGAGCTCCTTCTGCATGTTCCGCATGCCGAGCACCCACGCCGCAACGCGGTTGATCGACGCGTCAAAGTAGTCGAGCGCGATGATGAAGTTCTTCGGATCCATCTTCACGATCTCCTGCGCGGCGGCGCGGAGGTCGTCGTTCTGGCGGATGACGTGGTCGGAGTCCCAGCGGACGGGGCGCGAAATGTGGAACGCGACCTTGCCGAACGTCATGAGGAACGAGCTGATCTTGTCCGCCACCGACTCGGTGAGGTGGAAGTGTCCCATGTCGAGGAGCGCGAGGATCTTCGCCTTCATCGCGTAGCCCATCACGAACTCGTGCGAGTTCACCGTGTAGCTCTCGACGCCGATGCCGAAGAGCTTCGACTCCAGGAACGGGATGACGGCCTTCTTGTCGTACTTGTACGCGAAGATCTTGTCGAGCGAGTCGGCCATGCGCTGGCGCGGCCCGAGGCGGTCCGAGGGCTCGTCCTTGTAGCCGTCGGGACACCAGAAGTTGATGCCGCAGGGCGACTTCAGCTCCTTCGCGAAATATTCGCCGATCTTCAGGCACTGGATGCCGTGCTGGATCCAGAACTTGCGGATCTTCGGGTCGGGGTTCGAGAGCGTCAGGCCGTCCGCCGCCTTCGGATGCGAGAAGAACGTCGGGTTGAAGTCGAGCTTGACGCCGGTCTTCTTCGCCCACTTCACCCACGGCTCGAAGTTCTTCTCCGTGAGCTGGTCGCGGTCGGTCACCGTCCCCTTGTGGATGCCGTAGCAGGCGTGGAGGTTGACGCGGTGCTTGCCGGGGATGAGCGACAGCGCGAACTCAAGATCCTTCATGAGCTCGTCCGGCGTGCGCGCCCGGCCCGGATAGTTGCCCGTCGTCTGGATGCCGCCCGACGCGCCGCCTGTCGTCTCGAAGCCGCCGACGTCGTCGCCCTGCCAGCAGTGGAGGGAGATGGAGATTTTCGCGAGATCCTTCAGCACCTTCTCCGTGTCGATGCCGATCTTCGCATACCGTTTCTTCGCTTCCGCGTAGCTCATTTCGTTTTGTTCCTTCGTATGTTGATGTCAAGTCAAACGGACTTTAGACTGAAGGAATTATATCAAAAAGTTCCCCTTCGGTGCGCTTCGAGCCGAAACCCTCCATCTGCGCCTTCATCGAGCCGCGCGCGAAGCCGCCGACCGTGAGCCGCCAGTTCCGCGTCGAGTCCTGTCCGTCCTCCGCCGCGCATGCCGCGCCGAGTCCCGTCGCCGCCGCAGCGGCCATGATGATGAGTCTGTTCATTCCTCTTCTCCTTCTTGCTTGGTGGTTGTTTCTGCCTTGACCTTGATGAACGTGCACGAGCCGAGCGCGACCGTCAGGTCGGCCTCGCCCCGTGTCGCGTCCCGGAGGTACGGCGTCAGGTCGAACGCCGTGCCCGAAAGGTACCGCATCTTCTGCGAGAGGTCGCGCGTGCCGTAGACGTGGACGCAGCCCGTCGCGAGCGGCGCGCGGACCGCGTTCCCCTCGCCCGGCGTCACACGGATGCGCACGCGCCCCGTCTGCGGCTCGAACGCGACGATGCGCAGCGTCGGCGTCGCGTAGGCCGCCGTCGCGGACGTGCCGAGGACGTCGAGCCGCGGCGCGATGCCGAGGTCGGCGGCGTCGGCGCAAAGTCGGGGTTCGCCGTGCTGCCCATGTTCAGGAAGAGCCGCACCTCGCCGCGCGAGACGACCAGCAGGTCGAACAGCCCGTCGCCGTCCACGTCCACCGCCAGCGGACAGGCATTCTCGCCGAAGGTCGCGCTCGTCCCCGCGTTGCCCGCAAGGCCCGACGTGAAGAGCTCGGTGTAGGCGCCGTCCACGAGCGTGCCGCGCAGCTGCTCGAACGGCTGAAGGTCGGCCTCCAGTTCCGCGCTCAGCGCAAAGATGACGCCGCGGCTGAAGCGGTCGGCGAAGAGTGGGTTGGTGCCGCCACGCAGTTCGGCGGCGAAGGAAAGCCCGTCGCCGTCCGTGTCGTTCGTCGGTTCGGTCGTCTCGTTGCCGTACCAATAGAGCGACTGGCGCGTCGCCGACGTTCGCCCCCGTGCCGTCCGCGAACGTCAGCGCCGGCACCGCCGTCGCGAAGCTCCGCTTGCCGTCCTCGTAGGCGAGCGCGCGCACCTTCACCGTCTCGAGCGGACTCGTCACCTTGTACACGATGTCGAGAATCGTCGGATCGCTCGGACGCATCCGCGCGGACAGGATCTCGACGCCGCAGTAGTCCGGCCCCGTGCGGAAGAGCGTACCCGAACCGTCGTCGGCGATCGACCGCCACGTCGTGTCCGCGTCGGTCTTGTACCAGATGCCCTGATATGACGCGCCGCCCGCGAGCCCGCCACCGCTGCCGTTGTTGGCGACACGGAAATCGACGGCGTGCCATCCCGCCTCGGCGAAGGAGATCGTGCCCGTCCCCTCCTTGCACTCGCTCGCGTTGCGCGCGATGACCGTCTGCTCGTCGACCGTAACCCACGCGAAGTCGTCGAAGAAGCCGCGAAACGTGTAGGCCTCGCCCGCGCGAAAGAACATGTAGCCCGTGTAGGCGAACGTCGTCTTTTCGCCGATGCTGCTGTCGTAGAGTCCCGCGCCGTCCAGCGTGACACGCGGATCGCCACCCAAACGCACGTCGCGCGTGTCGGAAGCGCTACCCGTGAACGTCACCCGCTGAAGGCCAGGCAGCCCCAGGCCCGTGACGTCAATCGCGCTGAACGTGGCCGAATAGACCTCCTCTTGCGCAACGCCGCCGAGATAGGTCGTGTAGGTGAGCGTGTGCGTGCCGTAAGTCGTGTTCGTCCAAGCGCAAGCACCGGCGCCCGTGCCGCGCGCGAGTTCCGCGCCATCGACGGCAATCGCGATTTCGGCCGTCGCGTCGCCGCCGACCCACGCCGCGTCGTAGCAGAGCGTATGCACCGCGTTCGTGCCCGCCTCGTAGCGGATGCCGCGCCGCGAATCGACGAACGTCGCCGGCGAATCTGCCGAGCAGATCACCGCCGACCGACACGGGCACGCCACCGCCGCGCCCAACATGACCAATATCAGTTTCTTCATCGTTTTGTTCCTTTCAAAGTTCTTTCAGATGTTTTCAATTCTCCGTGGCTCCGTCACTCCGTGTGAGACATCTCGTAGCCACCCTTGTCGCCACCGGACGTTTTCGGTATAATACACACCAATCACACAGCAAGAAAGGTTCTTTTACTATGGCAAACATGACAATCTCCGTAAACGACAACATCAAGCGCGACTTTACGCGCTTCTGCGACGACGTGGGGCTTACGGCCTCGGCCGTCCTCAACGTCTGCATGGTGACGATTTCGCGCGAACGCCGTATCCCCTTCGCCATCACGTCACCCCACCACGTCGTGCGCGATGACATCGCCGCCTTGGAATCCGACATCGAGATTTCGCGGCGCGAGTTCGACGAGGGCAAAGGCATTCCAATTGACGTCGCCTCGCGCAATGTCCTTGCCGCCCTCCATGAGCGAGCCGAACGGAGGCGTGCGCAATGACCTCCAGCATTTCCCCTCATGCCCTGTCGCTCCTTCAAGACATTCTCTTCGACATCGAAGAAGCACAGTCGGAAGAAACAGCTGCGCACTGGCACGACAAGATATTCTCGGACATCCAGCGACTTGCCGATTTCCCCCTCTCCTGTCCTGTCGTTCCGCGTGAATGCTTTCTCGAAGTTCCGCCGAATCCCGAACGGCTCCGCCAGCTCATCTGCAAGCCTTACCGCATCGTCTACGAGATTGTCGGCAGCGAATGTCGCGTTCTCTCGATTCGCCACGGACGTATGCTCGTCGCGTTCAGCGACACCTACTGGAACTGACGGCGCGCACTCCGCGCCTCCGTCACTCCGTGTGAGACACATTCCGCCGACCTTCCGTCAGCTTTAACGCAAAGAGCGCGAAGACACCAGAAGCTTCTTGTCGTGTAAGCCTTGGCGTTCTTTGCGTCAAAAGCCTTTGCGACCTTTGCGATGAAAAGACATGTTGGGCGCCAGAAGAGTTCGCACGTGGCGCGAAGCATTCCGCGTTCACGGACGTTTCACAGAACGCACGGAAAGGCCGCTCAGAGGCTCTACAAGCCCTTAGGGCTGATGGGGGTGCCTTGCATATTGCAGCCTAAACCCGCGCACGTTCCATAGAATCGACATTCCAGCTTGTACGCGGAATCGTCGACAAGTCAAAACGCGGCAGTAGATCCCTAAGCGAGACCGCCTCGCCCGGCGCCGCCCAGCCGCAGGACGCCGCCAAGCGCCCCAGAATCTCCTCCGGCCGCCAGCCCGCCGCGCGGAACGCCGCGACGCGCGTGTCTCCGTGCCGCTTCGCGAGCCGCTTGCCGTCCGCCCCCACGACGAGCGGGACGTGGAGGTAGGTGGGGCGCGTCTTCGTCTGCGCCCACGGCGCGAGGGCCTGGGCGAGGAGGATCTGCGCGGGCGTCGCCGGCAGGAGGTCGTCGCCGCGCACGACTTCCGTCACGCCCATGAGGAGGTCATCGACCGCACACGCGAGCGTGTAGCCCGCGCCGCCCTCGTCCCGCGCGAGCGGAAAGTCGCCCAGCGTCGCCGCGACGTCCTGCTCGTACGGTCCGGCGAAGGCGTCGACAAACCGCACGACCGTGCCCTCGGACACACGGAAGCGCCAGCAGGGAGCCGCCTTGACGGCGCAGGCGTCAGTCCACGTCGCGAAGCGTCCGCGACACGTGCCGGGGTAGTGCAGCTGCTCGCCGGCGTGCGGCGCCGACTGCGCGGCCTCGACGTCGCGGCGCGAGCAGACGCACGGATAGGCGAGCGGCGGCGTCTGGCTGCGCAGGAATTCAAGCGCGGCGCGGTAGAGGGGCTTGCGCTCGGACTGCACGTATTCCTCGTCCCAGTCGAAGCCCAGCCACTTCAGGTCCTCGACCGCCTGCGCCGCCGCGCCGGGCTTGTCCTTCGGATGGTCAAGGTCTTCCATGCGGAAGACGACCTTGCCGCCCTGAGACCGCGCGCGCAGCCACGCGACCATGAACGTCCGCACGTTGCCGAGATGCAGCGCGCCCGTCGGACTCGGCGCGAGCCGCCCCACGTATCGCGCAGTCATGTCAAAGCCCGCCTTTCACCGCGACGCCCAGCGTCACGCCCTCGCTGTCGATGATCTTCTCGATCTTCATGGTCTCTCTATTCTCAGCTCGTTTGAACAGACATCAATATTATACCATCTTGTTCACGGTGCATCCCTGCGCCAGAGGTCGGCGAGGCGGTCGTCGTAGAGCGGGTTCAGGTACTCCAGGTCGATCGCCTCGCGCGGCGCGAGGCGGCGCGTGTCGTCCTCGCCCCACCGCGCGCAGGGCGCGCCGGAGGCGACCGCCGCGAAGAACGCGCGCGCGAGGCCGAGGGCGGCCGCGTCGGGCGCGTGCCCGCCTTTCGTCGGCTTCCAGATGAGGGGCCCGCCCGCCTCGCGGTAGCGGCAGGCGAACGTGCGGCCGAGCGTGAAGCGCCCCTCGTCGCCGATGCCGCAGCTGACGAGCGCGGGCGCGCCCAGGCGGGGCGGCGGATCCGGGAAGACCCCGCAGCCGTGGACGGCCCACGCCGCGACGGGGAACGGCGGGGCCGACTGGAGGCGCGCGGCGAGCTGTCCGCCCGCCGAGTAGCCGTAGAGGAAGACGGGCAGCGGGCGGATGCCGTGGCGGCGGCGCAGGGCCTC
>CAKTZA010000056.1 GCA_934635045.1 uncultured Kiritimatiellota bacterium | reverse complement strand
TCAGTATGCCATTATCCTTACTGAGTAGATTCCTTTCATTCTACAAGTTCAGCCAAGCTTGCTTGGCGCACCATTTCTCCACCTCCTTTCCGAACTCGGTCGCGAGGGGATTTCCTCGCTGCCCGTAGCTATTCAGCGGCGTCACCGAGACCGTCATGCGGCCTGGCGGCAGGTCGTCAAGCGCGAAGACGCAATGCGAATCGGCCAAGGCCTTCTTGTGCCCGGGCGGTGCGTTGAAGCCGGGCGCGAGAACTCGCTTGACCGCCTTTTTCCCGTCTCCGGCAACAACGAACTCAAGCTCGAAAAGGCGCCCGTTCGGCAAGGGAGCCGGGGCAGGCACAGAGATGTCAATGGCATCCTTCTCGACGTTCGCCCTGTTCGTCGCCTTGACACGCGCGACGCGGACGGCCGCATGCGCGGGGAACTGCGGCGGACGGAGCTTCTTGGCGCGCGCGGCAAAGGCAAAGGGCCTCGACTCCGCCGTCGGAAGAGGCAGGACCCAATCATCCCCCAGATCAAGCCCCGAGACGAAATCGCGGCGGCGCATGACGATGCAGTCGTCGTAGATTCGCCAGAGCATGCCCTGGCGGACGTCGCGCGTTCCCATGCACGGCATCATCTTGGCCTTGTCGATCTTTGCGGCATCCGCCCCCACCGCCACCGTGTTCTCGTATCCCGCCGGAGGGCAGGAGTCGCACGGGTCGCCCGTGTACGAAAGCGACCCCGCGTCGACGGCCGTGAAAGCCCCTTGCCAGATCGAGCGCTCGTCCGTCAGCGAGTAATGCGTATGCCCCGAAATGGCGACGGCATTCGGGAACGGCGCAAGCGCCTTCGTGGCGACGCCATAGTCGTGGTCCCATGCCCACGAACCGCTCGTCGTGTTCTGGAGAGGCGGATGCTGGATGTAGAAAAAGGGACGCGACGGGTCGATCGACTTCCCCTTCTCCGCCATGTAGTCGCGGATGAGCTCGTGCGGGTTTCCCTTCCCGCTGTGCACATCCCAGTGACACCCGACAAAGCGATACCCCTTGACCGTCTTCTCGTAAAGACGCGAGTAGTCCTCGTGGAAGACGCGCTTCCACCATCCGGGCATGTCACAGCGCAACATGTGCCGATTGCGTTCGGCCTCGTCTGGGTAAAGCCGCTTCGGATAGTCGCCATACGACGAGAAGGACTCGTGATTCCCGTAGATGAAAAGCTTCTCGACCTTGCGGCCGTCCGGCGCGCGGTCATTCGGGAACACGCGCTCCCAGGCCGTGCCCGTCGCGATAAGCCCTTCGTCCATCCCCCTGTCCGACATGTCGCCGGCCAGCACCACGGCATCGACGCCCTGCTCGCTGAACCAACGAAGGGCGCGTTCGAACGTGATCTCGACGTTCGAGGCGATTTCGTCGGACCCTTGTCCAGCCAGCGAGGCGATATGGACGTCCGAGATGACGCCAAGGACCAGGTTCGGCCGTCCGCGGCCATGGACGCCAGCCGGCGCCGCGCGGATCTTTCCAAGCGAAACGGCGCCAAGCGAAGCCGCCCCGCCGATAAAGAACCTTCGAGTCATCGTTCGCGAACTCTCCTTCATCTTCCCGGTCTCCTTTCTATCGAATAACCCATAAGAACCCCCGCACGTTCCTGACGACGAGGCTCGAGCCCTCGACGCGGACGACACGCCGGTCAGGGTCCAGCCCGGCGTTCACTTTCGTCCGCAGCCGCTCAAGCAGGGCCGCGTCCGGGGCGGAAAAGAGGACCGTTCCCGGCTTGAGCAGAGCGCCTTCAAGCGAAACGCGGACTGTCGCATCGTCAAGGCCCGCGATCTCTTCCGCCGTGAGCCGGGGCCTCGCAAATCGGAGGCCAATGCCGTCGAGCAACGACAGCTTCGCGGGCAAGGCCCCCAGGACGAGCGTCCCCCCGCCCGCGACGGCCAGCGAAGTCCCCTCCGCGAAGGCCGCATTAGACCAGTCGAGCGTGCGGCCCTTGGCGACCGAAACGCGCGCGGCGCGGCCCGGCGTCGGCATGCCGACGGACTCGAAATCCGCCATGCTGACGTCGCCGGTCACCTCCAGCGTGCCGCCGTTCAGCTCAAAGGCGTAATGCTCGGCGGCCTCCCCTGTCTGGGAGAAAGTCCCACCCAGCACCATCGTGCCGCCGTCCTGGCGGAAACGAACCGTGGCGTCTCCCGCCGTTCCCGCCGTGCGGCCAAACGTGAGGCCGTTCGGAAACTCCATCGTCCCGCGGTTGACGAAGCCGTGTTCGGCATTCGAGCCACTGATGAACTGCCAGGACGCCGGGTCGATGACCATCTTCGCGCTGGCCCCGTTTGTCACCTCGAGCCTCGAGCCGACCGTCACCGCACCGAAAAGGTCGATCTCCGTCCCGGCCTCCATTGTCGCAAGGATGTTCTTCGCGCCGCCCCACTCGAAGTCTGTCGAGCAATTCCGCCCGAAGACGAGCCGTCCGCCTTGGTACGTCCCGAAGACATGATAATGGGTCTTGACAGCCTCCGTGAATTCAAGTGTGCCGCCTAAGACATGAAGCTCACGAGTCGTGTAGTCGTTCGCAGGCGCGACCGCCAGCCCCCTCACGCGGAAACGCCCGCCGCCCAAGTCAAAAAGACACCAGGCATAACTCCCCATGACAGACAGCCAGCTGCGCTCGCCAGGACAGCGCGTCGCGGCCTCTTGGGCGTCGCCGACCTTCCAGTTGAGCGGGTCCGCATAAGACGCCCACGTATATACCTTTTGCCAGAGGAACGTCTCCCCGTCGCCCTTCGCGTCGCAGACGACAACGGCCTCCCCGTCTTCCCGGACAGTCCAGCCAGTGGCCTGCTTTTTGAAATCCTGCATAAGCTTGGCGCGGACTGCCGTATCAGGACACAACACGCGAAAGGAGCCGCTGGCAAACCGTGTTTCGTCAAACACGAACGCCGTATTCTCATAGCCGGTTAAAGACTGCAGAGTGGTGTCGCCTACGAAGACCAGCCGCGACAACCCGTCCAGCGCAAGAGTCGCAGGTGCGACAGCCCCTAAAACGAAAGATCCATCTCCCTCGACGGCCAGAGATGTCCCTTCCGCAAACGATGCATTGGCCCAGTCAAGCGTACAATCCTTGGCGACCGAAATGCGCGCAGAGCCGTTCGGCGTGGGCATGCCTACGGACTCAAAGACTGCCATGCTGACGTCATTGGTCACCAGCAGCGTACCACCGTTCAGCTCGAAGACGTAATGTTCGGCGGCATCCCCCGTCTGGGCGAAAGTCCCGCCCAGCACCATCGTGCCGCCGTCCTGGCGGAAACGAACCGTGGCGTCTCCCGCCGTTCCCGCCGTACGGCCAAACGTGAGGCCGCTTGGAAACTCCATTATTCCGTGATTGAAGAAACCATGCTCGCCATCTGACCCCCTAAAGAACGACCAAGATGACGGGGCAATGACCATTTTCGCGCCGGCCCCGTTTGTCACCACGAGCCCCGAGCCGACCGTCACCGCGCCGAAAAGGTCGATTTCCGTCCCCGGTTCCATTGTCGCAAGAACGTTTCTCGCACCGCCCCACGCAAAGTCTGTCGTGCAATTCCGACCAAAGACGAGTCTCCCTCTTCCGTACACCTCAAAGGCATAGTAATGAGTCGTGACATCTTCAAGGAATTCCAACGTCGCCCCCTGAATCATCACCGTCCGACGGCCCCATCCAGTCGACTCGGCCGAAATGCCCTTGACTTGACGATCTTCGGAAAGCAGGATCGCCGTCGTCCGCCCTTCCTTGAAATCACCCAGCATGTCTGTGGCCGACGGACAGGCTGATGCGGGGGTCGAGTCGTCCCCAACCGTCCAATTGGCAACCGTCTCGAACGCCTGCCACCCTTGGTCTGCCCGTCCCCAGAAGTAGGTCTCCGTCCTCCCAGCACCTGCCACGGCGCACAGCGACAAGGCCATGAGGAACTTCACAACCCCCGACACCCCCTGTCGCGACCGACAAGGCATCCCGTAGCCGAACGCATTCCCCATCACCTTTACAGCTCTCTGACTTGCAAACATGACCAGCCTCCTCGTCTTGAGGGCGACACATTCCTCTCACCCCCTGAGAGGCACTCCGCCCATGTGATGCACAGTGTATCAAAAGTGCCGTCGCAGAAGCAACGGCGCTGGGCTATACGAGGTATACAAGGCAAGGAACGACTACGGGAACGTGTCACCTTCGACGAACGTGCGTTCGAGCGGTGCGGAGGGGAACGGTCGACGGGCGGTCAGCCAGCCAAGGACGCGCCGCGCGACCTCGGCTCCGCGCCGATAGGGCGCGCTTTCGAGAACGGCAACGCTCTTTGCGCCGAAGATGGGCCGGAAGCCGGCACACGCGGAGCAGACGAACCGCACGTCTTCTGGCACACGCACGCCGAATGCGGCCAACGCCTGCAGCATGCCCCGTGCAACGTAGTCGTCGCTGACATAGTAAAGGTCTGGCCACCGAGATGAACGTTTCCGCAAATTGCGCCGAACGAATTCGTAGCCCGTCCGTTCAGCCGCCTCCACACGCTCGACGCCCCAGAGATCCCGCACCCACCCAATTGTCACGTCGATGCCCCGTGCCGTCAACTGCGCCATCAGGCGATCGGCCTCCGGCGAGATCCGTTTACAGCAGACGATCTCGACGCGCTGGACGCCGCGTGTGCAGCACTTCGTCACGAGTTTCCGAAAAGCCCGCGCATCGCTGCTCTCGATGCCGCCGACGCAACCTGGCAGGAGATCGTCCGCCCGACGTCCGACAACGGCAAACGGAATGTCGCTTCGCGACAGCCGACGTTCGATCTCGTCATTCGCCGCGACCAGCACAGCAAAATCGAAAGGGCGGCAAAGCGCCGTCTCCAATCCCGCGAGATTCTGTTTCCCATCCCGTGCCGTCAGGCACAGAATCTGCGAAAAGGAATAGCCGTTCGCCGTCAGGCAGTCGCGCAAACTGCCAACGATGCCACATTGACTGACGTTGAAGTCGAAATCCGTCATGACGCACAGGACGTGTCCGCGCCAGATCGGCGTCTTCGGCGGACGGACGACGCACCCAACGCCCTTGCGCGGCACAACCAGACCCTCGGCAGCCAGTGCCCGATAGGCGCCCCTCACGACGATGTCGCTCACGCCCAGTTCGGCGACGGCCTGACTCAGCGAGGGCAAGATGTCCGCCGACTTGTAGTAGCCCGTGCGAATCGCCTCACGAACACCCTCCGCCAACTGTCGCCGAAAGTTGTCCGTGCTCGCCCGATCCAGCCGGAACGGCAACGGCTTTCTCGTCACATTCGTCCTCACGGGCGGCCGGAGCTTCCTGTTGCGCCGCCCTTCACCGCCGCCGTCAGCGCCTGCACCCAGTCCGCCAGCTTCGCGGCGGCGTCCGTCTCGACCAGAAGCCGCAGGTAGGGCTCGGTGTTCGACTTGCGCACACTGATCCAGCCGTCCGCGAACTCAAGGCGCACGCCGTCGATCTCGCTGCGCCCCGTCTCGGCGCCGAACGCACGGGCGGCCGCAAGCACGCGCGCAATGGCCGCATCCTTGTCCTCGACCTTGAAGTTGAGTTCGCCCGAATTCGCGTAGCGCGAAACGATCGGGCGCATCAACGCGGAAAACGTCTCGCCGCGCGCCTTCGCGGCGGCGACCGCACCGAGGATCCGCAACGCCGCCAGCACGCCCGAATCGCAGCCGAAGAACTCGCCGAAATAGTAGTGGCCCGCGAGTTCGCCGCCGCAGAGCGCGCCCAGCTCGCGCATCTTCGGCTTCGCAAACGCATGGCCGACCGGCACCATCACCGGCGCGAAGCCCTCTTCGCGCAACGCCTCGATCGCCCCGCGCGACGTGCGGACGTCATGCAGGACAATCGGCCTCTCGCCCGTTTCCTCGTCCTGTGCGGCGGGCGCGCAAGCCCGCCGCGTCGCGCGGGCGACGACGGGAATCAGGTAGTCAGGCTGGACGAACGCGCCGTTCTCGTCGACGAACATCGCACGGTCGGCGTCGCCGTCGAAGATGACGCCGCAGTCGAGCCCCCTGTCTCTCACGCACGCGGCGACCTGCTCACGCGCCTCGGCCTTGAGCGGATTCGGCGAATGGTTCGGGAACGTCCCGTCCAGCGTGTCGTTGAGAACGACGGCTTCCGGGAAGAGGTCGTGCACGAGCAGCGACGCCATGCCGTTCGAGCAGTCGACGGCGAAGCGAAGGCCGGCCAGGTCCGGCTTCCGCGCGCCCATCCAGTCCAGATAGCGCATCTTGAAATCAGCTGTCATCATGTCTCTGCCTCCCGCCCGATCGGTGTCTCCGCAAACGTGAACATCGTCAGCTTGACGCCCGTCGGCTTCAGGATCTCGCGGACGACCTTCAGCCATTCGTCCGAGACCTGGCAGGCGATCACGACGGCGTCGGCATTGAGCGCGTTGATGACCTCCGGCGCGTCGTTGATCGTGCCGCAGACGCGCAGCCCCCCGATGTAGCGGCCCTTCAGGTAGACGTTGTCGTCGAGAAGCCCGACGATCATGCGGTCGTTCGCCGCCGTCGTCCGCACCAGCTCGCGGCGGAACGCCCGATAGCGCAGCCCCGCGCCGTAGACGAGGACGCGCGAGACGTCCTTGCGGTTGCGGAGGCGCGAGCAGTCGATCGCGTAGAACAGGTCGCGCACGAGCGCGCGCGAGACGCGCAGCCCCAGCAGCGCCGTGAACGCGGCGACCGCGTAGGCGAGCGTCATCGCCTTCAGCTGGAAGATCGAGAGCGACGGCCAGTAGTAGACGAAGACGGAGCCGACGACCGAGCCGAACGCGCACGCGAGGAAGAGCCGCACGTAGTTCGAGCCGAGCGCCCGCGACCACGCCGTGCGGTACGTGCGGAAGAAGATGAGGCACGCGAACGTCGAGACGACGCGCACGGGCAGGTTCGCGCGGATCGCGTGGAGGTCGATCGGCATCCGCAGCGCCCACGCGCAGAGGAAGAAGACGGCCGTGAGGGCGAAGAGGTCGAAGAAGACGTAGAACGGCACGGCGAGGACGGCGAACCGCTTGCGCGACGGGCGGTCGCTCGCGTGGGCCACGGCGTTCAGGAGGCTGCCCGCGTCGAAGAGCTCGATCTTCGCGTCCTTGAAGATGACGACCGAGGCGACCGCCAGCGCGGCGAGCCAGAGCCCCGCCGCATGGGATTCGAGCGACATCGCGACGAGCCCCGTCACGACGAGCGACGCGGCGAGGCCGTAGAGAATCCACGCCGCCTTGCGCTGGTTCAGCCCCGCCGCGCGCAGGATGCGGTGGTGCAGGTGGTCCGAATCGGCCGTCATGACCTCGCCCGCCTTCGCGTCCACGCCCTTCAGCCGCCGCGCGAGCAGATGCCGCACCGACCGGCGCAGGATCGCGAGCGCCGTGTCGAAGATCGGTACGCCCATCGCGAGAAGCGGCACGCCGACCGAGACGAGAAAGGAGTTCGGCACCTGCGAGGCGAGCGGCAGCGTCGAGACCGTGAAGCCGAGGAACATCGAGCCCGCGTCGCCGAGGAAGACGGACGCCGGATTGTAGTTGTAGCGCAGGAAGCCGACGAGCCCGCCCGCGAGCGCAAAGTAGAAGAGCGTCGCCTGCGGGTTGCGCGAGAAGAAGAGCGACCCCGCCATGCCGACGACCGCGATGAGCGCGAGGCCCGACGCGAGGCCGTCCAGCCCGTCGATGAGGTTGAACGCATTGACCGCGCCGACGACCCAGAAGACCGTGAGCAGGCAGTCGACCCCCGCCGGCAGCGCCGGCCAGAGGATGCGGAAGCCGAGCCCCGCCCACGCCCAGACGAGGACGGCGACGACGACCTGCCCCAGCAGCTTCGCCTTCGGCGGCAGGGAGAACCGGTCGTCCGCAAACCCGACGAGCGTGATCGCGACCGACAGGACCGCGAGCGCGTAGGCCTGCGTGTCGGCGAGGCCCTGGATCCACGGACGCCCCGTGACGAGGTGGAACGCGAGATAGGGCACGAGGACGCCGAAGACGAGCGCGACGCCGCCGCCGCGCGGAATCGGCACCTTGTTGATCCGTCGCGGATCGGGCTTGTCGACCATGCCGAGGCGGCGGTTCACCTCCCGCACGACCGGCGTCGCGAGAAGCGTCACGGCGAGCGGCGCAAGGAACGCCACGAGATACGGCAGCGCGTCCGCGATCACCGCACGACCTCCCGCAGGTGCGCGAGGAACGCCGCGAGCGCGGCGTCGTCCGCCCGCGAGCCGTTCACCGTCACCATCGCCCAGCGGTCAATGCGCGCGCGGAAGCTCCGGTCGAGGACGTCGCAGAGGATGCGCCGGACGTGCGACGACGTGCGGAAGCCGTCCTGGTTGAAGAACGTGTAGGCGAAGCCGAGCGGCGGCAGCCCGCCGCGCGCGAGCGTGACGGCGTGCCAGTCGACGCCGGCCGCGTCGAGGTTGCGCGGGTTCATCATCTGGAACCCCTGCGTCGGCAGGCAGAGCTCGGGACGGTGGATGGAGCTCTTGGACCTGCCGCCGATCACGAGCGAGACCTGAAACCACGTGCCGTCCGCCGCCGTGTAGAGCCGCTTGTCGAACTGCGTGTCGCCCGGCAGCGTCTCGCGCTCGGCCTCGGTCGGCTCCAGCGGCTCGGACGTGTAGCCGGGGATTTCCGCAAGCCGGGCGGTCGGCGCGTCGCAGAGGACGGGATCGACGCCCATTCCCTGCCACGCCATCGCAGCGACGACAAGCAACGTCGCGAGAACCGGGATCACGACCGCGCGCATCGCTCGGCTCCTTTCGTGATGAGGCCGCCGCAGGCGACCATGAGGAAGAGCGCGGACAGGAAGACGACATACCCCGAATAGTCGTGGTAGAAGCCCGTCGCGAAATCGGCCGAACACGTCGCCGCGACGCCGACGATGGTGAAGATGCGCAGGACGTTCCCGAGGATCGCAAGCGGAATCGAGAGCGCGAAGAGAAGCCCCCGCCGCAGCCACGTCGGCTGCGTGAAGTAGGCGTAGCCCGCCGTGAGCGCCATCATCGCGAACAGCGAGCGCATGCCGCTGCACGGCGCGGCGACGTCAATCGCGAACGAGCCCGTCGAGGACGCGAGCATCGTGCCCTGCCGCAGGATGTCGACGCCCAGGCCGTGCAGCGTCCCGTACGCGGCCGACACCGCGAACAGGCGCAGGTGGATCGTGATGACATCGAGAAACGAATGGAGCGGAATGCAAAAGAGGAGAAAGAGGAACGGGAACAGCGTGCGCTTCGCCGTCTTCGCGCCGAAGACCGCGAGCGTCAGCGCGATGAGCAGCCCGACGAAGCCGACGATCTCGAAGCGCACCTGAAGCCCGCGCGCGCCGATGTAGCCCACGAGGAGCGACGGCACGGCGAGCGCCAGCCCCCACGCGGACGGCGCGCCGAACGAGGCGACGAGCTCCTTTCGCTCGCGCCAGAGGACGTAGAGCGAAAAGAGCGGCACGTACCAGCCGTAGGAGAGGTCTTCCTGCGGACTGAGGAAGACGTCCGGCGCGTGGTTCAGCAGCAGGAGTCGATAGCCCCACAGCATCGACAGAAGCGATGCCGCAAACAGCGCGAGCCGCAGCCGGACGCCCTCTCCCCTCTCGTGCGCAACCGTCACGACATCCGCACCGCCGACTTACTTGAAGTAGCGGTTGTAGAGGCCCTGGAACGCCTTGCCGTGACGCGCCTCGTCCTTCGCCATCTCGTGGACGGTGTCGTGGATCGCGTCATAGCCGAGCTGCTTCGCGCGCGCGGCGATCGCCATCTTGCCGGCGGTCGCGCCGCACTCGGCCTCCATCCGGCGACGGAGGTTCTCCTTTGTCGAGTCGGTCACGACGTCGATCGTCTTGCCGAGGAGCTCGGCGAACTTCGCCGCGTGCTCGGCCTCCTCGAACGCGATGCGCTTGTACGCCTCGGCGACTTCGGGATAGCCCTCGCGGTCAGCCTGGCGGGACATCGCGAGGTACATGCCGACCTCGCAGCACTCGCCGTTGAAATGGTCCTTGAGGCCCTGCGTCACCTCCGCGTCCTCGACGATGCCGTCGCCGACGTGGTGTTCCGCGACGAAGTTCAGGCCTTCGCCCTGCTTCGTGAACTTGGAGCCCGGAACGCCGCACTGGGGGCACTTCTCCGGCGGCGTCTCGCCTTCATACACATACCCACACACCGGGCAAACCCACTTGCTCATGTCGTTGTTTCCTTTCTTTTCCTTGTTTGTTGAGGATTTGTAGCAGTTGACGGGGGGTAATTATAGCGGATTCCCGCGCAACATGCAACCCCCCGGCCTGAAAAAAGGCGGGGGCGCGGCGAATCGTGCCGCGCCCCGCGCTCGAATGCCGACAGGCGTTCGCGTCAGCCGAGCAGGTCGTCGCCGCCGTCCGACGCGGGCTCGCTGCCCATCGTCTCGTCGGAGTTCTGGATGTCGTTGCCGTCCGCCGAGGTGTCGCCGTTGTCCGCGACGAGCTTCGGCTCGCCGAGGTCGCTCTCGTCGCCCTCCTCTTCGCCGGGCAGGCCCGACGCCGGAATGCCGTAGAGCTCCTCGTGCTTCTGGCGCTGCTCCTCCTTGAGCTTCTCCATCTCCTCGTCGCTGATCGCGTCGCAGAGCGGCACGAGCTTGAGGTAGCGGTGCATCGGGAAGCCGGTGCCGCCGGGGACGAGGTGGCCGAGGATGACATTCTCCTTGAAGCCGCGCAGCTCGTCGACCTTGCCCATCGTCGCGGCCTCGGTGAGGACGCGCGTCGTGTCCTGGAAGGACGCCGCCGAGATGAACGAGTCGGTCTCGAGCGCGGCCTTCGTGATGCCGAGGAGCGCGGGCTGGGCCTCCGCCGGGCGGCGGCCTTCGTTCATCATCTCCTCGTTGACACGCAGGAACGTCTGGCGCGTGACCTGGTCGCCCCAGAGGAAGTCCGTGTCGCCCGGATTCGTGATGCGCACCTTGCGGAGCATCTGGCGGACGATGATCTCGATGTGCTTGTCGTTGATCTCGACGCCCTGCAGGCGGTAGACCTGCTGGACTTCGTTGACGAGATACTTCTCGAGCTCCTGCGGGCCGGAGACCTCCAGGATTTCCTGCGGGATGACCGGGCCTTCGGTGAGCTGCTGGCCCTTCTTCACGCGGTCGCCCTTGAAGACGACGATCTGCTTGCCCATCGGGATGAGGTGCTCCTCGACGAGGCCCGTCACGTCGTCGACGACCTTGATGCAGCGCTTGCCGCGCACGTTCTCGCCGAAGTCGATGACGCCCTCGATCTTCGCGATCTCGGCCGCGTCCTTCGGCTGGCGCGCCTCGAAGAGCTCCGCGACGCGCGGCAGGCCGCCCGTGATGTCGCGGGTCTTCGCCGCCTCGCGCGGGGTCTTCGCGAGCAACATGCCGGCCGTGGCCTTCATGCCGTCGCGCACCATGACGATCGCGCCCGTCGGGACGTCGTGCGAGTCGAGCATCTTGCCCTCGGCGTCGCGGATCTCGATGCGCGGGTGGAGGTTCGACTCGGAGGTCGGCAGCACGACGAGCGTCTTCGCGCCGGTCGCGCGGTCGGTCTCGGTCTTGACCGAGACGTCCTCCTCGAAGTCCACGAACACGATGTCGCCCGCCGCCTCGGAGAGGACCGGCACGGAGTGCGGATCCCACACGGCGACCTTCTGGCCCTTCTTGACCGCATCGCCGTCCTCGATGAGGAGCGTCGTGCCCATCTGGAGCTGGTAGGTGTCGAGCTTGGCGCCCGTCTTCGAGTAGATCTCCAGCGAGCCGTTCTTGTTGAGGACGACTTCCTTGCCCTCGTCGTTGCGCACCTTGCGGATGTCGACGAACTTCGCGACGCCGTCGTTCTTCAGGACGATCTCCGGCTTCGCCGCCGTCGCCGACGCCGTGCCGCCGATGTGGAACGTCCGCATCGTCAGCTGGGTGCCCGGCTCGCCGATGGACTGCGCGGCGATGATGCCGACCGCCGTGCCGATCTCGACCTGCTTGCCCGTCGAGAGGTCGCGGCCGTAGCACTTCGCGCACATGCCGTGCTCCGCGTCGCAGGTGAGGCCCGAGCGGATCCAGATCTTCTCCAGCCCGCAGGCGTTGATCCTCGCGCAGGCGGCCTCGTCGATGATCTCGTTCGCCGGGACGATCGTCTCGCCCGACTTCGGGTCCATGACGGCGTAGAGGGCCGTGCGGCCGAGCACGCGGTCGCCGAGCGTCACCTTGACCTCGTCGCCCTCGATGATCGCCTCGACCTCGATGCCGTTCACCGTGTTGCAGTCCTCCTGCGTGATGATGACGTCCTGCGAGACGTCCACGAGCTTGCGCGTGAGGTAGCCCGCGTCGGCCGTCTTGAGGGCCGTGTCCGCGAGGCCCTTGCGGGCGCCGTGCGAGGAGATGAAGTACTCGAGAACCGAGAGGCCCTCGCGGAACGACGCGGTGATCGGGCGCTCGATGATGTCGCCGTTCGGGGCGGCCATGAGGCCGCGCATGCCGGCGAGCTGGCGGATCTGCAGCTTCGAGCCGCGGGCCTTCGAGTCGACGAACATGTAGACCGGGTTGAGCTCCGTCGGGTTGCTGTTCTCCGGGCTGATGTTCTTGTCGATCGTCTTGTAGAGCTCGTCGCCGACCTTCTCGGTCGTCGTCGACCAGATGTCGACGATCTTGTTGTGGCGCTCGCCGTCGGTGATGATGCCCTGCTGGAACTGCTTCTGCACCTCGTCGGCGGCCTTGCGGGCCTTCTCGACCTCGGCGTCCTTCTCGGCCGGACGGATCATGTCCTTCAGGCCCATCGACGCGCCGGAGACGGTCGCGAAGTTGTAGCCGAGCGCCTTCAGGCGGTCGATCGCGCGCACCGTCTCGTCATGTCCGGCGACCTTGTGGCAGTCGAGGATCAGCTTGCCGATCGTGGACTTCGAGCACTTGTCGTTCCAGAAGCCCATCGCCTCCGGCCACACGTCGTTGAAGATGACGCGCCCGGCGGTCGTCTCGATCGTGCGCCGGTCGGCGACGCCGTGCGGACGCCCCGTCGTCCCGAAGTCCGGGTTGCGGAAGCGGATGCGGCTGTGGTAGGAGATGCAGCCCTCGGCGATGCCGAACTCGACCTCGCCGATGTCGTTGAAGAGCGGCAGGTGCTCGTCGGCCATGTCCGTCTTGCCGGCGATCTTGCCGGCCAGCTTGTCCTGCTGCGACGGCACCGTGAGGAAGTAGAGGCCCAAGCACACGTCCTGGGTCGGCGTCATCACGGACTTGCCCGACGCGGGCGAGAAGATCGACGTGGAGGCGAGCATCATGAGCTTCGACTCCATCTGCGCCTCAATCGAGAGCGGCACGTGCACGGCCATCTGGTCGCCGTCGAAGTCGGCGTTGAACGGCGTGCAGACCATCGGGTGCAGGCGGATCGCCTTGCCCTCGACGAGCACCGGCTCGAACGCCTGGATCGAGAGGCGGTGCAGCGTCGGCGCGCGGTTCAGGAACACCGTCTTGTCCTTCGTCACCTCCTCCAGGATGTCCCACACCTGCTCGTCATGGCGCTCGATCATCTTGCGCGCCGTGCGGACGGTGTGGCAGACGCCAAGCTCCTTCAGGCGGCGGATGATGAACGGCTCGAAGAGGCGCAGGGCCATCTCCTTCGGAAGGCCGCACTGCGGGAACTTCAGCTCCGGCCCGACGACGATCACCGAACGGCCGGAGTAGTCGACGCGCTTGCCGAGCAGGTTCTGGCGGAAGCGGCCCGTCTTGCCCTTCAGGATCTCGGAGAGCGACTTGAGCGGGCGGTTTCCGGGGCCCGTGACGGCGCGCCCGTGGCGGCCGTTGTCGAAGACCGCGTCCACCGCCTCCTGGAGCATGCGCTTCTCGTTGCGGATGATGACGTCCGGCGTCTTGAGCGCGAGGAGGTTCCGCAGGCGGTTGTTGCGGTTGATGACGCGGCGGTAGAGGTCGTTGAGGTCGCTCGTCGCGAAGCGGCCGCCCTCGAGCGGGACGAGCGGGCGCAGCTCCGGCGGGATGACCGGCAGCACGTCGAGGATCATCCACTCCGGCTTCGAGTTCGAGACGCGGAAGCCCTCGACGACCTTCATGCGCTTGGCGATCTTCTTGCGGTTCTGCTTGGAGCGGGTGTTCTCCATCTGCTCCTCGAGCTCGCGCATGAGCGCCTTGAGGTCGAGGCTGCGCAGCAGCTTGCGGACGGCCTCCGCGCCCATCTCGGCCTTGAAGAGGTCCTGGTACTTCTCCTGCGCGTCGAGGTACTCCTGCTCGGTGAGGATCTGGCCCTTCTTGAGCGGCGTGTCGCCCGGCTCGACGACCATCCAGCACTGGTAGTAGAGGACGCTTTCGAGCTCCGTCGTCGTCTTGTCGAGGAGGAGGCCCATGCGGGACGGGCTGCACTTGAAGAACCAGATGTGGCTCACGGGAACCGCGAGCTCGATGTGGCCCATGCGCTGGCGGCGCACCGACGCGAGCGTGACCTCGACGCCGCAGCGGTCGCAGATCATGCCCTTGTTCTTGATGCGCTTGTACTTGCCGCACGCGCACTCCCAGTCCTTCGTCGGGCCGAAGATCTTCTCGCAGAAGAGGCCGTCCTTCTCCGGGCGGTAGGTGCGGTAGTTGATCGTCTCCGGGTTCTTGACCTCGCCGTGCGACCAGCTGCGGATCGTCTCCGGCGAGGCGAGCTGCACCTTGACGGCGTCGTAGTGGGCGGACGCGTTGAACGAGCCGCCGAAGATGTCAGACGTGTTGTAGGGATTCATAGACTTTTAAGACTCCAGTTGAAATTTGACCAATTCGACCAATTCGACCATTCGATCATTCGATCATTCGATTATTCGATCATTCGATCATTCGATTATTCGGCCATTTCCCTTACAGGCTCAGCACCCCCGAGAGGAGGTCGTCCGCCGGCGCCGGTTCGGCCGCCTCGACCGCCGCGCCCGCGCTGACCTCGGCCTTGCGCTTCTTCGTCTCGACGTCGCCGCCCAGAAGCTGCGTGTCGAGGCAGAGGCCGCGAAGCTCGTGGATGAGGACGGAGAACGATTCCGGCATGCCGGAGTCGAGGACGTTCGTGCCCTTGACGATCGACTCGTAGATGCGGGTGCGGCCCTGCACGTCGTCCGACTTGACCGTCAGGAGCTCCTGAAGGGCGTAGGCGACGCCGTAGGCCTCCAGCGCCCACACCTCCATTTCGCCCATGCGCTGGCCGCCGAGCTGGGCCTTGCCGCCCAGCGGCTGCTGCGTGACGAGCGAGTAGGGCCCGACCGCACGCGCGTGGATCTTGTCCGTCACGAGGTGGTGGAGCTTCAGCATGTAGATGACGCCGACGACGACCTTCTGCTGGAAGGGCTCGCCCGTCATGCCATCGTAGAGGACGGTCTTGCCTTCGGGGCAGATCCAGCTCTGCGCGCCCTCCTCCTTCTCCTGGACCGCGCGGGCCTGGGTGAGGAGCTCGTCGATCTCCGACTCCTGGACGCCGTCGAAGACGGGCGTCGCGGCGTGGAAGCCGAGCGTGCGGCACGCGAGGCCGAGGTAGGTCTCGAACAGCTGGCCGAGGTTCATGCGCGACGGCACGCCGAGCGGGTTCAGCACGATGTCGACGGGGCGCCCGTCCGGCAGGAACGGCATGTCGCAGCTCGGCAGGATGCGCGAGACGACGCCCTTGTTGCCGTGGCGGCCGGCCATCTTGTCGCCGACGGAGAGGTTCTTCTTGTCGACGAGGAAGACGCGCACGGACTTGACGATCTCGCCGTCGCCGTACTCGCCGAAGATGCCCTCGCCGTTGGCGGCGGCGTCCTCGATCGCGGCGAACTCCTCCTCGAACGGCTCGATGACCGTCGCGACCTTGTCCTTCGCCGGGCCCTCGTCCATGCCCCAGTGCGCATGGGCCTTCGCGAGCACGTTGAGCTGGCTCTTCTTGATCTTCTTGTTCGCCGGCACGATCACGTCGCCCGTCTCGGTGTCGGTGACGTCGACGGGGAACTTCTCGTTCATGAACTCCGCGCAGAGCTTGCCGAGAAGGTCCTTCTCAAGCTTCGTGATCTGGTTCTTGCGCTTCTTCTCGGCGTCCTTCGCCGCCTTCTTCGCGCGCTTCTCGTCCATGACCTCGGTCGGCTTGGTGCTCTGCACCTGCACGCCCATGACGACGCCCGTCGTCCCGGGCGGGACGGTGAGCGACGTGTCGCGGACGTCCGCCGCCTTCTCGCCGAAGATCGCGCGCAGCAGGCGCTCCTCCGGCGACAGCTCGGTCTCGCCCTTCGGCGTCACCTTGCCGACGAGGATGTCGCCCGGCTTGACCTCGGCGCCGACGCGCACGATGCCGTCCGGCCCCAGGTTCTTGAGCGCGTCCTCCGAGACGTTCGGGATGTCGCGCGTGATCTCCTCCGGCCCGAGCTTCGTGTCGCGCGCGGCGCACTCGAACGTCACGATGTGGAGCGACGTGAGCGCGTCCTCGCGCACGAGGCGGTCGTTGAGGACGATCGCGTCCTCGAAGTTGTAGCCGCGCCAGCTCATGAACGCGACGAGCAGGTTCTTGCCGAGCGCGAGCTCGCCCTGGTCTGTCGCCGGGCCGTCGGCGAGGCAGTCGCCGATGCGGACCTTCTGGCCCTTCTTGACGATCGGCTTCTGGTTGAAGCACGTGCCGGCGTTGCAGCGGCGGAACTTCTGGAGGTCATAGCGCCACACGCCGTTCTCCGGGTCGTGCGCGAACGCCGCCTCGCCCTCCGGCAGCTTGCCGTCCTTCGTGACCATCACGAACTCGGCCGAGACGTAGGCGACGGTGCCGGCGGCGAGCGCCGTCACGATGACCTTCGAGTCCTTCGCCGAGACGCCCTCAAGGCCCGTGCCGACGTAGGGGCGCTCCGTCGTCATGAGCGGCACGCCCTGGCGCATCATGTTCGCGCCCATGAGCGCGCGGTTCGCGTCGTCGTGCTCCAGGAACGGGATGAGGCCCGCCGCGATCGAGATGACCTGCATCGGCGCGACGTCCATGTACTGCACCTCGTGCGCCGGCTTGTCGCAGAACTCCGTGCGGAACCGGCACGTCACGCGCTCCTCGGCGAACGTGCGGTCAGGGTTGAGCGGCGCGTTCGCCTGCGCGATCACGAACTGCTCCTCCTCGTCGGCCGGCAGGTACTCGATCTCGTCCGTCACGCGGCCGCCGACGACCTTGCGGTACGGCGTCTCGATGAAGCCGAAGCGGTTGACCTGCGCGTAGATGCCGAGGGACGAGATGAGGCCGATGTTCGGGCCTTCCGGCGTCTCGATCGGGCAGATGCGGCCGTAGTGGGACGGATGGACGTCGCGCACCTCGAAGCCCGCGCGCTCGCGGCTGAGGCCGCCCGGGCCGAGGGCCGAGAGGCGGCGCTTGTGGGCGAGGGCCGAGAGCGGGTTCGTCTGGTCCATGAACTGCGAGAGCTGGCTGCGCGCGAAGAAATCGCCGATGACCGCGCTGAACGTCTTCGAGTTCACGAGGCGCGAGGGCACGAGCGGGCCCGCGTTCGGGTCATGCACCGTCATGCGCTCGCGGATGAGGCGCTCGGTGCGCGCGAGGCCGAGGCGGCACTGGTTCTCCAGCAGCTCGCCCGTCGTGCGGACGCGGCGGTTGCCGAGGTGGTCGATGTCGTCCACGACGTCCTTGCCGACGTAGATCTTCAGGAGAAGGCGGATCGCCTCGATGACGTCGATGCCCGACTCGTGGAGCGTGCGGAGGTTCTCGTCGACCTTGCCGACGAGCCCAAGCCGCTTGTTGATCTTGTGGCGGCCGACGTAGCCGAGGTCGTAGTGCGCCAGCTCGAAGAACATGCGGTGCAGCAGCTGCCGCGCGTTCGCAGCCGTCGCGGGGTCGCCCGGCCGCATGCGCTTGTAGACCTCCTTGAGCGCGTCCTCCTCGTTGTGGATGCCCGCCTTCGCGTCTTCGCGCAGCGTCTTGATGAGCGTGCCGTTGTCGACCGAGACGTCGACGACCTCGACCGTCTCAAGCCCGGCGGCGGCGATCTGCTCCATCATCGCGGGCGTGACCGGATCGTAGCGGCGCGCGATCACGGCCTGCGAGTCGGCGTCGACCAGGTCGTCCTTCATCACGAGCATGTGAAGGTCCTTGTCGGCGTACTTCTTGCCGGTCGGAAGCTTCTTGAAGTCGTAGAAGAGCTGCATGAGCTGCTCGTCGGAGCCGTAGCCGAACGCGCGCAGCAGCGTCGTCGCGTAGAACTTCCGGCGGCGGCGGCGCTGATCCATGAAGCACCACATGATGTCGTTCGTGTCGAACATCACCTCGATCCAGTTGCCGCGGTCGGGGATGATGCGCACCGACAGGAGCGGCTGGCCGTTCGCGTGGACCTGCTTCTCGGACGAGATGCCCGGCGAGCGGTGCAGCTGCGAGACGATCACGCGCTCGGCGCCGTTGATCACAAACGCGCCGTCGGGCGTCATGATCGGCATGTCGCCCATGAAGACCTCTTCCTCGCGGACGTCCTCGCCGTCCTGCAGGCGGAACGTCACGCGCATCGGGCGCACGTAGCTCTCGCCGTCGAGGAGCGCCTGGAGATACTCCTTCTTCGGGGGCTCAAGCTGGTAGCTCACGAAGTCGAGCTTGTAGCGGCCGTCGTACGACGCGACCGGGAAGATCTCCTTGAAGATCGCCTGCAGGCCGATGTCGGCCCGCTCCGCCGGCGGAATGTCGCTCTGCAGGAAGCCCTCGTAGGACTTCGTCTGGATGTCAATGAGGTCGGGCATCGGAGACTCCATACCCTGGAGCTTGCCGAAGATTCTGCGTTCTGCGCTCATCTGATTGGCTTACCTTGCGTTTTGTTTGTGAGAAAATTCGCTGAAACCGTCAAATCCTCGCCCCGTACGCGCCTGAAGTGTGGTAAGCGGCCACTTTGTTAACTGTACGCCATGAGGCTGGATTTGTGGAAGTATACCAAAAATTGGCCCTTGCGCGCAAGGGGGCATTTTTGGTACAATGTACGCCGTCTGTTCACGGACCCTTAGCTCAGTCGGTCAGAGCGGGAGACTCATAATCTCTTGGTCGTGGGTTCAAGTCCCGCAGGGTCCACCAGCAAAGTGAAAGGCACGGCCGCGAACGACCGTGCCTTTTCGCTTGAATGGCAATCTTCCGATTACCAGCGGGTCTCGCGACGCGGGCCGCGGTCGCCGCCGCGGAATCCCCCGCGACCGCCACCGAAACCGCCACGTCCGCCACGGCCGCCGCGGCCGCCGCCAAAGCCGCCCTCGCGCTCTTCGCGGGGCTTGGGCTGCGACTCGTTGACGCGCACGGTGCGGCCGTCGAGCTCATGTCCGTTCAGCGCGTCAATCGCAGCCTGCGCCTGAGCGGCGTCGGGCATCGTGACGAAGCCGAATCCCTTGCTGCGACCGGTCATGCGATCGGTGACAACGCGAACGGCGGTAACTTCGCCAAATGGCGCGAACGCCGCCTTCAGACCGTCGTCGTCCGTCGCGTACGCGAGGTTACCAACATAGATTTCCATCTGATCTTTCCTTGTGTTTCTTTCTTTGCACCTGAACGCGAAAGCACCCGCCCTCTTCATCCAAGCACGAAATCGTTAGAAGTTGAACGTCACGCCGACACCGCCCCACGCGAAGTCCTTCGCATACCCGCCATAGGCGTTGTTCGGCAGGTGGTCGACGTTGTCGCGGAGATCCGGGTCGACGATCGAGCAGTAGGCGACCTTCGCGAAGAGCCCGAAGTGCTCGCTGATCTGGTAGTTGAGGTCGAGGCCGAGCTTCGCCGTCGCGACGCCCGAGTTCTTGTCGCAGTCATACCCGTTCACCGAGCCGTTGAACATCGTCGGGAAGCACCAATTGTACTGGCGCTCGCGCCAGACGCCCTCGATGTACGGCGTCAGCGACAGCCCATCCGAGACGGCGACCGTCTTCTTGAGGCCGAAGATCACGAGGTTCGCGCCCTTCGAATACTCGCGCACGACCGTGACGTACGGCACGAGGTAGGGGTTCACGAGCGCAAAGCTGTGGTCGAAGTCCCACGTCGTGTGGGTATGCGCCGCGCCATGGTAGTTCTTCGGCGGATAGTAGAACCACACGACCGTCGAACGCCAGTCGAGGCCCCACGACTTGTCGTCGTCAAACCAGAACGTGCGCCCGAAGTGGACGTTCGGGTCGTACTCGTTGAACGCCTGCCCAAGCCCCCAGATGCGGCGGCGCTTCGTGAGGTCGGTGTTCGACCAGAGGCCGACGCCGACGTAGCCGATGTCGCCGAACTGGACATTCGCGTCGATGTAGCCCTGCGCCGTCGGCTCGTTGTTCACGAGCGACCCGTAGAGCTGGTAGCCCGAATAGATCCCGTAGTTGCCGAAGCCCCAGACAGAGAGAAAGCTCTGCTCTTCGGTTTCGGCCTTTTCCTCTTCTGCGAACGCAGACAACAACGACGCCGCACACACGGCGGCCATCAGCTTCTTCATGTGACTCCTTAGGTTTTGTCTTGTGGTTGAGACAGTGTTTGGGTTAAGATTCTGCGTATTATAGCATTTCGGCGCGCCCCCCTGCAAGCGCGCGCCGAAAATGCCAGGCGCCCGACCGCCTCAGCGGTTCGTCGCGTAAAGCGGCCCGAAGTTCCTGCACGCCCGGTAGTCCGCACCCGTCGGGTCGTCCGACGCGCCGAAGAGGCCCCAGCAGTGCGGCTGGAAGACCTGCTCTTCCGGCACGTTGTGCATCGCGACCGGGATGCGGAGCATCGAGGCGAGCGTGATGAGATCCGCACCGATGTGGCCGTAGGCGATCGCGCCGTGGTTCGCCGCCCAGGCGTTCATCACCGAGTAGACGTCCTTGAAGAAGCCCTTGCCCGTGAGGCGCGGCGTGAACCACGTGCACGGCCATTCCGGGTTCGTGCGCTCCATGAGGATCTTCTGCTGCTTCGCGTCGAGCTCGACCGACCAGCCCTCGGCAATCTGGAGGACAGGGCCCTGGCCCTTGACGATCGAGATGCGAATCATCGTGAGCGGCAGGCCCTTCGGCGTCAGGAACGAGCTGGAGAATCCGCCGCCCCGGAAGTACTCGACGCCCGCCGGCACCCACTTTGTCGCCTTCAGCGTCGCGTCGATGTCCTTCTGCGTAACATCCCACCAGTTCTTGAAGACACGCTGGCCCTTCTCCTTCATCTCGCCCGCCGCGTCGAGGCAGCACGAGCCCGAGTTGAGGAGGTGGATGATGCCCGCCTTCGCGTCCTTCGGCAGACCCTTGCCCGTCGCGCGCTTCACCGCCGCGTCCGACCAGTAGGTGCGCACGTCGGCGAACATCGAGGCCTTGTTCGTCAGGAGCCACATGAGCAGCATGCAGATGCCGTTCAGCGAGTCGTTCTCCGTCGCGAGGATCTGCGGCATCTTCTTGCCGTTCCAGTCGAACGAGCTGTTGCACATGACCTCGGCGACGTCGCCGTTCGGCCAGTGGTCCGTCCACTGGCGCTGGCCCTGGAAGCCACCCGCAATCGCGTTGCGGCCGACAGCCTCCTCGCCGAAGCCCATCTCCTTCAGCTTCGGGTTGCCGGCCATCATGTCGCGGACGATGATCGCCATCTTCGCGAGGAACTCCCAGTCCCTGTCCTTCGCCTCGCGCGACTTCTGGATCTTCGGCGGGTTGTAGTCCTTGCCCTCCTTCAGGTTCGCGCGCATCCACTTGATGCAGTGATCGTACTCGTCCTTGTCGTAGATGCCCTCCTCGATGCGGCGCAGGATCTCGCACTCGTCCATGTTCTCCGGCGCGATGCCAAGATAGTCCTGCATGAAGTCGACGTCGACGAACGAGCCGGCGATGCCCATCGCGGACGAGCCGATCGAGAGGTAGCTCTTGCCCTTCATCATCGCGACGGCGAGGCCCGCCTTCGCGAAGCGCAGGATCTTCTCGGCGACGTCCGCCGGGATCTTCGCGGACTCGTCGCGGTTCTGCACCTCGTGTCCGTAGATGCCGTAGGCGGGCATGCCGCGCTGCGCGTAGCCCGCGAGCATGCAGGCGAGATAGACCGCGCCGGGACGCTCCGTGCCGTTGAAGCCCCAGACGGCCTTCGGGATCTGCGGGTCGAGGTCCATCGTCTCGGTGCCGTAGCACCAGCACGGGGTCACGCTGAGCGAGACGCCGACGTTGCTGTCGCGGAACTTGTTCGCGCACATCGCGGCCTCGAAGCGGCCGCCGATCGTCGTGTCGGCGATGACGCACTGGACGGGTGAGCCGTCGGGATAGCGGAGGCTGTCCGAGATGAGCTTCGCGGCCGCCTGGGCCATCTCCATCGTCTGGTCCTCCAGCGACTCGCGCACGCCGCGCCGGCGGCCGTCGATGATCGGGCGGATGCCGACCTTGGGGAATCCGTTGTGAGTGAAGACTGTCTGGTTCATTTTTTTCATGTTCCTTTCTTCTTGCTTGGCGTTGGATTATACCAAAAAGTCACTTCTCCGGCTGCGCGAGCGGCGTCAGAACCGGATCCGAATACGGCGCGGACGGATCCATGCGCGCGAACGAGACGTAGCTCGGCGCGCCCCAGCCCGTGCCGGGGTTGCGCCCGACGACCGTGATGTCCACGCGGTTCGTCGGCGAGAGCCCGCGCCGGTCGATCGTCACCTGCGCGACGGACGGCGTGAGCCGCGCGATCTTCACGTCCGCGCCCGCGCCGTGCGTCTGCACGAACGCAAACTCCTGCGCGCCCTTCGCCGTGATCGTGAACGTGCGCGTCTCGGCCTCGGCGCGCAGGACGTAGGCCCACGCGAACGCCGTGCCGTAGGTGAGTTCCGGCCACGCCGTCTTCTCGGCGATCGGCTCGGCCTTGACGGAAATGACCGCGAGCGGCGGAACCGCCTCGGCCGTCAGCGCGGCCGCCGCCGCCGCGAGCCGCCGCACCTGCACGCCGTTCGGCGGAAACGCCGTCGGGTGCGCCCGGAACGTGAGGTAGTCCGTCTCGTTCGTGACGCCGACGAGCGACTTGCGAATCAGCGTCTGGATCGTCGGCGCGAGCAGGCTGCGGCGGACGATCTCCGCCTTGACGTTCGGCTTGAGCGCGCGCGACGCCTCCAGCGCGGCCCGCAGGTAGGGCAAGTCGGAGTAGCTGCGCCCGGCCGTCGTGATCCAGTACGGCGCGAGCGAGGCGAAGACGTCGCCGTTCGTGCCGACGGGCGGCGTGTCCGCATTCGAGGGGAAGACCCACGTCTGGTTCGAGAGGTAGAGCTTCGCCATGCAGCCGAGCCGCGCGGACTCCATCGTCAGGAGCGCGCGCGGAATCGACCGCCAGAGGGGCGAGCCGAGGAACGCACGCGACGAGTTGCCGAAGACCGGATAGGGGAAGTGGATGTTCGGCGCGTTGAGGTCCATCTGCCGCGCGCGGCCGTCCCGGTCGAGGCTGACGACCGTCAGTCCCGGATAGTTAGTCGCGTTCAGCACCGAATGCCCGCCGTCCCGGTTCATGTAGAGGTCGCCCGTGTTCCCGTCGGCGGACGCGGCCGCGAGCTTCAGCTGGGCGACGAAGCAGCCGACGTCGAAATCCCAGTTCAGGTTCTGCTCGCCGAGCGCAATCGGCTGTCCGGCGACGCCCGTCGCGGGCACGGTCGCGAGCGGCCCCAGCAGCAGCGGACGCGTCCGCATCTCGCGCGCGTATTCGATGAGCTGCGCGTAGCGGGGAAACTTCACGAGCCGCTTGAGGTCGGCGTCCTTCGCGATTTCGTCCGCATCGCGGAAACCACAGTCAATCGCCTTTTCGAGCTCGTCGAAAGCCTCCTCCTGGCGCTTCGCGAAATAGGCGAGCGAGCAGGCGAGATTGTAGTGCCAGGTCGGGTCGTCCGGCAGGAGCTTGACGCCCTTCCGGCACGTCTCCTCCATCGTCGCGGTGTCGCCCTCGCGCAGGGCGACCGTGAACTGGCGGCGCAGGCGGTCGTGTTCCGGGAAGCGCGCGGGGTAGTCCCAAATCGAGAGGACGGCGAGAATCAGGGCAAGCGCATTCATTTCTTGAACCTCATCCAGCTGGGGAGCCGCACGAGCTTCGCCTCGCGGCTCTGGTTGGTCTCCATCGACTGCGCCGTGCCGATCGACGGCGACTCAAGCGTCGCGAGGCGGTTCAGCAGCACCTGCTGGCGCGTCGCCTGCTGACGGCGGATGTCCTCGGTGTGCTGACGTTCGGCGACGAGTTCCTTTTCGCGCGTCTGCAGCTGCTCGCGCAGGGCCTCGACCTCGGCGCGCAGCTGCGTGACGTCCTTCATGTTCTCCGCGAGCCGCGCCTCCTCGGCCTTCCGCTCGCGTAGCTGCGTCGTCAGCTCGCGCACTTTCGATTCGCTTTCGAGCCGTTCCATCTCGTGCGTCCGGCGCAGGTCGTCCAGTTCCTTGCGCAACTGGGTCGTGCGCGGATCTTCCGGGCGGTCGCGCAACGCCTTGCGCGTCATGTCCTCGATGTTGGCCCCCGCGCGCTTCAGCATTTCGCGGCGGCGCTCCAACAGATGGTCGGCTCGTTCGAGGTGGCGCTGCTTGAACGCCTCGAACTCGCGCTTCTCCGCCTCCAGGATGCGGCCAAGCTCCTCGGCCTCGCCCGTCATGATCGCATAGACGGCGGCCTGGATGTCAGCCACCTCGCTCGCGGCCTGCGGCAGACGGCGCAGCTCGTCTTCGAGCGCATGAACCTGGTCGCGCAGTTTCGCCTCGCGGTCAGCCGCGTCCTTTGCGGCGCGCGCAGCCTCCGTTGCTGCACCCTCGGCCTCTTTCGTCACGCGCGCGACTTCCGCCGACGACGCCTCGACCTGTGCGCGCAGTTCCGCCGCGCTCTTCGCCGCCGCGTCTAACCGCGTCTGCAAGTCGCCCGTGTGGCGCCGCTCTTCCGCGAGCAGCCCTTCGAGTTCCTTGACACGCGTCTCGTCCACGACGACCTTCTCGACCTCGACAATCTTCTCGACCGGGACTTCGACGCGAACTTCCTTCTCGACAATCTTCTCGACGGGAACCTCGACAATTTTCTCGACGACCCTGACCTCCGGCTCGGTCGCGGCGGTCGGCGCGTTCGTCGGCTCTTCGGCGGTCGGTTCGGGCGCTTCGACCTGTTCGGGTTCTTCGGTCGCCGGCTCGGACTGTGCGTCCGTCGGTTCGGCGGGTTCGGCGTTTGGTTCGGGTTCTGTGATCGTCGGCGCGTCGGGCTCTGCCGTCGGCGCGTCCGCGCCGACGGCCCCCGCGTCCTCGAACGGCGCGCGCGTCTCGACAAGCGTCGCCGACGGCGGCAGGCGCCCGCTCGCCAAAAGCGCCTCGGCCGCCGCGCGGTTGAACGGCCCACGCGGGTTGCCGTCGCCGAGGTCAATCGAAAACCGCAAGTCGAGAAACGGCACGTCCTCCACGCGCCGCCAGACCTCGTTGTCGTCGGAAACCTCCTGCCCCGGCTGGATGCGCCCCAGCTTCGCCCACTCGATAAGCCGCGCCTCCGTCTCGGGGCCGAACGTCTCGTCCTGCGTCCGCAGATACCATTTCGCCTCGTTCCTCACCCATGCCTCCTTCCGAACAGGCTCGCGGCAAAGCCCTGCTTGCGTCCGCGCGCGAGCTCGCGCTGCGCGGCCGCCTCCAGCGCCGCCATGCGCTCGCGGTCAAGGCCGCCGAAGAGCGAGCCGGGCGCGCGCGGCGGCGGCACCTTGCCCGCCGGCTCGACAACTTCGGGCACGACCAGCTCGGTGCGCGGCGGCGGCTCGACCTCCACGATCTTCTCGACCTCCACGACCTTTTCCACGATCTTCTCGACCGGAACCTCGACGCGCACTTCCTTCTCGACAATCTTCTCGACGACCTTCTCGACTTCGACGATCTTCTCCACCGGCGGCGGATCCTCGTCAATCGCGAACTCGTGCAGGCGATAGGCCTTCGCCGTCGCGGCGAGCTGCCCGCCCTTGAAGAGGCTTGAGACGACCTGTCGGTGGAACGGCCCGAAGAACTTGCCGGGCTCGGTCTCGACGAGCCACTTCATCTCCAGCTCGGGCATCAGCTGCGCCGGCTTCCAGCTGATGCGGTCGTCGGAGACGAAACAGGACGGCTCGATGCGCCCGTCCTTCGCCCATTCGGCCAGCGCGGAGACGTCCGCCGGCCCGTAGACCTTCCCTTCCTCGGTTCTGACGAACCACTCCCTTGAATCTGACATGCCTGTATTATACCAAACTTTTGGTGACGCGAATGAAGCCGGGCGTCTCCTGTCACATGACCTTTCCGGCGAGGGCGTTGAGGCGGTCGATCCAGCGCGTGCCGAGCGCGTTCTTGCGCGACATGTGCTCCGTGACCTCGTGGACGAACGGGTTCGTCTCGAACGTGCCGCGCACGCCCGCGAAATCCGCCTCGGTCGTCGCGCCGCCGCCGTCGAAGCCGAAGCCCGTCTTCGTCGCGAGCGAGAACTCCTTGCGCGCGTCCTCGTAGAGCAGGCGGTCAAGCTTCAGCACCGATTCGCGCCAGCGGCGAATGACCATCACGAGATCCCGGTAGCCGATCTTCCCCTCCTCCAGCCCGTAGTGGCGGAGCATGAGGTCGTAGGCCCACGTCCACTCGTCGTCGTAGTAGCGCGCCTGCAGGTCGGCCATCCGCGCGTCCAGTTCCGCGCAGGAGGCGATCCGACC
>CAKTZA010000055.1 GCA_934635045.1 uncultured Kiritimatiellota bacterium | reverse complement strand
CGCGGCATGAGCCTTGTGTCCTTTGCGTTCTCTGCGGCTAAAACCCTTTGACTCTGCATAAATATCTCGTTGCACCCTCTGCGAACAAAACCATTTGACTCTGCATAAACATCTCGTCGCACCCTCTGACTACTCTTCGCAAACAACGTTCCGGATGAAAATCTTCCGCAGGGGATTTTCATTTTCTGCGTGCGCCACGCAACGGAAAGGTCACTCCGAGACGCTTCCGACGACATTGAAGCAGTGGAAACGGAAGCGGTCGGCGATTCCCGTGCGGCTCGTGACCTCCAGGACGGACGCGCCCTCGCGCACGAGTCGCGCCGTCGGCCGGCAGGCGGGCAGCGCCGCCACGGCCGTCACCCGGCGGCGGTCGGTGTCGAACGGCAGCGTCTGCCCGTAGGAATCGCCGTTCCAGAACGGATGGTTTCCGCCGTGATCCTTCGTGCGCGGCACGAGCACCAGCCAGTCGCGCAGCCCCGCGCCGACGCCCGCGAGCCGCACCGTCTCGTCGCCGAGACGCAGTTCGAGGTCGCCCGGCCTCTTGAGCAGCGAGACGACGTGCACATAGTCGCACAGCGGCGCGCTCGTCCAGCTCGGATGCTGCGGATCGCGTCCGGGATGCGTCTCCAGCTTCGCCTCGACCAGATGGCGGCGGTGGAACATCAGCAGTTTCTCCTCTGCGACGGCTGGTTCGCGCCCCGCGCGAAACCAGTCCGCGAGATGCCGGTTGAGGCGGATGAAACTGTCGCCGAGGAAGTTCGATTCGAGGATGTGATGATCCTCGCCCAGGTCGTTCCAGCTCTGCACATAGACGGCGCCGCAGTCGCGCGCGATGGCCTCCAGCCAGTTGTCGATGAAACGGCAGGCGCCAAAGCCCTCCGTCAGGTTGCCCGCGTCGAGACGCCCGCCGAAGTTCGCGCGGTAGTACCCGCGCGACACGCCCCACGACAGGCGGTCGTTGCGGTCTTTTCGGATCGGGTCCAGCACCCAGTCGACGTTCTTGTCGCCCCAGCCGGTATGCACGCCCCAGAACGTCGAGAGGTCGCCCAGCTGCTCCCAGCCGTTGAAGAAGTTGTGCGCCCGGCTGTCCATGAGCGTGCAGACGAGATAGTAGGCCTCGCGTCCGCCCAGCGCCTGCCAGAACGCGGCGTAGTCCGACGCCCGCTGGCCGAACTTCACCAAGTCGCGTCCGAACTGAAAGGCGATCTTGCCGTCGATGCGCAGCCAGGCGTCCGGGTAGCGGTCGAAAAGCGCCTTGAGCGCCCGCCCGTGTTCGGCCGTGTAGAGTGCCTTCGCCGCGCGCGTCCATGACGGCGGAAACGTGCCCCAGAGATCGAAGACGATCTTCACGCGATGCGTCGCGGCCGCTTCGCACAGCCGCACGATGCCGTCATGCCACGGATTGTCCGGCGACAGGCAGCCCGGATAGACGAGGACGCCGAGCGCATCCAGTCCCGCCCGTTCGGCACTGTCAAGATCAAGGCGCGCGGCCGCCAACGTCGGCTCGTGGACGCGCGGCGTCAGGCGCTCGCTCCACCACGTGCGGACGCCTGGCCCCGCCGCCGGCGGCCACGTGGCGAAGTCCTCGGTTCGGGCGTCCGACGGATAGGAATGCGCAAAGCCCGTCGGGATGCCGCCGAGCAGGAAGCACTGCATGGCATGGGCGTAGACGAACTTTCGGTTCGGCACAGACTTCGAGGGATACCGCACCTCGGTCGGATAGAAACCGACACGCAGAAGCCGCTCCGGCCCCAGCCGGTTCGCCGCCTCCGCCAAGGCCGCGCCAAAGGCGCGGCCGGCCGCCGTCTTCGTCCGAAAGACAAGTCCCGGACGTCGCTCGAATTCGCCGGACGCGAGGATGCCGCCGAACTGGTCGAATCCAAGCCGCACGCCCCGTCCGCCGCTTCCGCCGTACGGCACGTAGTCGTAGCCGCCGTCCTTACGCGCCAGTGCCCGAAGCGGCATCTTCACGTCCGTCCGCAGACACTGCTCCTTCGCCACGATCTCCGCGTACACTTCCGCCAGAGAGAGGCGGTTCGTCGTCCCGCCCCTCGTCACATAGGGGAACGCGCCACTGTCGGCCACAGGGACATCCGCAAAGCCGGGCGGCGTGTCGCCCGCCGGGCACAGGAACCCCAGTCCCCGCTGTTTCGTCCACGCAAGGGCGTTGACGATCTCGAGCGCCGGGGATGCCGCGCCTTGCGACCGCATCTCCTGCTGAAGCGCTTTCGCCACGGGCAGTTCCTGCCAGCGCACGACAATCCGTTCCGCCTCCGGCGTCTGAAGCGCCGCCGCCATCAGGGCTACCGTCACTGCAATCATCACGTACCTCCGTCAATTGCCGCCTTCACCGAACGATCAGCGCGAAGCCGCCCGGACGATGCGAATAGACGAGCGTCTGCCGATTCGCGGACAGGCGCAGGCGACGCCCGTTCTCGCCCAGCGACGCGCGCAGGGACGCCCACGCCGTGTCGGAAATCTCGATCGTCCGTCCCTCGCCCGCATCGAACAGCACGAGTCGTCCGCCACCGTTTTTCAGGAATTCCGTCTCGTCGATCGTCAGCGTGGGCGTTCCGTCAAGCGTGATGCCCCGTCCCTGCGCCCGGACAGGGGCCGCCGCGAATCCGCCCGCCGGCGGCGTGAAGGCGAAGTGAACGCCCGTGCCGAAGCTGAACGCCGCCGCCGTTCCGCTGACGGAGACATTGAGGAAGTCGAGCCGTGGCCGCGCGCCGGAGAACGCGAGCGTCACGTCGCCGTCGGCCTCGAACGGGAAGACCCCCTCCGTGCCGACGGTCAGCGTCGCGTCGTCGATCTCCAGGCGATTGCCCGTCCCCTTCACGCGCACGTGCCGCGCATGGACGTCCGCCCCGCGACGCAGGGTCGCGCGCGTCTCATGGCCCGTCGCCGCGCCACGCAGCTCGAAGACGCCGTTCGTCAGCGCGACGAGGCCGCCGTCAACGGTCACGACGGTGCCGGTCGAGGTCTCGCCGCCGACAATGAGTCCGCGATGTTCGCCCGTCTCGCGGCACAGGAACACGCCGCCGTCAACGACGTCCAGCCGATTGGAGACGCCGCCTCGCGCACCGACGTAGGACGTCTTGGACGACACGACGGCGGCGTTCGAGATCACGACGGCATTGTCGTACGCGGCGGCGTCCCCGCCCACGATGAGGCCGTCCTGCGTCAGCGTCACGGAAGCGCCGTCCGCAATGACGCACGTGTTGGAGGCGTAGGTCACGTCCGTGACGTCGTAGGTCTGTCCGCTGCGGTTGGCGCGCTGGCCGAGAATGATGTCCGCCGCCGTCACGACGGCGTTCGAGTCGATGCGGATGAAGTTGTGCGACGCCGAGCCGCGCGTCGTGTCGGAAATCGGATTCCCGACCAGCAGCTTCGACGACAGCTCGACCGTCGCATGATCCGTCACGTGCAGGACGTTGCCGTCCGTGTGGTAGCCGACGACGAGCGAGGCCACGCCGGCGTTGCTGGCCTGACGCGCGACACGGTTCGTGTTGTAGAGGCACGTCCCCGCGCCGGAGACGACCAGCGTCGAATGTCCCCTCCCCATCCCGCCGACGAGAATGTCGGCCTTCTGCGATCCGGACGAATTGAGGACGTCGAGCAACGCACCGCCCGAAACGACCAGCGTCGAGCCGCCGCCGCGCGCCACATCGACGCCCGCATAGCCGCTCTGCCAATGGCGGACCTCCGTCTTCGGCCCCGTCAGGACCATCGTTCCGGCGCCGTTGTCCGTCGACAGCGCGAGCCTGCAGCTCCGCGCCACGGCATTGGACAGGACGAGACGTCCGCCACTGGTCAGGATGGGCTCAAACGGTTCGCCGACAATCGAGACAGGCTCCGCCTCCGTCCCCGCGAACGTCAGCACGTTCCCCTCGCCGGACACGTTCAGCTGCCGCCGCGTGAAGTCGCTGAAATCAAGGACGCCGTTTCGGATCGTCATCCGCTGGTTCGACTGGTTCTGGTTAAAGGCGATCTGCCCCTCTCTGTCGCCGCGCAGGCGCAGGGCGTGCCCGCCCAGGTCGACGTCGTATTCCGTCCCCGCCGACTGAAGGTAAAGGCGGTTGAAGCTGAAGTCCTTCGACAGCGTGAGCGAAAGGCTTTTCGCGCCCAAGGCGTAGAATCGGCCAAAATAACCCGTCCCTTCGTCATACGAGATGTCGGTCACGCCGTCCGGCACGCCCGCCCAGTTCGCGGCGACCGCCAGGTCGCCGGATGCCGCGCCGTTCTTCCACGACAGCACCGTTTCCTCGCCGCCGAACGCCGCCGCCGAAAGCAGGCAGAGCCCGGCCACCCCCAATGAACAAGTTTTCATGTCGATTGCATTCTCCTGTCTTGACAGAGGCATCCCGCGCCCTGTACGCCATAGGATAGCACAGGGCGTCCACCCCCGTCAATTGACGGACGCGCGAAAGAGGTGACAAGGTGACGCGACCGCCCGACCAGAAGGTCAGGCGGGGAACGTGTCGCCGGGGATGTAGCGCAGGCGGCAGACGTGCGGCGCGGGCTTCGTCCGCTCGTGCAGCAGGCGCAGCGCATGGCGCGCGACCTCGCGTCCGAACTGCACGGGATCGGATTCGATGCGCGTGAAGGAGAGGCCGTAGGGGAAGTCGCTGCCGCGGTTGGCGAGCGTCGCGACGCGCACGTCGCGCGGCACGGCGACCCCCAGGCGCGCGAACGCCAGCAGCGACCCGAGCAGGAGGTTGTCGTCCGCGAAGTAGACGGACGTGCGCGCCGCGCGGCAGACGGACGCCCGTCCCTGTCCGACCCAATAGGCATAGGCCGCGTGCTGCAGGCCCTGCCCCGTCGGGTATCCGCGGCGCGGCAAGACGCGAACCGTCTCCGCTTCGATGCCGGCAGCCGCGAGACGGTCCGCCAGCAGGGGCCGCCGCTGCCCATGGTAGAGGATGCGAAGGTGCTGGACGCGATGCCGACGGCAGTCTTCGACAAACGCGCGCTCGGCATCGTCCGAGGAAAGGGAGACGTCCGCCGCCGCGTCGTGCGCACCGGCCCACCCGACAACGAGGCTGGCAGACGCGCTCTTGCGCACCATCCGCCGCAGGCGGGGATTGCCCGAGAGGAGAATGACGAGGTCGTAGGCGTGCTGAAGATAGTCGGCAAGGCGTCCGCACGACGGGCCGCCCCGCGCGTCCGTCGGCACCGCCATCGTGTAGAACCGCAGGTTGGCGGCCTCCAGCTCGCCGCGAATGGTCTGGAGGAACTGCGGCACGAAGAAGCCGCCCTGCAGGCCGACCGACACGAACAGCACATTGCCGTTCCAGGTGCGGACGCCGCTGCGGTTGACCACCGCGCCGCGTCCCGCGCGCAGGACGACATAGCCCTCTTCGGCCAAACGCGCATAGGCCATGCTCGGAACCTTCAGGGAGACGTGCCAACGTTGCGCGAGTTCGCGAAGCGTCGGCAAGACGGCGCCGTCCGCGTAGAAGCCCTCCTTGATCGCCGCCCGGAAGCCGTCGGCCGCCTGCTGCGACAGCGGCTTGCGCGCCTTTTCGTCAAGGGAGAACGGCAGGCCGCTCATGCCGCTCCGAAGCGGCCGATCGTCTCGCGGCAGAGGACGCGCGTCTCGAGGCCGGCGGCCGAGTTGCGCACGAGGTCCGCGTCGAACGTCACGGCGCCCGCCGCCGCGACGAAGATGACCGTCGAGCCGCCGAACTTGAAATACCCCTTCTCGCCGCCCTTCACGTGCCGCGTGCCCACGAACGTCTGGACGATCGTCCCGACGCCGAACGCGCCGACGTCCACGAGCCAGAAGTCGCCGAACGCCGCGTGGCCCTTCACGATCTGCCGCTCGTTGTCCGCATAGACGTTCGGGTAGCGCAGAAGCGCGATCGGGTTGACCGAGTGGTACTTGCCCGGCACGATGCGCGCAGGCCCGTCCACCGTGCAGTCGCAGGGAAAGTGGAAGCGGTGGTAGTCGACGGGCGCGAGACGGATGACCGCGATGTCGTAGCGGCCCGTCGGCGCCGCGCCGTCGAAGACCGTGCGCAGGGAGCGCGTCGCGCCCTTCAGGGGAAACGGCCGGTCCGCGTCCGCATCGAGGTACAGACGCAGCCGCCCGTCGGCCGGGCTCACCAGCCCCTCGCCGAGCGGACGCGCATTCGGCTTCAGGTGGCGCGTGAAGAAGGCGTTGAACGTCTCGTATTCCTCGATTGGCTTCTTCGCCTCCTCCCAGCGGCAGCCCGGCAGGGACGTCAACGCCGCGATCTTCTCCTTCGATTCCGGCAGGTCATAGCGGCGGCCCAGCCAGTCCGAGACGCGCCGCGAGCCGAACAGCACGCTCCAGAGCGTCCGCCCCAGCAGCGTCTCGTAGGCGAAGCGCAGGGCCTTGTCGCCCAGCACGGACTCGACGACCTTCTCGCCGGTCGCGCGGTCGATGTATTCAACGGGTTTCGGTTCTTTCATGTCAAGCCTCCTGTGTCAATTCTGCGGCCCGCCGGGCGCCAACGTCTCGGTCAAGTCGACCGTCCGCACCTTCAGGGCCTTTTTCATCGCCGCCGCGACGGCCCGAACGCCGCCGACCTCCGTCTCGTAGTGTCCGAGGCAGTCCATCTGCAGACCGCAGTTCTCCGCCGCGATGACCTCGCCCCAATCCGCCTCGCCCGTGACGAAGCGGTCGCAGCCGAGCCGCTGCGCCTCCTCGGCAAACGCACCCGCGCCGCCCGAACAGACGCCGATCGTGCGGCCCTTCGCCTCGCCGACGAGCCCGATGAGGTGGCCGTGATAGGAAAACGCCGGACGCACCTTCTTCAGCCCCAGCCGCTTCGCGAGCTGGGCGTTGTTGCCGAGCGTCGGGTGCGCGTCGAGCGGCAAATGGCAGGCGTAGACCGCGAGGTTCGCGTCGAGCGCGGCCTTGACGACGGTGTAGACGCCGCCCGTAAGCCGCTTGATGCCGCCGCCCCACGAGAGGCCGTGATGGACGACGAGCAGCTGCGCGCCCGCCTCGGCCGCCGCGCGGACAGCCCGCGCGCTCGCGTCCACGGCAAAGGCGACGCACCGAATCTCCGCGTCGCGCGGCGACGTCGCCGTGCGCGCGATCTGCACGCCGTTGTTCGACACGTCGTCAAACGCCGCGACATCCAGCGTCGCATCGAGCCAACCCACAATCTCTTCCAGCGTCATGACTGTCGTTCACCCTCGAAATCGAATCCCCTGACCTTCGTCAGCCGGATGTCAACGAATTCGCCAACCTCCGCTCCCAATTCCCCGTTCCCTCTTCCCTGTTCCCCGTTCCCTTTTTCCAATTCCCCATCCCCCATCAAATACGTCACGCCGTCCACGTCCGGGGCCTGCGACGCCAGCCGCGCGACGCCGGGCGCAATCACGAGCGCGCGGAACGTCTGACCCAGCATCCGCTTCGCCTTCAGCTTCCAGATCTTCGCCTGCTGCGCCATGACGCGCTTCTCGCGCGCCTCGGCGACGGCGCGGCTCGGACGCCCCTTCAGCTTCGCGCCCTTCGTGCCCTTCTCCGGCGAATAGGCGAACGCGCCGAGGTGGTCGAACTGCATGCGCTTCAGGTCGGCGAGCATCTCCTCGAAGCGCGCCTCGGTCTCGCCCGGGAAGCCCGTCATGACCGTCGTGCGGAGCGTGATGTCCGGCACGACCTCGCGCAGGACCTCCGCCGCGCTGCGCGACGGCTCGATCGCCCGCTTCCGGTTCATCTTCTCCAGGACGGCCGGCACGGTGTGCTGGATCGGCACGTCGACGTACTTGACCGCGTGCTTCGCGGACGCAAGCCAGACGATGAAGTCTTCGGTGATCTCGCTCGGATAGCTGTAAAGGACGCGCACCCAGAAGTCGCCGGGAATCCGGTCGAGCGCCCAAAGCAGGTCGGGCAGCCGCTTCTCGCCCTCGCGCCAGAGCATCGGATCCTGCGCAACGATGTTGAGCTCGCGGCAGCCCGTCGCCACGAGGGCCTTCGCCTCTCGCAGGATCGACTTCAGCGGGCGCGAACGGTACTTGCCGCGAATCTGCGGAATCGCGCAATAGGAGCAGAGGTGCGCACACCCCTCGGCGATCTTCAGGTAGGCGAACGCCTTGCCCGTGAGGCGCAGGGCCGGCAGCTTCGGCTCCTCCCACGTCTGCGGCACGCCCACCCAGTCGTCCACGCCGGGAAAGGCCTCCTTCAGCTGCGGGTAGCGCTGGGGATAGCAGCCCGTGACGACGACGCGCCCATACTGGCCGCGCCGCTTCAGCTCCAGCGCGCGGCGGATCTCCGCCTCGGCCTCTTCGCGGGCCGAGGCGATGAACGAGCACGTGTTCACGATCACCGTGTCGGCGCGGTCGGGGTCGGGCGACAGCGTCCACCCGTCCTTCAGGAGCGCGCCCGCGCGGTTCTGGAGGTCGACCGCGTTCTTCGCACAGCCGAGCGAGACGAGCGCGAGCGTGCCTTTCGGAGCCCGGCTCATGACGCGAGGTCGCGCATCGTGACGGGCTTCGGGTCGAGGCCGGGGTTCGTCATCGGCTTCAGCGCCCGCGTGTCGAACGCATAGCCGTCCGGCCCGAGCGGCCACACGACCGGCGCCGTGTTGAGCACCGTCGCGCGGAAGCCCTGGAGCGTCGCGCCCATGTTGCCCGTGTGCGAGGAGTTGACGCCCTCGTTCTCGATCACGAACGGGTGCGCATACCCCTTCGCCATCAGGTTCTCCAGGAACTTCGTCCAGTCGCACGAGTCGCTGCCGCCGAAGCCGGGGAGGCGCGGCTCGTAGCTGAGGCGGTCCCACTCGCCGCCGGGGAGCGGCACACCCGCCTTCTTCGCGAGCGCGGCGTCCACGGACTGCTGCGGATACAGGCGGCCCCAGTGCACGGCCTCCGCGTCGTTCGCGAAGTTGCGCGTGCCCTTGATGTGGACGCGGCGCAGCTTGCGGAAGTCCATCGCGTTGATGACGTCCGTCGGGTCGATGTGCTGCCAGACGTCGTGCGAGGGGTCGTACGTCTCCTGCAGCGCGCTGTCGTCGTCGAGGATCGCGTACATGAGCTTGCGCGCCGCGAGGCAGCCGGGCAGGTTGTTGTAGGCGTCCGGCGCCGTCACGGGCTGCCAGCCCTCCATCGGGCAGTTCTCGACGCAGACCGTCACGCCGAGCGATTTCGCGTAGTTGAGGATCGGCTGGAAGACCCTCTTGAACTTCTCCAGGTTCTTCTCGAAGCCGCCGTCCTGACGGCCGAGGACGTGATCATAGCCGACGAACGTGCCGCAGACGACGTCGTTCGCGTCGCCGCCGAGCATCGCCGCAATGCGGATGAGCTTCAGGATGTGGTTCTGGTTGACGACCTGAAGCTCCGGCCTGCCGCCGATGAGGTTGTCATAGGCGCCGACGGAGATGCGGATGTTCTCGCGGTTGCAGAGGTCGATGACCTGCTGCGCGCGTTCCGGCGTGAAGTGGTCGTAGTCGAGGTGCGTCGCGATGTGGTCCTGGCGATCCGTGTCGCGGCGGAAGACGCAGAGCTCCAGCCCCTGCGCGCCGACGGCCTTCGCGCGTTTCACGACCGACTCGAAGTCGGGGTCCTTGGCGAATGCGCTCGTCATGAGCCAGATCGGGTTGTTGTTGGGTTTCGGCTTCGCGGCATGCGCCAGCGCCTCGCGCGCGCCCAGTCCGCCGACGGCGGCCAACGCCGCCGCGCCTTTGAAAAAGTCCCTTCTTGATGCGTGTGTCATGTTTCGCTCTCCTTTGCTTGATAGGCTTTTGAAGAATGTCCGTCATTATACCATAATCGGGCGCGAACAGTTGCGTGGTTATCCGGCAGCTCCTTGACCCGATCACTGAATGGCCCGCATCTCGTCTGACACCTTTCGCTCTTGCCAGTCTCGCTTCATTTCTTCCTTTGTTCGCATTGGGCGTCCCAAGAACGTTTCCACAAGCGCCTTCGCTCTTGAGCGCTCCTCATCGGTGGCATGGCGGAATTCACAGAGGCCGTCGAATTGCTTCTCAAAGGAAAACACGAGCGATTCGTATCGCCCCAGACAGTATCGGTAGCCCCGACGCCATGACTCGAATTTCACAGGATCCTTTTTTTTCAGTCGGGCAGCTTCGCCATTTGAAGACATTGCTTTCCATCGGTCGAGTTCCCGCCTCATCCACTTCAACTGTCGAACTTTGGCTTTGCACTCGTCCTCAATCGTCCATCGTCCGGTCTCGCTCCACCGATAGGGCAGCAGCCAACTCCAGACGGTCAAGAACACACGGCATTGCCGTGCGTAGTCATCGCCCTGGAGTTTGATGTCACACAATTTGTCATCCAGAATCCGATAACAAGCCGCGCGAACGGCTCGATTCGTTTTCGATTTGATCAGCTCGCCCACCCGAAGCAGCGGATCGCGTCGATTCGGCTCACCCAATCTTCGGATGGCACAGTCTGCCTCTTTCTCGACTTCACGAAGGAAAGGGTCTTTCCGTCGATCGCAGCCCACAGCAGCCATTGCCAGCAGAATGCCAAGGAAGACATGTCTTACCATAGTTTCACTCCATCAAGATAAACGGATCCCAACACTTCGCGGACGGCCTCATGCCGCAGCTTGCGCACACCCGCCGTGCCGAAGGCGTCAATCGTGAACACCTGCGTCTCGTCCGCCGCAAAACACTTCCACGGTTCCGCGCCAACTGGCGTTTCGGGGGCGTTCCAGCCAAGGGGAATGCTCCAGACGTTTTCCCCTTCGCCCCATCCCACAGTCAGGGATTCGGACAGTTGTCCGTCCGGTGTCATGCGCGGGTACGCTTGCGTATAGGCCGCCGTGTCGCGCGCATCAATGATGTTGTCATCCCGAATGCCAAACCAGATGCCCGCACCATTCTTCCGGGAATGACAGCGGTCTCCGTCAAAGTACGGATGCGTGAAATAGCCAGTCTGAACACCCATCGTCGAGGGAACTTCCTCAACCACAATCTCCTGAAACGAAACATCCAGAGGAAGAATCTGCATATCCAGTTGAAGCCCAATTCCTCCCGCACTGAGCAAGGGAAGCCCGTATGTCACCACGCCGGGGTTGCGCGCTCGGACGCCAGACGGTTCCACGACCTGAATCGACGGCGTATAGGTGACGCCGGCGCAAACGACTTCCAACGGATTCGACTCGGCGTCAAGCGGACAGCGGTATGTTTTGTCCTTCTGCATCTTGCCGCAACCTTTCACATTCCACAACACGTCGATGTCTTCGGGCTCCGTCTGACAAGCAACCAATTCATGGACGCCATATTTATGACGCCAATCGCCTTTGTCCCCGTTAGAAAGGTCAACAATGGGTCGAAGCTCAACCTTGACCGCCGTCAGCGTCGCCTCGGACGTGATCTTCTCCTCGCTCTCCTCTTCGGTGAAGGTCGCGATGGCCTTGATGTCGCCCTCGCTTCCGCTCGCCGACCGCGCCTGATACTTCACCCTGATCCTGAACGACTCGCCCGGCTCGAGCTTCCCCTCGCGCGGCAGGAACGAGCCGCCCATGCGTTCGAGCCGTCCGCCGTCGCGCAGCTCAAGGGAGAACGTGCCGCCCTTCGTTCCGCCGTAAACGCTGAACGCGGCCTCGGTCTCCGTCGAGCGCCGCGCGACCGTCTCGCCCGGCGCGTTCTCGTAGGCGTCCTCGAAGATGATCGCGGATTCCGAGAATCTCGCCGAGACGTGCGGCCCCTGCGGCTCGTCCTCCTCCTCGCCCTCTCGCGGGTCGTGCGGCTCGTCGGGCGGCGACTCGTGCGAACAGCCGCAGGGCCAGTTCGGGAAGGACAGCTCGAAGCCCTCGAAGCGGCACGTGTACGTCCCGACTGCACAGCCGCCACAGCCGCAGTTACCGTCGCAGTTGAACAAGGGCACGGTGAACGGCGGGGGCGGCGGCTCAAGGCAGCAGTAGTTCCCGTTCCACGTCACGTCGAAGCCGTCGGGCGCAGGCGTGAAGCGCAGTCGCCGTCCACCTGACGCAGCGTAGGACGTGACGTCTGAGGCACGGAATGCGGCAATGGGCGAATCGTCCACAATCTCGCAACGGACGGGACGGCAGACCGTCAGCCGTCCGTCGCCGTCCTCGCCGACCGCGACGTCGGGATGGGACGCGCCCACACAGACGAGCGGCAGGCGGCACTTGGCGGTGTAGGGCTTGCCGAGCAGGAGGACGACGCGGTTCGTCGCGTCCGCCTCGGCGATGAACGTGGGATCGGCGAGGTTCGACGCGCCGTCGCCCGCGAACGTCACCAGGGCGTTGGCGCGGCGCACGACGAGATCGACCCAGTAGTAGTTGTCCGTGTTCGCGTCCTCCGGCAGCGTCTGGTGCGGGCCGAACTGGGGCGTGTCCGCCGGGGCGAGCGGCTCGGTGTCATCCTCGTTCGGGATGCCGTCGTCGTCCCAGTCGTCGGGGTTGACGCGGCGGTAGACGCGCTCGACGTCGTTCGAGCGGGCGATGAAGTCGCCATTCGGGAAGAGTTCAAGCTGTGCGTTGATTGGGGGATGAACCACGAGGGGCTTGCTTTCGCTGAACGTGGAGGTGTTGGAGGACGGGAGACACGGAGTGTTGGTGGGTGTCGCGGATGCGACAGTTGCCACAGCCCCATCAAGACCACCTCTGTGCCTCCGTTCCTCAATGCCCTCCGTGTTTAACGCCGTAGGCTTCCCTTCCCCAACCTGTGCTAATCCGCATGAATCCGTGGTTAAACTTCTCTCATACGGATTGCCCAAGAAGAAGTTCTCCCACGTCAGCAGCACCGAGCCGTTTGCGGTCGCCGCCGTCCAGAGGTAGGATTGGTCGTGCCGCGCGAACATCGGCGCGCCAATGACAAAGATCTCGTTCGAGGCGTTCCGCAGCTGCGGACGCACCTTGCCCCACGTGTGCGCCCAGAGTGACGTCACGACATGGGGGCCCAAAGGAAAAAGGAAGAGGGAAGAGGGAAGAAGTTGACCGTCCGCACTTCTTCCTTTTTCCCTCTTCCCTTTTCCTTCCTCCCCCAGCAACACCCATGCTCTTCCCCTGTAGGCATCGGTGAGGTGCCACGTGCCGACAAGCCGCGCGTTCACCGGTCGCGTGTAGGAATCGGTCGCGTTCGTCCGCACCGTTTCGAGGCGGTAGCTGCGCACCACGTCGTTGGACGAGACAATTTTCTCACACGGAGACACGGAGGCACGGAGCTCAGACGAATCCTTGCCCACGGATTGGCACGGAGCTTCACAGATTTCGATTCGTGCAGATTCGTGTTGATTCGTGGCCTCACCTTCTTCACCCTCTCCGTGCCTCCGATCCTCCTCGTTCTCCGTGTTTAGCGTCGCAGACACCTCGGACAGATTCGCCTCGACTCGTGCTGATTCGGGTTGGTTCGCGGACACGCTCGTCGGCTTCTGCGCGAAGACCGTCGCGACGACAACCGCCGCCGCCAACACAGCCTTGCCGGACGGCGGCAGCCTGATGAACTGCTCCGACACTTCGCGCAGAAAATGCCTTGCCCGCACGGCAACCGCCACGGTGAGGCATCCGCCCGTGAGCGCCGCGCAAGCCCAGATGAAGGTCGGTTCTCGAAAGACAGGCGCGACCATCACCCGATTCCCGTTGGGGCTGTGGCGTCAAATGGCAACGGAGGGTCAGTCACGCCAAGCGCCGCCAGCGGAAGAAGAAAACTTGCCACAAGCATTTTCATGGATTTGAATTATACCATGTTGGCAAGGGTCTTCGCAAACGCGCTAATGTTCAGAATTTGTCTGCTGTTCGACCCGGAACTCGTCGATCACATACGTCCCGTCGCGCGGCGCGCCGTCGAAATCGTCGGGGAACACGAGGCGCGTCCCCTTCTCGACCGCGAGGTTCTGCCGCGCAAAGACCTGTCCGTCGGCCCGCGTGACCGTCGCCGAGACGATGCCCGTGACGGGACTCTCCCAGGCGATTCCGAGCCGCACGCCCTGCGCGGGCTTCAGGGCCACGGTGCCGTCGGCGGAGAACGCGAAGCCCTTGTTGTAGCGACGCTCCTTCGCCGCCGACCAGTCCCGGCTGTTGAAGTCGCCCTCGTCGGCGGGGCGCCAGCCGCGTCCGCCGTCCGCCAGCCACCACCAGACGGACGCGCCCTTCTCGTCGCGTTCGGGATTGAACACGCCGTTGATCGGCTGGGGCGCCGCCCACGGCTTCCGCTCGGTCATCGGCGTCGGCCGCCGCGTCGTCCAGACGAAGCCCGCCGAATAGGGCGTGTCTTTCCTCGTCGGATCCGTTCCGCGCCGATACTCCTCCAGGTTCGTCGCGCCGTCGCCGTCCGGGTCGGCGTTCGGATCGGCGCACGGCACCGCGTTCGAGCCCGTCAGCGTGAGGCGCTGGCCGTGGGCGCCCGATCCCGTCCAGACCGTCGTCGCGCCCTCCTGCGCGGCGAACACGAGGCCGCCCGCCGCGCCCGCGTCAAACACCGCCGGGAACTTGCCGGCCTCCGCGTTGCCCTGGAACGTGAACGTCTTGTCCGTCGTCTCGCCCGTGCCGATGTAGCGGAGCGCGCCGCCGTTCTGCCCGATGTTGATGTCGTTGACGCCGAGGGAGGACGCGCCGCCGCGCACGCCCAGCGACGCGACTTCCGTCACGCCCATCGTCGCGTCCAGCGTGCCGGACGCATAAACGGAAGGCTTCGACCCCGTGCAGGCCGACGACGTGCCCGACAGCGTGAGCGGCCCGCTCAGGGTCAGCGCGAAGTCGCCCGCGAACTGTCCCGAAAAGTCGCCCGCGTCATTGCTGCGGATGACCATCAGGTTGAGCCCGGCCGTCTGCGCATACTCGTTCGTGATCAGGCCCGCACCCGAGAGGCCGCGCACAGCCGTCGTAATCGACTTCCCCGCCGCGCCGCTCGGGACGAAGCGCGCGCCATCCGCCACGGACAGCGTTCCGACATACGTCTGCGAACCCGCCAGCGTCGTGTCCGGCTGAAGCCGGAGCGTGCCGCCCTCGACCTTCAGGCGGCAGTAGTAGTCCCACGAGGCCGTGCCGCGCAGCAGACGCCCGACGCCAGTGAGGTTGAGCGTCCCCGCGCCACGCTTGGTCAGCGTGCAGAAGCGGTAGGACCAGTTGTCGAAGGGATCGCGGAAAACCGAGCTGTTGAAGTCCGCCACGGTTTCCGCTTCGGGGACGTCCAGCACCAGCTCGACGGACTTGTCCGTCTCGAAGCTGATCGCCTTGACAGTGGCGATGACAGCGAACGAGGCGCTGCCCGCCGTGAAGGTTCCCTGATAGGCGGACGTGATCTTCACGCTATCTTCACTCCTCGGCACGGTCGTGGCGGCCACCGTTCCGGCGGCATCCAGCGTGAAGCTCGCGGGATTCGACCAGTCCACCGCTTCGGGCTTCAGGTAGAAGTCATCGGCCCGCAACGAGAAGCCCGTCAGCGCAAGGGCTACGGCGAGGCGGCCCACCATCCCGGACGAATGTCCAAATTTTGCGGGAGGGGGAGGCGCGAACCCGCCCTCAATAATCCTGTCTATCGGAGTTTATAATTCGGCGGCGAACTTGACCCAGACGAAGTCCAGCCGCTCGGGCACCGTGACCGCGAGGCGCGCGCCGTCGAAGCGCGCCGTGCCGCGTCCGCCGATGACGGCCGCGTCCGAGAGCGTCGCCGCGCCGAAGATCGGCTCAAGGTCGAGGGCGAAATCCGCCTTCGCGTTCAGCTCGCGGAAGAGGAGCGCGTAGCCGCCCATGCCGTCCGCCGCCTCCGAGACGAAGCCCGTCCACGCCACGCCGTCGGGACGGTTCGCGACCGGGTGGATGACGCCGCCGTGCCAGCGCGCGCGCTCCGCCTTCCACGTCCTCACGAGCGGCGCGAGCGCCGCCACCGACTTCTCGGACACGTCGGAGAGTTCCATCCACGCGAGCGGCGAGGCCGCCATGACCGTCGCGAAGAGCGCGTCCGGGCGGTAGTTCCCGTGGCCGAGCGGACTCCACTCGTAGTTTTCGTGATTCGTGTCGGGATTGTTGAACTCAAAGCGCAGGCGCACGGGGTCGATGACGTGCGAGAGGTCCCAGAGATTCTTGAGCGTGTGGTGCGGCCAGTAGGCGGAACGGCGCGTGTAGCGGTTCTCGACGAAGAGCGGGCCGATGTCGAGAAGGCCAAGGAAGCCGGGGCGCACCTCCGCCGTGCAGTCGAGGTCGAAGACCATGTCGCCGCCCGAGTCGGCAAGCATCTTGTCGAACATCCGCCGGTTGCGGGCGAGCGCGCGCGGCGAGAGGAGCTTCATCGAGTCCATCTTGAAGTAGTCGATGCCGAGCCGGCGGTGGTAGTCCAGGAGGCAGGCCGCGTCGCGTTCCCAGTTCGCCGCGTCGTCGCTGGAGTCCGGCCCGAACCAAAGTCCGAAGCGCATGCCCTTCGCGCGGGCCTCCTTCACGAGGAAGTCGAGGCCGTCCGGGAAGCGCTCAAGGTCTTCCTTCCAGAAGTCGGGGTCGGCGGCCCAATAGCCGTTCCAGACCTTCTTCTGTCCGGCGGCGACCTTCTTCTGCGAGTTCTGGGTGCGTCCCCGCTGCCAGCCGTCGTCAATCTGGATGACGTCGACGCCGATCTTCGCGCCCGCCGCGATCTCCTTCAGCAGGAAGTCCTGGCAGATGCGGCTGTCGCGGTTGCCCGCGCCCCACGTGTTCGAGAGCAGGAGGCCGTCGCGTCCGGGACGGTACGGGCGGATCGCGCGCTGGAACGCGACGAGCGCCCTGAGCCGCCCCGCCGCGCCGCCCGCGTAGGCGAGCTCGACGAGCGGGAAGCCGTTCGCGAGAAGCGAGACGCCCTTGTCCGCGCCGCTCACGATGAAGTCGTCGACGGGCGCCGGACGGCTTGACGGCATCGGCGCGAGGCGCACGAAGACCAGGCCCTCGTCCGCGAGGACATCCCGCAGGTCGAGGCCGCTCGCCGCAAGGGAGAACGCCCAGTCGTAGCTCATGAGCAGCCGCTCGTCCACGTCCAGCAGCTGGTCGCGGATGTCCGTCTGGTCGCGGCAGGTGAAGCTCGTCGCCTTCACGTGCCGCCGGTCGAGCGAGATCGTGTCGCTCGCGGCGATGGCGGCCTTCAGCGCCCTGCCCGTCGCGAGATCACACGCGCGGTCGGCGTCGTGGACGGGCGCGAACGCCGTCACGCCCGGGCGCGTCGCGATGACGCCCGGCATGTCCGGGTAGAGGTCAAGCCGCGTCACCTGCCCGCCCGCCGTCACGTGGACGCGCACGCCCGCAACGCCGACGGGGCTCCATCGCGCGGGTTCCGCCGCGACCGTCAGCGCGTCGTTCGTCTCCGGCGCCCGACCCGCCCACGTCGCGCCGCCCGCGCGCGCGAACGAGACCGTCCGCAGCACGCCGTTCGATGCCACGTAGCGCCGCTCGAACAGGCGGTTGCCGACTTCCAGCGTCCTGTCCGTCCACGCGACGCGGCAGCCGTTCGCCGCGAATTCGCGCACAGGCTCACAATTTCCTTCGGAGTCCCCCGCCGACGCCGCGGCAAAGGTCGCGGCGCCGCACAGGCAGGCAACCGCGAGCGCCACCGCGCCGCGAACAGGCCGTTTCATCTTCGAGACGTCTCTCATGCTCATCGTGCCGTTCCCTTTCTCTTACGCCAGCTTCTCGACGGCCGCGTCGGCAAGCTGGCGCGTCTTCGAGTCGAATGCGAGGCCGATCGCCCAGATCGGCAGGCCCTGCGCCTTGTACGGCTCGGCGTAGCCCCTCTCGCGGATCTGGGCGAGCGCGTCCGCCGCCGTCGCGTCCACCTTCAGCTCGAAGATCCAGATGGTGTGGCGGTCGCGCGCGACGACGTCCGGACGCCCGCCCGCCTGCGTCTCCTCGGCCCGGGCCTCCAGCCCCAGCGCCTGCAGGAACGCCTTGAGGACGCGCTCGTAGGACATCTCGTGGACGCCCGCCTCAAGGCTGCCGTACGGCATCCCCGCGTAGAGGGCCTTCAGGCCCCGGAAGAAGAGGTCGTACTCCCCGTCGATGAGGTGGTCCGCGAGACGGCAGACCCACGGCTCGGACTTCTCCGCCGTCTCCGCCGTGACGAGCAGCAGCAGGTCGCGCCGCACCTCCTCGTCGGGGATGCCGAGCGTGTAGCGTCCGTCCGCGTAGTCCGTGATCGTCAGGTACCCCGCCTGGTAGAGCATCGGCACCGCCCGCAGGTTGCGGATGTCGGAGACGTCGAAGTCGTTGTCGCGCGCCTTGACTCCCTTCTCGTAGTCGATTGCGAGAAGCCCCTGCCTCTTGATGAAGTTCATCAGCATCGACGGACGCCCCGTCGCCGTCCACGTCGCCGTCAGGCGCGGCGCCGCCGAGACGAGCGTGAGCGCGATGGAGACGGGGTTGTAGACGGTCCTCACGTCGTCTTGCGCGAAGCGGTAGCCGTTGAACCAGCGCTTCAGCTCCGCGCGGAACGCCTCGTAGGAAAGGCCCATGCGCTCCGCCTTGGCGCGCATGTGCCCCTCGAAGTTCGCGGACAGCTCCTCCTCCGTGTAGCCGTAGAGCGCGGCGTAGTCGGCCTCGAAGGAGATGTCGTTGAGGCTGGAGAGCGTCGAGAAGACCGAGAGCTTCGTGAACTTCGACACGCCCGTGATGTAGAGGAAGCGGATCTTCCCCGAGTTGTCCTTGAACTGCGCGTAGATCGCCGACAGCCGTGTGCGGACCTGCTCGGCGAGGTCGATGTCGGCGAGAGCCTTCGCCACCGGGTCGTCGTACTCGTCGATCAGGATCGCCGCGCCCACGCCGTCCTTCTTGTAGAAGAAGTCGATGGCGCGGCCGAGGTTGTCCGACGGCAGAAGCGACTCCTCGTAGGCACAGCCCGCCTCGGACAGCGAGCGCCTGACGGACTCCGCCAGCGTCCGCTCGAACGTCTCGACGCTGGAGACGTCCACCATGCCCCAGTTGAAGTGGATGACGGCGTGGGGCTTCCAGTCGTAGCCGGTCTTCGCGATCGCGAGACCGTCGAAGTATTCCCGGTGGCCGAGGAAGATCGACTTGAGCGTCGTCACGCTCAGCGACTTCCCGAACCGGCGCGGACGCGCGCAGAAGAAGAACGTGCTGCCCGGCTTCGTGATGAGCCGGTGCAGGTGCGCGGTCTTGTCAACGTAGAGCAGGCCCTCCTTGCGCAGGGTCTCGAAGTCGGCGATGTTGGTGGCGATTGGCTTCATGACGCGCATATTATATCAAACTCCCCCGTCGTCCGCATGAACCTCCGCAACGCCCCCAAGAATGGTGCTTTGCCAGAGTAAAAGCAATTTTAGATTTTGTTCAGTTGGTCAAATGTAGAGGTTGGACAGGAAATTGATGGAGGCAGGGATTCTCCACCCCTCCTACCCTCCCCGGGGAGGGACTTGCGTTTACTTTGTCAAAGCGTCTTCGGGCGGGAGTCCGCCTCGTCGAACGCGTCGACTCCGCGCGTGCGCGCTCTCGCCGCTCGGGATTCGCGACACTGACCGGGACGCGCCGCCGTGCCGACCGCGCTTAGGTCGCTCATCACGTCGCCGGGCCGGCCTCCCGCCCTCCGCCGCGCCGCCTCATGAGACAATGCGCGCCAGGGCCATGCGCCGGGACGGGCGTTCCGTCCGTGCGTGGCCAGTCAAGAAGGGAAAGGAACGAAGTCATGGCAAAGCACATGACCATAGACACGAGGAAAGGCATGGCCCACGGGCTCGAGCGCCGACCGACCTTCGCCCAGATGGCGAAAACGTTCGGACGCGCGGTCTCCACCGTCGCGAACGAGGTGAGGAACCGCATGTTCTGGAGCAGCAGGGGCTACGGGCGCACGAACGCGGTCTGCGAGCGCTTCGACACGTGTTCGAGGGCCTGCCGGAACGCCGACGGGAGGAAGACGCCGTTCAAGCGCCAGAGGAGGCGCTTCGAGACGTGCGATTCTTCCGCGCCCCGTGCAACTCGCGGCAGAAGCCGCACGTCGAGCGCAGCCACGAGGAAATCAGGAGGGTCCTCGTCAAGGGCTCGTCCTTCGACGCGCTGACACAGATTGTGCCAAATTCCGGCGCGGCCGTGTCACCGGCGAGAGGCTTAAGGCCGGGCGGCCGCACGGCCGACGTGATGAGCGACCTAAGCGCGGCCCGCACCACGACGCGCTCCGGGCAGTGTCGCGAATCCCGAGCGCGAAGAACCCATGCGTTCGCGCGTTCGGCAGGGAGAGCCGCCCGGACGAATCGGATGTCGATGTTCGCAAACGGCGAACATTGCCGCTCATCAGGGAGATTGCTTCCGGCATCCGCCCCGAAGCAGGACCTCGCCGCCCTTGAAGGCGTGCATGACATCGACACCGCCACCGCGAATCGCGACCGTCACCTCGTTGGTCGTGTGGTTTGCCGCCATGAGGAAGCCGCCCGGCACGTCCTTGAGAAGGCACGAGACGGACGGACGGCCAAAGGCGTCCCGAGCCGGGCCCTCCGTGACCGTCACCTCCGGCTGGACTCGCGCGTCACGCGCCGTGAGCTCGCGCGCCAGAGCCCCCAGCTCCTTCACAAGACGCGTCATTTCAGCCCAGCGTCGCGGGTCGTCAGCCGCCGCCTCCGTCGTCGGGTCCTTCGCGCCCATGCCGGAGTAGGCGTACCACCTAAGGCCCCGACACCCGTGGATGACGGCCAGATACGACATCGCGCGCACCTCGTCGTACGTCGGAACCATCTTCCAGTCCGTCCATCCCCTGAAGTTCTGGACGATCCCGATGAAACCGGGTTCCGGCGCGCCCGTCTCGCGGTGCAGGGCGCGGACACGCTCGATGGAGGCGACGAGATCTGCCAGTGCCCGGCTGCGGTTCCAGGGCGTCGCGCTGTGGAACGGATAGAGCTCGAACTGGAAGACCTCGGCGGTGCGCACATACTGGCGGTACGTCTCGGCATGGCGCGGCCAGACGGCATCGACATGCGACGAGAGCGCCCGGCCGTCGAGCGCCTTGACGAAATGATGGCTGTTCCTGACCTCGTCGCCCGTGCGGAAGTTCGACGTGTCGTCCGCCACCTCCCAGATCATGACGCTCGAACGGCGGCGCGCGTGCAGGACGTTGCGGATCCGCGCCTCGTCGTCGTCGCGCGCGCGCGTGTTCTCGCTGTCGGCGATTGTCATGAGGCCGTGCCGTTCGACGAGATCGAACCAGGCGTCGGCCGTCGCGAAGTCCTTCCAGAGCCCGTAGCGGCTCACGGCGTTGAAGCCGGCCTCCTTGCACTGGCGCACGGCCTCGTCAAGGCTGAAGCCGTTGGCGTCGGCCTCGCAGACGCGCGCGATGCCGAGCGGGAAGAACGGCTTGCCGCCGCGCAGGAAGACCCCGTCGTCGCGCAACGTGAACAGGCCGCCCGTCTCCGGCTCCTCGAAGTAGAAGAGCGTCTTTTCCGTCCGCCCGTTCCCGAGCGTGTCGACCGACTCGACCGTGAGCCGGTAGACGCCGCCGCGCTTCCAGCCGCCAGCCGGGGGCGGGCAGGCGTAGACGTCGCCTTCACGCGCGAACCGCGCTCCCGCCTCCTCGCCCGACCAGGCAAGGCGCGTCTTCGCGTGGTCAACGCCGGTCGCGTCCACCAGGCGGAAGCGAACCGTCGCGTTGAGATCCGCATTCGGCGATGGCGTCAGGATGTCCATGAGCGGGCCGTCGCCATCGCCGCCGATCCAAGCGGCCCCCGTCACCAGCCGGACCTCGGCGATCGCGAGATATTCGCCCCTGCTCCTAAACTTCGGATGCTGGGCGCCGATCGTCACCCGCCCATACACGGCGCCCTCCGGGACGCGGACGTTCACGCGCGCCCGCTTCCAGGCCTCGCCCGGCAGCATCACGGCAAACTTCTCCTCGCCGATCTCCGTGCCCTTCTCGTCATGCCAGGAGAGGCGGCAGCACCTCCCGCGCCACGGCGACTCGCAGAGGTGCAGACGGTAGGTGCCGCGCACGAGCAGCTCAAGATAGGCCGATTCGCCGCCCGTGACCGCAAAGGGCTCGGACGTGAAGCCCCAGAAAGTCCCCCGGTCCCCTTCCGCGTGCCTGCTGACGCGCAGGCAGGCGACGCCACACAAGTTGGTAAACGCGAAATCGACCGGCGCCGCCGCGCTGTTTGTCGTCGTCCAGGCCCCGAACCCGGCGTCAAGGCGCCCGTGAAAGGCAACCGTCCCCTCGCGGTCGGCGTGTCCGCCGTTCGCCAATGCCAGCGCCGCCAGCAAAACCGTGCCAATGCCCATTCGTGCCCCTCCCTTCCTGTCGATGTCCGCCCGTCAGTCGATGGGCTTCAGACCCTGGACCGCAGGCCGCTTCACGTGCGGCAATGCGGAGATGTCACGCGCCTCGTCGAAGGGACGCGAGGCCGCCCCCGCGCGCGCCACGCGGCAGCCCGTGAACGTCACGGCGTCCGCGTCCTTCAGATGCACCATCGGCCGGTCGGGCACGGTGCCGTCCTCGAAGATCTGGACGTTCGAGAAGCGAATGTCCCGCGGGCGCTTCCCGTTGTCGCCCTGGATCCAGAGGGCGTACGGCGCACGCCGGATGGAGGCATTGGAGACGGCGACGTCACTGATGTCGACGCCGGACGACTTGCCGTAGACGGACTGGATGCAGATGCCGAGCTCCGCCTGGTGGACGACGAGATTGGAGATCGTGACGTGGCGGATGACGCCATCGCCCACGCCAATCCGGCAGCCGCAGGCCGAGACGTAGGCCACGCAGTTGTTCACGGTGACGTTCTCGCAGACGCGCGTCCTGTCCTTGAGCCGACGCGGCGCGCCGCGAATCGCGATGGCGTCGTCGCCAGTCCTGAAGATGCAGTCGGAGACGGTCACGTCGCGGCAACAGTCGATGTCCACGCCGTCCGTGTTCATGTTCCGGTAGTCGCAGGTGACGCGTATGCCGCGCACCTGCACGCGCTCACAGCCATGGAAGAAGCACGTCCAGGCCGTCGAGTCGACGAAATTCAGGTCCCGAACGCGCACGTTCCGGCACTCGGCAAAGACCACGACCTGCCCCGGACGCGCGGCATTCGCGAAGTCCCTGGCGTTGAACCCGCCAAAGCGCCAGTTGATGTCCCCGCGGCAGGACTCCCGCGAACGGTCGAAATAGGCGCGCCCGTTGGCGTCCACCGTCCCGTCGCCGGAAAGGACGACATCCTCCTGCTCGACGCAGATGATGAGGTGCCGCCCCTGCCATCCCTCGGCCTTCGATCCGGGCGAGTTCTGCGCGAAATCATCGAGCGCGTTGTAGTCTTCGAGACGGTCGGACCCGAGCAGGGCCGCGCCCATCGCGACATGAAAGTCGACGCGGCTCCTGAGCCAAATCGATCCCGAGCGGAACGTGCCGCCCGCGAGGAGGACGCGCCCGCCGCCGGACGCCGCGCAGGCATCGATCGCCCGCTGGATGGCCTCCGTGTCGAGCGTCCGGCCATCTCCTTTCGCGCCGTAGTCGCGCACGTCATGCGTCCCGGCGACCAGCGCCGAGGCCGCGAACAACAGAGAACAGACTGTCATCCCGGACTCCTTTCCCTATCGGACGAGCAGGACGCATCCCGGACGCACCTCCGCCACCCGGACCAGCCGCCACGCGGCGGCGCTGGCGGGGACTTCGAGCGAGGCGCCCGGCGCAGCCGGGCCCGACAGCCGCACGCGGCCCACGCATATGCCGTCGGCGGCATAATCGTCCGCCCAGACTTCGGCGACCTCCGAACGGAACGTCAGCGTAGCCGCACCCGAGACCGCGAGCTCGTAGCCATGGCGTTTCACGCGGCGGAAGGCCGCCGGCGCGACACCCGCGCAATCCACCGGCGGAAAGGCCTGCGCGACAGTCTTCTCGGCCGGACAGGCCGGGAGCGCCGTCGCCATGACCTTCGCCGCGCCCGACAGTTTCACCGGGAACGCGTCGCCTGCGGAGACGCCTGCCTTTTCTTCCTTCGAGACGACCGCCCCTTCGGCATCGCACCACGTCAGCGTCAGCGACGCGAGAGGCCGCCGCGCCGTCACCTGCCCGTCGGCAAGGAAGCAGAGCGTGTCGCCGACGCCGAATTCGGACGCGGAGACCGGCAGCCCTTCCGAGACCGTGCGGACAGCGAAGAACGTCTGCTCCACCCTGCCGAAATCGACGGCGAGAACGCCCGCCGTCGGGAGAACGGCCTTCTTGGCGACCGTGTCATAGACAGCCGCCTTGTCATCGCCGGTCAGCGCCGGCACGAAGCGGTGCGCCAGCGTCTCGACGCCGTCGCGCCGTTCGTAGATCTCCATCTTGCGGAAGTCCAGGGACGCGGGAGAGCTGTTTCCGTTCACGTTCAGGATCCAGATGCTCTTCGACGAGGTCGCCTTTGGGCTCGCGAGTCCAAATGGCTCCGCACCGCCGAGATACGAGGCCGTCCCCTGCGCGTAGTCAATGACGAACGAGATCGCGCCAAGCATCTTGCCGGCGATTTCGCTGACGGGCTTGACCAGGCTTGCATAGTCGTCTCCCCACAGCTGCAGCTTATCCCGCGCATCCTCGCCGTTTCCCGCGAAACGAACGTAGGAAAGGCTTCTGGCGGAGGCGTCAAGATAGCCGAAGACCGCGCGGGTCCGGCTGGCGACGCCAATCTGATTCGTCCCCATGCCGCGGTTGGCGCTCTCAAAATCGGCGACGATCCGCGACGTCTTGACCGCATCCGAATAGGTGTAGCAATAGCCCGTGTTGACGTATCCGACCCCATCGCCCTTCAGGGCGCTGGCCACCAGGGCCGCAGACCGGTCGCGCGCGAGCGTGAGGACGAGCCGGCTGCCGATCCGCGCGAGACTGCCCGTGCAGCCCTCCGGCACGGCGGCGAGCTCCAGCGCCGAGAGCGACAGGTCCTCGGACACGCCAGTGGCCAGCACACGTTCCCCCGGCAGGTTCGCGCCCTCAAACGTGACCTTGACCTTCCCCTCCGACGGGAGGGCCAATGACGCGAACGACAGGGTCCCGCCCTCGGCAAACGCGAGCGTGGCGCCGGCCCCGACCGCCAGCGCACGGTAATGAAGCGCAGACGCGACCTCCAGCGTCGCGCCGGGAGCGACATCGCCGTCCGTGACCCAGAATGCGGACGCCGGCTCTTCCGGCATGTCGAACGACGCCGTCGAGCCGTCGCCCTTGGCGACAATCCGCCCGTCCCCATCCGCCGTCACGAGGTAGCCGTCTGCCTCGTCCGGCCGGGAGGCGGCCACCGTGACCGGGCCTGCGACATGGATGACCTCGCCGTTGACCGCCAGGCGAAACCGAAGCCCGCGCGCCGAAAAGCCTTCCGATGTCGCGGCCATGAATTCCCGGGAGACCCGGTCATACACGCCCGGCCTCCCCGCATGAACGGCCGGAACGAACTCATGAGCCAGGCAATCGACTCCGCCGCGTTCCTCGTGGACGGACATCCTGACGAAATCGAGCGCAGCGGGATGGTCATGTCCGTTCGCGCTCAGGAGCCAGACGCTCTTCGGCGAGGTCCGTGCCGGCCGCTTGAGCGGAAAGACCGAGGCGCCGCCGAAGAACGAGCCCGTCTCGTTCGTGTAATCGACGACAAACGAGAGAGCCCCCTTCATCCGGCCAGGCAGCGTGTCCACATGATCAGACCGGTAGTCGAAGCCCTCGCCCCAAAGCTGTATCTGATCCGACTCGTCCGTGCCAGTTCCCGTAAAGCGCAGATACGAGAGCGTTCCGGCGGACTCCCCGCTGTCATTCAGGAAGCCGAAGACCGAACGCGTCTTCGGCACGCCGACTTCCGCCAGGCCCATGCCGCGATCGTCGCTCTGGAAGTCGGCGACAAGCCTTGTGGTCTTCACGTCGTCGTCATGGGCATAGAAGTACCCCGTATCGACATGGCCGACTCCGTCGCCCTTCAGGACATCTGCGATCGCCTCGGGGAAGAGCCCCTCCGCCGAGAGCGTCAGCACCAGCGCGGAACCGTCTTTGGAAAGCGCGCCGCGCGTCCCGGCGGGCAGGCTCCCCAGGGAGAAGGTCGCGTCCAGGTCATAGTCAGGAGGCAGGTTGTCGATGAGCACATAACGGCCCTTGCCCGTCGCGGACAACAGGGAAACAGTGACCTTCCCTGAAGTCGGCAGCGTGACCGTCGACTCGGCGCGCAGGGTCGCCAGCCCGTCAAAGGCCAGCGCGTTGTCGCCGGCGAAAGCCAGGGTCCGCGGGGCGTGGCTTGCCGCGTTCACGACGAGCGAGCGACCTGTGTCAAGCGCGATGTCGTAACCGGACAGCGTAAAGCCATCCGAGGTCGGGTAGTGCACCTTCTCGCCCGCCATGTCGTACAGGGCCGCCTTCCCGTTCGCGAAGCAGGGCTTCATGTCCCGGACGGCGACAGGCTGATCTGCGGCCTTCTCGCGGATCGTCAGGCTCTTGAGGTCGAAGGGCGTCCCCTCCGTGGAATTTCCGTTGACGCCAAAAACCCAGTACGAGATCGGCGAATCCGCAGTCGGCGCGGCGATGTCCGTCGAGAAGGTCTCGCCATCCCAGGCGATTTTCCCCGCATCGTAGTCGATCGCCAGCGAAATGTCCTCTTTTGAATTCAGGCTCTGCGTGTCGGCCAAGTCATAGCTGCGCCCCCAGCACTGCAGCTTGTCGCTTTCAGGGCTTCCGTTCCCGTAATAGCGCACGTAGGAGATGCTCCCAGACGAATTATGCAGAAACCCGAACAGTCCGCGCGAGACGCCCGTTTCCGCCGGGATCGCACGATCGCCCATGCCACGCCTCTCAATGCGGAGATTGCATGTCACGCGCGACGTCTTGCCATTCTTGTAGCAGTATCCGACATCCACGTGGCCAACGCCATCGCCGCGCAAGACGTCCGCCAGGAAGTCCGGTGATTCAGCGCGGCTCAGGGTCGTTCCCGCGAAGGCCGCAAGCCCGACGACCAGCGCGCCTGTCGTGAGTTTCTTGGAGGGGGGGGGGGGGGGGGGGGGGGGGGGGGGGGGGGGGGGGGGGGGGGGGGGGGGGGGGGGGGGGGGGGGGGGGG
>CAKTZA010000054.1 GCA_934635045.1 uncultured Kiritimatiellota bacterium | reverse complement strand
CAAGGTGAACCACCATGTGCTGAAGCGCATGGCGCGATTCCTCAACAGGAAGAGCCAGCGGCGCTGCCGACTGAAGTACGCGGACACCTACTACGGCGAGATGACGCACCACGGCCTCTACCGCCTCGCATGGGCGGACGTGAGGAGGGCGCGGATTTGACAGGAAAAAATGCGTATAATATGCGCTTGACAATCAAGGAAAGGGAAGAATCCATGGCAACGGGAAAAGCACTCGATGGAAAGCCGTATGCGGGAAATCCGCACGTACGGTTTGACGAGGGGGAAGTCGCACCGGCGGCAACGCCGAGGCGTGGGTCTCTACTCTACACATATTCAATGCGACATATTCAACGGGGTTTGGCCCTCTTGTGTCTGGAATTTCTTTCGCGCGTGTGCGCATGCTCGCGCTTACGCGCGCGAGAGGCTACGATGGGCGCCGGTTTTGTTTGCCGCGGGCTGTGCTATAATGTGTGGCGATGACGGGAATGAGAATGTTGAGGGAGGAGTCGTGGCTGGCTGCGCCAATTGCGTTGGCGTCGCTGGCGACGGCGTTCGCCCAGTTCGTCGAGAGGGGGTTCCTTGCGCGTTACTCCGACGCGGCGGTCGCGGCGGCGCTGCCGGGTGACGTGCTCGCGGGGACGTTCTCCGTCCTCATCACTGCGACAGTGTCCTACTCAGCGACCTTCGTGGCCCAGTTCCATGGGGCGGGACGGACCGAACGGGCGGTCGCGTCGTTTGCACAGGGGCTGTGGCTGACGCTTCTCTCGTTGCCGTTTTTCGTTGCGGCTGTTCCAATCGGTTGCGTGTATCTCGACCATGCGGGACACGCGGCCGAGTTGCTGGTGGCGGAGAAGGCGTTCTTCTCCATTGCGATGCCGGGCGGATTCCTGACGGCGGTGTCTGCCGTGCTTTCGGGACTTTTCCTCGGGCAGGGGCGGACGCGGCTCGTGGCGTGCGCGAACGGCGTCGGCTGTCTGGTGAATGTGGCGCTTCTCCCGTGGCTCGTTTTCGGAGGCCTCGGACTCGGGGCTCTCGGGGCCGCGGGCGCGGCGGGAGCGAGAGTCGCGGCGGCGCTCGCCGTCTGCCTCGTGCTGCTGCCGGCGGTCTGCCGCGATGAGATCGTGCGGGCGAATCTGCCGCAGTTTCGATGGAACGCTCGGCTTCTGCTGTGGCTGGTCTCGAAGGGGTTGCCCGAGGGTGTGAAGTCATTTGTCGGCGCGATTGCGTTCCTTGCTTTCGTGACGGTGGCGGGACGCCTGGACGCCGCCGCGCTCGCGGTGGGCAGCGCTTGCTTTGCGGTCAACAACCTCTACGGGGTCGCGGAGCGGGCAATCGCCCAGGCGGTGTCGATTCTCGTCGGACGGGCGCGGGGCGCGGGGGACGAGGCGGCGTTGCGGTCCGCGGTTCGCAGCGGAATCCTTCTCGTCGGCGTGTCCGCGGCGCTTTTCTTCGCCGTGGTGATTCCGCTTCACGCGGGTCTTGCGCGGTCGCTCTACTGGGTGTTCCTCCTGCGCGGGCTCTGCGAAGGGGCGTATCTCGTCCTCGATTCGGCGCTGAAGGGCGTCGGGGATACGCGCTTCACGATGGTGGCAGAGATCGCCGCGGAGCTTCTCGTCTGGACGCCGGCGGTCGCGCTTGTGCTCGGGTTCACGTCCTCGGTTGCCTTGCTTTACCTGACGATGCCGCTCTGGCTCGCGGTTGGGGCGGCGGTGCTCGCCGTCCGCTGGCGCGGAGGACGCTGGCGCGACCGTGCGGTCGTGTGATATAATATGCACAATGTCCCGAAAGCCCAGAACCATCGCCCTCATCACCAGCGCGCTCGGTTGCCATTCGCGTGCGTTTTGCGAAGGCGCGGCCGACTACATCCGCTATCGCTGCGGCTGGTCCGTGCGTTTGATCCTGCGCGAGGACATCCGTTCGGCGGCGATGCTCCGCGCCTACGACGGCATGATCGTGCGCGAGATCCGCAAGCGCGAGTACGAGATCCTCGAGTCGTGCGGCAAGCCGGTCGTGGAGGCGGCGGTGAAGGGGACGGGGAGCCCGCGTTTCGCGTCCGTCGACTGTGACGAGAAGGCCCTTGCCGGGCTGGCGGCGCGGCACTTCCTCTCGCGGGGCTTCACCTTCCTTGCGTTCTGCGGCTACCGGGGCGTGGCGTTCTCGGACGTGCGCGAGAGGCATTTCACGGCGGCGGTCAGGGCCGCGGGGCGGACGGTACGGTGCTTTCCCGAGGAAGAGGGGCGTTTCGCCGAGAAGCTGATCGAGGAGGCCGAGCCGGACGAGGAGTCCTTCGTCCGCTGGGTGCTCGGCCTGCCGAAGGGCACGGGGGTCTTCTGCGCGAACGACGTCCTTGCGCACCAGCTGCTGGCGGTCTGCATGGCGAACAGGATCAAGGTGCCGCACGACCTCTCGATTCTCGGGGCGGACGACGACTTCCTGCTCTGTAACATCAACAATCCGTCCCTCTCGAGCATTTCGCTCAACGCGAACGGCATCGGGGCGGGTGCGGCGCGGCTTCTCGCGCGGATCCTCGACGGGGGCGTGAAGGGCGACATCGGCCGCGTGCACGAGGTGGTGCCGCCCGGACGACTTCGGGTGCGCAACTCGACGGAGGTCTACCGGATGGGTCCCGCGTGGCTTTCGGATGCGCTTGTCTACATCGACCGCAACGCGGCGAAGGTGTCCGCGTCGGACGTCTACCGCTTCGTGAAGCGTTCGCACACGGCGGTGGACGCGGCCTTCTCCGAAATCGTCGGCACGACAGTGCAGAAGCGCATCCTGAGCGTGAGGATGGAGGAGGCGAAGCGACTTCTCGAGGACGAGACGATCAGCATCGCGTATATCGCCGAGACGCTGGGTTTCCCGTCCGCGCAGTACTTCAGCAGCACCTTCAAGTTGCATTTCAACGCCACGCCCGCCGCCTACCGCCGCGCCCACGTGCGGGGTGAAATGTGATATAACGGCGTTTGCGATGTCAACGGGGTGCCGCTTCTCGGGCGGTGAACATCAATGCGGGTTGCAAAATCCGTAAAGATTCTAAACCAAGTTTTCCTACCCTCTTTGAGTGCGTTTTGGTATTATCACGCATGCAAAGGAAAAACAAGAACAAAACGAACGCATAAACGAACGGTTCAAGATGAAAAAACTGATAACGGTTGTCGTGTCCGCGCTTTGCGCGGCGGTGTCGTGTGTGTCATTCGCGGATCAAATTTCGGTCACGCCGTCAGACTTTGCGGCGAAAGTCGCCGCAGCGAATGACGGTGACGTCTTTGTTTTCTCGGCGGGGGCATACGGTCTTTCCGCGGAGATTGCCGTGTCGGGGAAGACTGGCCTTTCGTTTGTCGGCGCGACGGACGGCGAGACCGTCATCACGCGCGCGGAAGGAGCGGACATCCGGTTCTTCAATCTCGACGGCTGCTCGGACATCACGTTCTCCCGACTGACATTCAAGGACGGACATTATGTGGCCGCTGCAGCTACGGAGGCGCCGATGGGCGGCGCGATGCTCATCGCCAACTGCACGGCGGTGAAGGTGCTCGACTGTAAGTTCTTCGATAACTACTGCACATCGATCGCGGGCGGCAATGTCTGTGCCTACGGCGGTGCGATTTGCTCCCACGCCAGCGTCAACACGGAGATCCGTCGCTGCGAGTTCGCGGGCAATGTTGTCAATGCTGATGCGGGGACATCGGACGTTGACTCGAAACGAGCGTCTTGCGGCGGGGCGGTTGCGGCCTTTCGGACGGGTGAGACAGCCGGGTCGATTCTGCTGGACAGTTGCGTTCTCACCAATAACTGTGCAACCGGCGGTCGCGGCAGTTTTTTTGGGGGAAATTCTCCGTATGCCGGCGCCTTTGGCGCAGCGGTTGACATTCATTACGCAACTGGCGCGATGACGAACTGCATCGTGATGTACAACCGCGCCTACAGCACGGACTGGAAGGAAATCTCGGGGTCATCGGCGGTAGAGATCAGGGTCACGAGCGATGCAACGTCCTATTTTGCAAACAATACGATTGCCTTCAACGAGGCCCAGTGCGGTGCGATTGTCTATGTCCCGAACAAGACGTCGTTCCGATTTGGAAATAATGTGATCCGAGGCCATCGTTACGACTGCTATATGAATTGCGAAGGGCCCTCGCTGCATACGGGCTCCGTCTACGGCAAGACGTTTACTCATCCCCTTTACACTTACGCGGAGTCGACGGTTGCCGGTAAATGGTCGGACGAAGATCCTTTTCTTGGTCCGAATGGTGCGTTGCTGGCGGGAAGTCCTGCGGTCGGATACGGCAGTGCGCTTGTCGGGACCTGGGCGCCGCGGACACTGACCGTCAATCCCGGCGGCGGAGCGCAGTATGCATCGCTTGCGGCAGCGCTCGCGGAGGCGAAGCCGGGCGACACGATTTCGCTTGCGGCTGGGACCTATACGCCGACGACGGAGGGTGTTTCCGCCTACGATCTGACGGACTGCCGTCACCTGAGAATCGTTGGCGCGGGCAAGGACCAGACGGTCTTCGATTTTGCCGACGAGACGACGACGACACCGCTCTTCACGCTTCTGCGCTGCTTTGACGTGTCCATCGAGGGGCTGTCGGTCCGCAACCTGACCTTCACCGGGCTTGCGTCCGCCAAGGCGTTTTTCTGCCAGGCCCAGCAGTGCGGCGGCATTTGCATCGCAGATTGTGCGGTTGAGAAATGCACGTTGAGTGATGCGTTGGTGACGGATGCCGTGACGTCCTACGGCGCGTTTCGCTTCATGCAGTCCGGGCTTTGCGAAATGCACGATTGCGACATTGTCGACAACGAGATGGATTTCACGCACAAGGGGAAGGTCGTCACGGTAAACGGATTCGCCGTTTCTTCCTACGGGTCTGGCTTTGTCGGAGGAAATTGCCGCGTGACGGGCAATACGCTCAATGCGACGGCGGCGAGCGTGCTTCATCTTTTCACGGGCGACTCGTTCGGGGAAGCCTGCGGTCAGACCGTAAAGAACGCCTTGGACAAGTCGGGGCTTGACATTTATGTCAACAGCCTGAGCGGAACATTCTCCATTTTTAACTCATTGATTGCCGATAACAATGTGACGGGCTCAGCCTCGACGGATGGATCCGTGGGGGATTCGGTCAATTTGGCAAATTACACGGTTTCATCGGTTGTAAACTTTGAGAATTGCACAGTTATTAGCAATAATGTCGGGAGCCTACTACACCCGTCGCGTTACGGGAAGGTTGTGGTCGTGAACAGTATCTTTGGTGGACTTCAGAAGTTTGCCTGGGCCGCAAATTCAGCGACGAGCAAGTGCGGCGACGGTGCGACGGAGAATTGCCTGGCGCTTCCTGATATGGAGTCTGTGGTCCTTGACTCGCGCACGTCAATGCCGAGAGTGAGCACGAATGGGCTTGTGTATGCGGATGCCAAGTTCAAGAACGTGGCGAAGGGCGACTATCATCTGGTTGAGGTGTCGCCCGCGATTGACAAGAGGACAACCCCCTCCTCCTGGATGACGCTTGCCGAATACTGGGCGGCGAAGGACCTTGACGGCAATCCACGTGTGCAACATCCGACCAAGAGCATCAATCGTGCACCCTATCTTTACGCGGATTGGGGCTGTTACGAGTTCCACAAGGGAAGCGGTCTGCTGCTGCTGTTGAAGTAGGCATTTGACAGGACGACAGGCATAATGAAGAATCGGGACTTGGCGGCGGCATTTGCTGCCGCGTTGGCAGGAGTGGCGATTTCTGCAGGGGCGCGGCCGAAGGTTTTCGGCGGGCCGACGCTTGGAGAGCCGCCAATTCTTGACCACGTTGTTGCTCCGCGGCATGCGATCGACCTCTGTGGAAAGGGGTGGACGGTCGCCGAAATCGGGCTGAACGACAATCCGGACAAGGGGGAGCACATCCCAACATCCGTTCCATACGGCTGCGGCTACGAGAAGACGAAGATGTGGGTGTTTCGGCGCACGTTTGATCTCTCCGCCGAGGATGTGTCGCGTCGCGTCTGGATTGAGTTCGAGGAGGTTGGCGACACGGCCGAGTTATTCGTGAACGGAAAGTTCTGCGGACGGCACGTGATGGAGGGTTTCGGCTGGAAGCCTGATATCTCGGATGCAGTGCAACCCGGGGAGAACGCGCTTGAGGTGCGCGTTTGGAACGAGCTCAATGGCCCGCGGCCGAACCGTGACTGGGGTGGCTCGATGCACGACTGGGCGCTTTCGGGGCACATGGGCATCACCCTCCCACTGCACCTGGAGACGGCGGATCGCGTCTCGATTCTTGGCGTTCGCATCACGACGAAGGTCATTCCGGACAAGGTGATGACCGCAGTCGTCACGGTGACCAATGCGACGGCGAAGACCGTGATGACGGAGTGCCGTGGCATCCGTCGGTCGATCGCCCCGTTCGCCTCGGTGGAAATCAACATTGTGGAGAAGCGTCCGGACGCGCACTTGTGGACGCCGGACGACCCGCATCTTGAAACTGAGGAATTCCGCATTCCGACTGATGCGCTGCGTGTGCGCTACGGTTTTCGCGAGTTCGACTTTTCGAGCGAACGGCTGTTGCTCAACGGACATCCGATGATCGACATCCGCGAGACTGTTGATTTCGGACGGCTTCCGACGCGCAAGTCAATCAACGAGAAGATCGACATCCTGAAGGGCCGTGGTTTCAACGGTGTGCGTCTTTTCCTGCCCAATGCGCTGAAGCGCATCACGCGGGCGGCGGACGAGAAGGGGCTGTTCGTGTCCATCTGCTTCCGCACGGGCTACTGGGGCGCGGGCGGGGCGTCGGATGTGTTCTGGCATAAGAACCTGCCGGCAATTATGCGAGGTGTGCTGGACGCTGCCGGTAATGCGCCGTCCGTCATCTGCTGGGGCATCGGCAACGAGTTTGGTGGCATCTACGGCGGCAAGAACGAGAAGGCGGTTGCGAGCGAGGCGGAGGCGGGCATGCTTCTTCGTTCGCTCGATCCGACGCGGGCGTGGTGTTACTACGGCGAGGGTGAAGTCGGCTGGCCGCTCTATGCCAGGGGTCCGTGTCCGATCCGCTCGCTCCACTATCCTTCGTCTCCGTCCGGACCGTGGCACAGGATTCCCGAAGACTTCTACTGGGTGACGAAAGAACACTGGGGATGGAACGGTGTCTGGCACCATGACAAGCCGCTCGTCATCTCAGAGGATATCTATCACGGAATGCTGGACTCTTGCAGGGTGATGTCCGAGGCCGGAGGGGATAAGATCTACTCCTATGACGGATTCTTCGATACGGTCGCGGATTATCTCCGAAACTATGCCGCAGGCTATTATCTGTGCGGACTTTCGGGCTGGAATCCGTGGGCGACCGGTGCCGCTGAAAAGGACAATCCGCTTTACAATGACCCCGTCCGAGCCCCGTTTCGCCCGCATTTTCTCAATGTCCGCGACATTCGCCGCAACTTTGCCGCTGGAGGTAAAATTGAGTTGACTCTCGACGTCCACAACCGGAGCTTCACCACATGCCGTGGTTCGACTGTTGAATTGTCGCTTGGCGGGAAAGATGCATGGAGAGTGCCGCTTGATCTTGATGTCGGCGAGGACAGGGTTATTTCGATTTCACGTCTGGCACCGGACACGGATACGGCGCGTCCGTACTTCCTGAAGGCGATCTGGCGTACGGTGGACGGCATGACGCTGGACAAGAGAGAATTCCCGGTATTCCTCCATCCCCGCAGACCCGTTCTCCCGTCGCAGGACGTGGCCCTGGTTGCCGCGTCGGATTCGCCGATCCGTCGCTTCAGCTTCGGGAAGGGCGTCTACGACGATGCGGATGCGGCAATCAAGTCGGGTGCTCGGAAGATCGTCGTCGCCACGCGGCTCAAGATTGACGAGGGTCTTAGGCTGGCGAAATACGCTTCTGGCGGAGCCGAGATTCTGCAACTTGAGCCTGATGAGAAATGCTATGCGCCGATTGAGACCGTTCCGACGAAGGACTATCATGCGTTTCTCAAGAATGCCGATGCGCTTCCCGGACTCGATGAGAGGATGCTTTTCTGCTGGAATTCAACGAACGGGCCCTCGACATTGCTTGAGCGCAAGATTCCATTGCCGACGGGGCGGGACCTGCAGGTGCTGGCGGACGTGGGCTCGCGCAACGGCGTACGTGACGCTGCGGCCATCCGGATCTACTTTGGCAAGGGCGTCTGGACGATGGTGACGCTGCCCGTCATATCCCGTCTTGATCACGAGCCGGCCGCAGGTTCGTTTCTTGCTGGATTCGTCGGCGAACTGGCGAAGGGCGCACCGCGACACGACAAGGCGCTTGTTGTCGCGCCGCGGAACGGCACCTACGCGCAGCTGCTCGGGAATTGGGCGGTCGCCAGTGAGCAGAGGATCGCGAACCCGTCCGCGACGGTGCTTCTGGTGGATGCGAGCGGCGGCTTCACTGCGCAGCTCAGGACGGCGGTCGAGCGGGTGACGGCGGCCGGTGGAAACGCGATGGTCGTCGGGCTGAAGCGTCCCCAGGATCTGCCGTCGGACTGGCCGATCACGGGGAAGACGCGCAAAAGCGACGTCTGGGGTCCGTGTCCCGCGCGCTTTGAGCTCGGGGCGTGGGCGCCGTTCGTCTGGCGTACGGGGGCGTCCGGCGTGTTGGCGGGTGTCTCAAACGAGGCCCTGGTCTGGTGGCCGGGCGACGATCTTCCGCGTTGGTTCCAGACTTATGCCTACAAGGGGTTTGATCGCCATTGGAAGTCAGATTTTGCGATGGACTTCGAGTTGGTGACCAAGCCCGGGGCGTCCGAGGCGCTGACGGAGCCCTGCGCGATGGCGACGTTCGATCTGGGCAGGGGGCGCGTCGTTGTTACGACGCTGCGGTTCGACCGGAATGTCATCAAGCGTGGCGCGGACATTGAGATGTTCTTCAGAACCATTCTCGGCAACCTCGGCGCCCGAACCTCCGCAGTGGATTTGACGGTTCCGCCGAAGTGGCATCCGATGAATATCTACTATGTGGCCAACCGCAGTTTCGCGAAATGGGATGACGAGCGTTGGGCGAAGTACATCCGCAAGAACGCACATCAGGTGAAGAAACTGGGCGGACCCGCGAAGGCGAAGTGTGCGGCGTGGTTTGGCGGCGAGGACGACATGCGGTATTATCCGATGAACCAGGTCGGGTATTCGCCGATCACGCACGCGGCGTGTCCCGTGGAGGAGTTTCCCGGCAATCCGTTCACATACGGCGGCGTCAAGTTCATCTTGCGCAATCCGAACGACCCCGTAACGGCGAACCGGACGATTGCGATTGCCGCACCGGGCGAGGGCATGAGGTTCGAGGCAATGGACTCGAACCGCCGGGCGGTTTCCTGGCGTGCGCGGCGGATCTGGGTGCTGGGCGCGGCGGAGAAGGGAACGCACGAAGGACTCTCCGGCGGATTGGAGGCATCGATTTCATTTGTGGTCAGCAAGGATGCGAAGGGGAGGAAGAAGCTTCGCACCGTCAAGGCCACGGCGGAGCCCGGTGCGCATTTCGGCGGTTATGCCGAGGTCGAACCGACGCCGAAGGGACACCTTGCGTGGAATGGCCATACCTTCAAGAAGAACAACGCGGCACTCTATGCGTTCGCCTTCGTTGTCCCGGAAGACGCGCAGATGCTTGAGCTTAACGATGTTACCGTTAGGAACGCGACGAACGCGCAGTTCGCCTTCGTTGCTTTGACCGTGGAGGAATGACAGACATGATGAAACGACTGATGGTGGTTGCGGTTGCGGCGTTCGCGGCAGAAGCGATAGTCGCGGACGATGGGCTCGGATCGGTGCGGATGACACCGATCCTGCACCATCTCTCGGTGCCTCGAGAGGCGGTTGATCTCGGCGGGATGTGGGAATTCACAAAGATTCCGAATGTGAAGACGACCGTCACCAACGCCGAAGGCAAGGTGTCGCAACGACTTGTCGACCGTCCCGTCGCGGAATCGCTGAAGCTTGCGAAGAACTGGACGCCACAGGAGGTGCCGAGCGTGGCACGCCTTCGCGCACCCGACGAGGACGGCTACTTCCGGCGCAAGATCGAGATTCGCGGGGAGTGGCTTAAGCGCCGCATCGTACTTCACTTCGAGCTCGCCTACCGCACATTCGCGGTCAATGTTAACGGACGCGACGTCGGTCTCTACCGCAAGTGGGGCGTACCGACGGATGTCGACATCACGAAATACGTGAAGGAGGGCGAGAATGAACTCGTCGTTTGCGTTCGCGACGACGGATCACGCTGGGAAAACTGGAACGGTCCCGACTGGCGCCCCGGCTGGGCCAGCGGCGAACTGGGGATTCGGCGTCCCGTTCATCTCGAGATCATGGACCGCGTCTACATCAGGGATGTGGTCACGCGCTGTGAAGTCGGGGCGACCAATGTCTTCCACGCCGAGGTCATCGTCGCCAACGCGGGCTCGACACCATGCGAGGCGAAGGTCTCGGCCTCGGTTGCGGCGACTTGGCAGGCGGATGCGCAAACCGTCACGGTGCCGGCGGGGGGCGAGGCTGTCATTCGGTTCGACCGCCCGTGGCCGAACGCACTCCTGTGGACGCCTGACGATCCGAACCTGTATTTCCTCGATGTCATTGTCGAGGGTCGGGATGCGTTCCGCCGGCGTTTCGGATTCTGCGAGGTGAAGGTCGTCAGGGACCGCATTCTCTTCAACGGCAATCCGGTGATGCTGCGCCGTGGCGACGAGTGCCTGGCGCCGTCGAAGGGCGAGCGGATAAAGAAGATCGCGTTCAACCGCAGATGCGGTGCGACGGGTGCCCGCCTCTGGATCGACTATGAGCGCGCCTGCGACGTGGCGGACGAGATGGGCTACTTCTACACGCCCGTCGCCCATCAGAGCTGGGGGTCGGCCTACAAGAATCAGGAGGTCTTCTGGGGCAACTATGCGCAGTATCTGCGCGAATGGGTGCGGGCGCTGAGGCACCATCCGTCGATTCTCTACTGGTGCGCGTCGAACGAGTTCGGCACGATCTACGGCGGCAAGGAGGGCAGCGACGTCGAGGAGGAGGTGACCGCACGGCAGGCGAAGGCGCAGGGCGTCATCACCGAGGAGGACGTCGGCGCGCGGCGTCCGTGGGAGGCCTGCGGCGAGGTGGAGCTCGGTTATCCCGTGAAGGGCTCGCACGGGCCGATGCCGATTCGGTCGTTCCACTATCCGATTGGCTACATCAACGACGGCTGCGAACTGCCCGAGGCCGCCTACTGGTACGACAAGGGCTCGCCGATGCCGTGGCAGGGGATCAACGTGCACGACAAGCCGCTCTCGATTTCGGAGGACATCTATCACGGCTTCACGGACCAGCACATCGGCATGTCGCGTTTCGGCGGGGACAAGATCTACACCGAGAAGGGATATGTCGAAACGCTTCAGGAGGCGTTGGACTGCGTCTGTGCAGGACTCTATGCCGCTGGCGTCACGACGTGGGAGCCTTGGCTGCTTCAGCCCCAGTGCGAGCAGAACCTGATGTATTTCGGGCGTTCGGTCTATCCCGATTTCCTCGTGGCGATGCGTGATTACACGCGAAACCTGCGTTCCGGCAAGGGCGAGGATCGCGAGATTTACGTCTACAACCAGACCTTCCGTCCCGTCAAGGCGAACCTTCAGCGGGTTTTCCGGCTGAACGGCGAGGTCGTCGGCAGCACAAACGAATGGATTCAGCTGTCGCCCGGATGCAAGGTGACGCGAATCCAGCGGTTGCAGACGCCGGAGGTGAAGGAGATTTCCGACTTTGACGTCGAGGTAACGCTTTCGAACGAGGACGGCAGCCGACTGGTCGCGACGCCGTATTATTCAACGAAATGGTCCTTCAAGGTGCATCCGGAGGCCGTCGACCTGGGCGAGATCGAAAAGGGCGCCCTTGTCGCCGCGGCGGATTCCCCGTTGGCGAAGCGGGCCCGTTGGCCGAAGGGCGTACATTCGTCCGTCGAAGCGGCGCTTGACTCCGGCGCAAAGCGCATTGTCGTCGCGCGCGGATCGATTACGGTCGGCGAAGGCCGCGCGCTCGAACACTTTGTCGAGAAGGGTGGACGCGTCCTGCTGCTTGAGGTCGGTCCGCAGAGCTGGACTCCGGTCGAGCTGATTTTCAAGCGTCCCGTCTCCGTCGCCTTCCGGCGTGACGAGGTCGCGCTGCCGGGTGTCGACAAGACGATGCTCCGTGTGTGGCGCGGAGACGCGGGGCTTGGCGACGCCAGCTACCTGAAGCCGGCGGAGGATTCTCGCATTCTCGTCGACTGCGGGCACAAGGAAGGGCTGACTTCGTTCCTGGTTGGCTGGGTCTTTCGCGACGAGGGCGGCTGGCTTCTGTGCCAGCTGCCGGTCCTTTCGCGGTTTGAAAGCGAGCCGGCTGCGGGAACCGTCCTGAAGGCGACGCTCGTCGAGTTTGTCGCCGCGTCGGAGGGGCCGTCGGAAGAGGTGGCGGTCGTCGGCGACAACGGGCTGCGGGAGATGCTGACCAAGTCGGACATCCGCTTCATCGACGACCCGGATGACGCGGAGGTCGTGATGATGCGTGCGGATCCGACGAACGGACTTTCGTCCGCGCAGCTCGGGGCCCTGGACGAGGCGCTGGACGACGAAAAGACGGTCTTCGTCCTCGGCGTAACGGACAAGATGAACGGCTGGCTGTCTCGCTGCGGCGTCCGGGCCGTCGTTGGCAAACCCTACGCCATTCTGCCGCAGGGACCCGCGCGGGAGCGCCAGCGCGGACGCAACGAAAGCGTGCCGTGGTTCTGCCGACTGGACAACGCCGGGCTTTTCGCCGGTGTGGTGAACGACGACCTCTTTTGGCTGCCGACGCCGTCGATGTTCCACTGGGGCATGAGCGCCTATCGCGCACGGCAGCCGCAGCGAGCAAAGCTCTCCCGCAAGGGAATGATCGAGCAGCCGACGGACGGGGCGCACGCGGTCTTGAAGCCGACGTCATCCTCCTCAAAGGCGGTCTTCCGTACGGAACCGTCGGTCATTGCGGAAGTGCCGGTCGGCAAGGGACGTCTCGTCCTCTCGACGGCCAGGTTCGCCGAGAACTTCGGTCGCGCCCCGGAGAAGATCGCACGCGTCCTCCGCTCCTTCCTCAACAACGCGGGTGCGCGCACGTCACGTCCGCAGCCGATCCGCGACTATTCGTTTGCGGACATCCGCGCATCGTTCAACCGCGCATTGTGGAACGATCCCCTGAACCAGAAGCCGGACGGCACGTTCGATCCGGTCGGCTGGTTCGGCGACGCGAGTAACGACATGCGCTACTTCCCGGTGAATCTCTGCGGCTGGTCGGTGTCGGCGAACAACATGTGTCCGCGCGAGGCCTGGCCGGCGGAGCCGATGCGGCTTGGTCCTGTGAACTTCAAGCTGCAGCTCGAGGATGGGAAAAGGACGGGCTCGAAGGGCTGTATTGTCCTGGACAAGGGTGACGTGGTTCGAATCGACCTGAAAGGCGACAAGGTGCACGGCTTCTGGTTCCTGGGGTGCTCGGGCGGCTATCACAGGAATGCCGAACTTTCCCTTCGTGTGAACGGAAAGGGCGATCCGCTCGTGTTTGAACAGAATAAGGACTTCAACATGTTCCGCTGGGCGGGCGATCTCACGACGGGCAAGCTCGCCTGGACGGGCTGTACGCCGCTGGATCGCACGGCGAGCCTCTACGCATTCCGTGGTGACAATCCACGTCCCGACGAGCCGGTCGAATTCCTGGAGCTCAGTTGCACCTCCAAGCCGTGCGTCTACAACAATGTCACCAACTACGCCTCGGTCGCCGTTATTGCGATCACATTGGAGAAGTAAGTTCAGATGAGAATTAAGAGATTAGGGCTGTGTGTGTCGGTCGGGCTGTTGGCAATGGCGGCAACGGCTGAATCGTCGCTTGACCCGGTTCGGTTCGTCAACCCGTTCATCGGCACGGTCGGCAACGGACACTGCACGCCGGCGGCGGCGCGACCGTTCGGGCTCGTGCAGGCCGGCCCCGACACGGCGCCGATGGAGGCCTCGGGCTACAACGGCAAGGCGACGCGGATTGTCGCGTTCTCCCAGACGCACCTGAACGGCACGGGCTGCTGGGATCTCGGCGACATCGGGATTATGCCGTTCACGGGTGCGGCGGAGCGCGAGGATTTTGCGAGCGACTTCGACAAGACGAGCGAGTTCGCCGAGCCGGGGTATTACCGCGTCGAGCTGAAGACATGCGGTGTGACGGCGGAGGCGACGGCGACGGAACGTGTCGGTGTCTACCGCTTCACCTGGAATGGAGCGGGGACGCGGCGGCTTCTTCTCAATCCGCATCATGGCGTCGGGGCGGGGCCGGAGTCGCGTCCAGAGGGCGAGATCGCCGTCGAGTCGCCGACGCGCGTCACGGGATGGTACCGCAATCTCGGCTGGGTCGACCGCCGAGTCTTCTTTGCGATTGAATTCAGCGAGCCGTCGGAGAAGGACATTCGTCATCCGTATCTGGCGGACGATCCGCTGCCCGGGCGCATCTTCACCTTCGGCGGCGACAGGCGTGAACTGATCGTACGCATCGCGATTTCGACGCGCAGCATCGACGGTGCGCGGCGGAACCTCAAGGTCGAAGCCGAGGGACGGGGCTTCGACGCGATCCGTGCCGAAGCGAGCGCCGCGTGGCGGGCGGTGCTCGGACGGATGAGCTGTCCGAGGGCGAGCCGAGACGATGCGGTCAGCTTCTACACCTCGCTCTACCATCTCTTCCTCCAGCCGAACGTCATCACCGACGTCGGGGAGCCGCGACGCTATTCGACGTTCTCGCTCTGGGACACGTATCGTGCGGCGCATCCGCTCTACGAGCTGCTGGTTCCGGAGCTCGTGCCCGATTTCGTCAATTCGATGCTCGAGCATCGCCGGAAATGGGGCTACCTGCCGATTTGGAGCCTGTGGGGCATCGACAACCACTGCATGATCGGACATCACGCCGTGCCCGTCGTCGTCTCGGCGGCGCTGAAGGGTTTTTCGGGCGTCGACGCCGCGGTCGCGTTCGAGGCGGTGCGCGAGTCGCTCAGGACGGATCACGCGCCCCGCAAGCCGGGACGCTGGTATATGCCGAAGGAGGACTGGAACGTCCTCGACAAGTACGGTTACTATCCGACGGACCTGATCAGCGGCGAGGGGGTGAGCCGCGTGCTGGAATGTACGTATGACGACTGGTGCGCGGCTCAGCTGGCGGAATGGCTTGGCAAGCGCGAGGACGCGGACTTCTTCCGCCGGCGCGCGGCCGCGTGGACGAACGTCTTCGACCGCTCAATTGGCTTTGTTCGCGGACGCGATGCGTCCGGCCGGTGGCGGGATCCATTCGATCCGATGCGCGTCGGCCACTCGATTGGTAACGACAACGACTTCACGGAGGGCAACGCCTACCACTGGACCTGGCACGTCCTTCACGATCCGCAGGGACTGTTCGGCGCCCTGGGCGGAACGGACGCCGTCCTGAGGCGGCTCGACGGGCTCTTTACGATGGAGTCGACCGTGAGGGGCGACGGCTATCTTGGCGATGTCGTCGGTTTGATCGGGCAGTATGTGCACGGCAACGAGCCGTGCCATCACATTGCCTATCTCTACACGCTGGCGGGACGGCGCGATCTCGCGGCGAAGCGCCTGGCGCAGATCTTTCGCACGATGTACCGGCCGCGTCCGGACGGACTCTGCGGCAACGACGACTGCGGCGCGATGAGCGCGTGGTATCTTTTAGCCGCGCTGGGCTTCTATCCGGTCAACCCCGCGAGCGGCGAGTTCGTGCTTGGCGACGCGCAGCTGCCGTGTGTCCGCGTCGACGTGCCAGATCGTCCGCCGTTGGTCGTCCGCCGTTCGTCCAAGGTGAAGGTGCCGACGCTGAATGGTGCGGTGCTGGCGAGGCCTGAATTGACGTACGACGAGCTATGCGCAGGCGGCGTTCTGGAGTTTCCGTGCGCGGAGGGCGAAGCTGTTGGGAGCGGGGGCAGACCCCGCAGGAGGGCTGTGGATAGGAAAGAATAACGGTTTTGCGTAACTGATCTTTGACAACTGACGACGGAGTGAAAGGGTGCAACCGGTTGTTTTGCGAGGGACGAGCAAAACCAGCCGGTTGCTTCACCGACATCCTCTTCCCGAAGAAACCAGAGGCAAAAGTCAGCCCGTTGTCGCGCAGCGTCTCGGCGAACGCGCGGAAGCGCGCCCTGCTCCACTCCGTCGGCGCCCCGAGCACGTCCAGCGAGTGCAGGAACGCATAGCCGCGCGCAACGCCCTGTCCGATGAGGTACTGCGCCGCCTCGCGCCCGATGTCGGCTGCGGAGTTGCGGATGAACACTAGGTTCCTCTCGCGCTTTCCGAGCGGGTCGGAGGGGATGTCCATCACCACGGTCGGACGGTCCGAGTCCGCCAGGAGCGCCGCCGTCGCCTCGGTCTCCGGTATCGAGACGATGAAGGCGGCCGCGTCCGATTCCATCTCGGCGCGGAGCGCGTCCGGCGAGAACTCCGCCTTCGTGCGGAATATCTGCACGTCGTACGGAGCGTCTTCACCGTACGTTTCGGTGAGATAGCGGAATATCCCCGCCAGCTTCTCCTGGCCGGCGACGCCGGCAAGCCTCAGCGCTACAACAAGCCTGTTTCTCTTCGTCATGGTGCGATTATACCACACGCAACCGGCGGCCTGCAAGCGGGTTTGCCAAAAAAGTGATGTTTTTGTGCTGAATCTGATGTGGTATGCGACGAGCCGATATTGTATAATATCCGGCGTCAGGTCGATCAAGCAACAAATTCCAAGAAAGGAAGTTCGCGGACACCTACTACGGCGAAATGACGCACTACGGCCTCTACCGCCTCGCGTGGGCGGACGTGAGGAGGGCGCGGATTTGGTCAGGACGGTCTCCGCGCGCAACGTTCCGCCGGCAATCGGAAGGATCGCCAAGCAGATCAGGCAGGTCGAAGCATGTCGTCGAAAACGCATCACGGGTATTGTACCATAATCCCCGCCTCTTTGTGGTACCCCCTGCAAACAGGGCATGGACGCGCGGCGCGAAGTGTGGTAGAATTTCCCGTGAACGCTGAAAAGCCATTTCACAACACCGAGGAACCTGCCGATGGAAAGTCCAGTCTCGAATCGTCGTGCGCGCCTGCCCTGTGCGGCGCTCGCGTTCTGCCTTGCGTGCGGATCCGCCCTGGCGGCGGCCGTCGTCTACGTCGCGCCGGACGGACGGGCGCCGGAGGCCGGGGGCGACGGCTCGTTGGCGCATCCGTACGACTTGCCGTCGGCGCTGAGCGCGGCATCGGGCGCGTCCGCAGAGATCCGCCTGCTCATGAGCGACAGCCCCTACCTGCTGACGGCCTCCATCGCGCCGCATGCCAAGGCGTTCGTCGGCTGGAACGGCGCGACGGACGCGCCGGCCGGACGGGACGGGCGGGACAAGGTCGTCCTGGACGGGCAGGGCGCGGTGAAGGTCGTGGACTCGGCCAACCTGAATGGATCCTGGCGGTTCGCCGACCTGACGTTTCGCAACGGCGACCCACGCGCGACCGGCTGCCTGATCGGCGCACGGAACGTGACGGGGTCGTGCCTCGTCACCAACTGCGTCTTCCGCGACACGCTCTGCACGAACCGCGTCGTGGAGGCCAATGTCTACACGGACGCCAACAGCCTGACGTTTGCCGACTGCGACTTCCGCGACCTGACGGTCGAAGGGTGGTACGGCTTCGTCAAGGTGGAGGGGCCGAACGTGTCGTTCGACCGATGCCGTTTCTTCGGCAACAGCCAGACGACGCCGTCGAACGCCTACGGCAGCTTCGGCTACGGGGCGGCCGACTTCACGGACTGCGTGATCTCCAACAACACGGGCGTGGGCATCGGTGGGTTCTGCCTGTCGCGTTCGACGTGGACGCGCTGCCGGTTCGAGAACAACCGCAACGCGAACGTCGGGACGTGTGTCTATGCGCTCGAGTCCGGCACGTGCGCGGTTTCGGACTGCACGTTCGTGGAGAACGCCTGCACGGCCGAGGTCGAGTCAAGCGGCGGCGCGTGCTTTGGCGGCGGCTACATTTCCGGGAACTCCTCGTCCGGCCAGTGGTTCGTCACCAACAGCGTGTTCGTCGGCAACGTCTCGCACGCGCGCGGCGCGGTCATGGCCCTGCGGAACGGCGGCGGCTCCAGCGTCACGTTCGTCGGCTGCGGCTTCACGAACAACGTCTCGGGCAAGTGTCCGCTTCCGTCCAAGCCCGAACGGTCGACGGGCGGCAGCGTGCTCGCGCTGACGGGCGTCCAGGAGATGCGGCTTGACCGCTGCGCGTTCGTGGACAACGTGACGTCGGGGATCTGCGCGGCCGTGCGCGCGGAGGTGCATCCGAGCACGGCGAGCGCCCTGACGAACGCCTACGTCCGCAGCTGCCTGTTCCTGCGCAACAGGTCATTTGGCTCGAACGGCGGCTCTTCGGAAGGCGCGGTCTACCTCGCCGGCACGTGCTCCGTCGACAACTGCACGTTCATCGGCAACGTGACGGACTCGAATCTCTACGGGGCGCTCTGCGTGGGCGGCAGCGCGACGGACGGTCCGGCGAAGGCGGTCTCCAACTGCCTGTTCTACGACAATGCCCATGCCCGCAACGGCATCAAGACGGACCGGTATGCCGCGTGCAACGCGGATCCGAGCGGTGACGTGCGCTTCTGGAACTGCTTTTCGCAGTACGGCTTCCTGCCGTCCGGGCAGGGCAACCTCGTCGGCACGGCGACCGCGCCGCTGGATCCGTCCTTCGTCGACGCGGCGGCGGACGACTGGCGGCTCGCGAAGGGTTCCTGCTGCATCGACGCGGGCGAGAGCAAGGCGTGGATGACGCGGGGCGAGACGGACCTTCAGGGGCTTCCCCGCCCGCGCCGCGTCGAGGGCGGCGCGGTGGACATCGGCTGCTACGAGCGCCGCGTCACGCCCGGCGTGCTCTTTCTCGTCCGCTGAAACCGAAAACGCCAAAGAGGAGAAGAAGAGATGGAAAGCATGATGAGAGCCGCCTGTGGGGCAATCCTGGCTGGATTGGCCGGAACGACGGCGGCCGACGCCGCGACCCTGTGCCGGGACGGCACGAGCGACTACGCGATCGTCGCGGACACGAACATTTCGGCGCGCGTCGCCGCGCAGGAGCTGCAGGACATCTTCGCGCAGTCGACGGGCGTCACGCTTCCGATCCTCGGTCGCCCGTCCGATGCGGCGACGGCGCGGCGCTTCATCTACGTCGGCCCCTCGGCGGCGGCGCAGGCGGCGTTCGGCACGGACACGCTGGCGGCGAACGAGTATGCGATGACGGAGCGGAAGCCGGCGCCCGGTTTTGACGGCGGCGACATCTGGCTGCGCGGCACGGGGCCTGACGGCACGCGGCTCGCGGTCTACCGCTTCTGCGAGGACACGCTCGGCTACCGCTGCTTCCTGCCCGAGCCCGGTTGCGAGCGCATCGTGAAGATGGCGACGGTGCGGACGGACGGGCGCGGCTTTCGCCATCGTGCGGCGTTTCCGCAGGGGCGTGGCCTCACGCACACCTACCTGTACGGCGGCGCGCGCGCCGATCTCGCGAAGTTCCTCTTCCGCAACGGCAGCGACTGCCCGGCGCGCTGGCTCGGCGGGACGCCCTACGACGGCCTCACGCGCGCACTTGAGAAAAAGGACGACGGGCATGGCTTTTTCCTCTACCTGCCGTGCAAGCGCTGCTACATGGACTCCTATCCGTGGGACGAGCGCATCGACTTCTTCGCCGAGCATCCCGAATGGTATTCGATGAACAGCCTCGGCAAGCGGACGGACCGCATGCAGCTGTGCTTCTCGAACCCGGAGCTGCGCAAGGCATTCTCCCGGCGCGTCCTCGAGCGCTGCCGCCGCGTGGGCGGCGAGGGCGTGCTGACGATCGGCGCGCAGGACGTGCCGGGCGCGTTCTGCTGGTGCAAGCCCTGCCGGGCGTTGCAGGCGAAGTACGAGACGCCGGCCGGTGCCTACTGGGACTACCTGCCCGAGCTCTGCGCCGCCGTGGCCAGGGAGTACCCGAAGATCCGCATCATGACGCTCGCCTACCGAAAGGAGCAGTCGGAGAACTTTCCGAAGGGGGTCGAGAGGCTTCCGGACAACTTCATCTGCGACTTCGCGCCGGTGGACGACAACCAGTCGTTCAACATCGGCGGCAAGGGCAACGAGAAGACGCTCGAGAACCTGAAGAAATGGTGCAAGGCCTGCCGGGCCGTCGGCTACTGGTACTACGCCTGCACGAAGCACCCGTACGGGCTCGTCTCGCGTCCGGCGGGCGACCTGCGCGTCTCCCATGCGGCGGGCGTGAGCGAGACGAAGCTCTGCGGGCTCTACGCGCCGGGCTTCGGGCCGCTGCTCGACTACCTGTTCCTGCGCCTCGCGCTGGATCCGGCGCAGGACCCGTGGGCGCGGGTGAAGGAGTTCTGCGACTTCGCGTACGGGGCCGCCTCCGAGGACGTGCAGGCCCTGGCGCGCGAGCTGGACGCGCTCTGGCGCGAGCCGACGCCGTTTGTCGGCATCGACGTCGAGGCGACGGCGCTCAAGTGCTACAAGGGCGCGGATCTCGTCCGCTGGCAGAAGGCGCTCGACGCGGCCGAGAGGAAGGTCGCGGGCGACGCGCGGGCGACGCGGTGGCTCTCGCTCGTCCGCTGGGACATCGACATGCTGACCCTCCAGTTCTGGCGTGACGTGCGCGAGGTGAAGGGCCGTCCGTCCGGGCTGACGCCGGATGCGGTTTACGCGCGCATGCGGAAGGTCGTGCATCTCGCGCGCTACCAGAGCAAGCCGGAGACGGCGAAGTCCGCGCCGACGGGGCTGTACGACAAGGCGAAGAACGCCTACTTAGTCGCGCTGGCGCTCGACAAGCCGGTTCCGGCGCCGCTCGACAGGCTGCCCGAAGGCCAGGTGATCCAGATTCCGCAGTGCGGCGGCTATCACGGCGTCGTCGACCCGGACGCGGCGTGCGGGCGCGCCAAGAGCGAGATCTACCGGCCGGGCAGCGCCATCTTCACGAACGGGCTCGTGCGGTACGACTACTACAACACGAACCTGAAGCGCATGATCAAGACGGGGACGTTTTCCGTGAAGGGCTTCGTTCCGGGCCAGTACGCGCTCTACAAGATCGCCGACGTCACGATCCCGGTCGGCGCGTGCATCAACCTCGCGAGCTGGTGGGGAATCGGCCAGTCGCTCTCGAACTACTACCCGGAGGGCGATGCCGACCGCGAGTTCGAGCTCTGGGTCTCGCTCAAGTTCGTCGGCTCCGACTTCGGGCTCAAGACCGAAGACGGGAAGAACCGCATGATCTGCGACAGGTTCTTCCTCGTGGACCGCAACGGCAAGAAGTACAGGGGCGAATGACGATGTCTCGCCGCGGAATCCTGAAGACGGCCTTGGCGGCCTTGGCGGTCGGCGTGTCCGCCCGGACGCGTGCCGACATCGAGGTGACGGTCAGGGACGAGCCGTACGGGCTGGAGATCGCGAAGCTGAAGGCGCAGGGCCTCAAGGCGGCGCACCCGCAGGAGAAGGTGTCGGTGACGATCCCGAAGGGCGAATACCGGCTGACGGAGCCGCTCGCGTTCGGCCCGCGCGATTCCGGCACGCTGGAGGAGCCCATGACGTGGCGCGCCGAGCCGGGCGCCGTCCTCAAGGGCGGCGTCGCGCTCGGCCCTTGGGCGGACGAAGGCGACGGGGTCGTTTCCGCCGCCATTCCGAAGGACGGCGGCGGCGCCTTTCTCGCGCTCGACATGCTGTTCGTGAACGGGGTGCGCGCGAGCCGCGCGACAGTGCCGAAGCGGATGGGCAAGTTCGCGATTCCGGGGACGCGGGCAGACAGCTGGTCGGAGGTCGCCGCAACCAATTCGGAGGGCCTTGTCGTCTCTGCGAAGGAGTTCACGCGCGTGCGCGCGGACGCGGCCGAGGTCCTTGACGCCGTCGCCCCGGAAGAGCTGCCTGACGTGGTCCTGCAGGTCCTGCTCGACTGGTCACAGGCGCGCCGGCGCGTGGTCGGCTGGGACAGCGCCCAGCGTCTTGTCGTCACCGAGGCGTGCGGCGGGCGCCCGCGCCACGGGCAATACCGCTGGTGCGGGCGGTCGGGCATTCGCTTCGAGAACGTCCGCAGCGCCTTCACCGAACCGGGCGAATGGCTCTACGACCGCCGCGCCGGGAAGGTCCTCTACCGCCTGCGGCCCGGCGAGACGGCCGCCACGCTCAAGGCGGACGCGCCGAGCGGACGCCTGACGAGGCTCGTGACGCTTTCGGGCGTGCGCGACTTCGTCCTTGAGGGGCTGGCGGTCGAGGTCGCGGACGCGACGCCGGCGCGCGGGGACGACCCGAAGAGGTTCGCCCAGGCCTGGCAGTGCCAGTCCGCCGCCGGCAGCGATGCCGCCGTCGAGCTGGACCACTGCGAGCGGGTGACGATCCGAAACTGCCGCGTCGCGCACACCGGCAACTACGCCTTCAGCATCTCGGACGGATGCCGTCAGGTGTCGCTTGAGCGCTGCACGGCCGAAGACCTTGGCGCAGGAGGCGTCCGCATCGGCTCGCGCGTCCCTGCGGCGCCCGAAGGCGGCATCTCGCGGCGGATCATCCGCGAGCAGGCGCCGGATTCGGTCGCCTTCGTCCGCGTCGCCGACTGCGTCTTCCGCGCGGGCGGGCGCTTTGAGCCGTCGGGCACGGCCGTCTTCATGACGCACGTCTCGGATTCGTCCGTCGAGCATTGCCGCATTGACGACTTCTACTATACGGGAATCGCCGTCGGCTATGTCTGGGGCTATCGCGGCAGCGTCTCGCAGCGCAATCTCGTCTTCCGCAACCGGATTTCGCGCATCGGGCAGGGCGAGCTCTTCGACCTCGCCGGCATCTACTGCCTGGCCACCAGCTACGGCACGCGAATCTGCGGCAACTGGATTTCCGACGTCGGCGGGAACGGCATCTACATGGACGAGGGCGCGGAGGGCATCCTCGTGGAGGACAATCTCTGCGAGCGCGTCGCCGATTCCGGCGCGTTCATGCATTTCGGCTCCGACTGCACCTACCGCAACAACATCTTCTTCCTCGCGGGAGTCGGCGGCAAGGGGCAGGGCATCGCCTTCGCGAGCCGAAGCGAATGCGCGGGCGTGCCGTCGACCTTCAACCTCGTCGGAAACGTCTTCTACACCGTCAAAGGCCCGATGGTGGGGCCTCGCGCGCTTGGCGTCGGCGGAATCTTCGCGCACAACGTGTGGTGGAACCCGAACGGAGTCGCGTCGGACGCATTTGACGGGCTGTCCGCCGATGCGTTCTTCGCGCGCAAGCGCGCCTACGGCGACGTCGTCGCCGATCCGCTGTTCGTGGACGCGGAAAACGGCGACTTTCGCCTTCGGACGGAGTCGCCCGCGCGGAGGCTCGGCTTCCGCGAATGGGATTTCGCGGCGGCCGGGCCACGCCCCGGAAAGTAGCGTGCGGTTCTGCCGCTTGCGCGAATTATGATATAATGTGCGGCATGGGACGGATATTCAGCCGTTCCTGGAAGGAACGAAGACCATCCATCTCTATCGGTGCTAAAATCAGAAAGGAAAATCCATAATATGTCGTCAACCCTGAATCGCTTGATCGGACTGTGCCTGTGCGCAGCCGTTGCCCTGCCGAGCGCCGCCGTCTTCGGCGCGTCTTCCGCAGAGACTCATGACCTTGTCGTCTACGGCAGTTCGCCCGCCGCGCTGACGGCGGCGATCTCGGCGCAGCGGCTCGGCAAGTCCGTGGTCATCGTCTGCCCGGAGACGCGCATCGGCGGCCTCACGACGGGCGGGCTCGGCCAGACCGACATCGGCAACAAGTCCGCGTTCGGCGGCCTCGCGCGCCAGTTCTACCGCGACGTCGCCGCCCACTACCGCGCGCCGGACAGCTGGAAGTGGCAGAAGCGGGCCGACTACCTGCCGGACGGACAGTGCGCCGGGACGCACGGCGACGAGTCGATGTGGACGTTCGAGCCGTCGGCGGCCCTGCGGATTCTCGAACGCTGGGAGAAGGAGTACGGCCTGAAGATCGTGCGCGGCGAGTATCTGGATCGCGCGAAGGGCGGCGTGTCCGTCGCGGACGGGCGCATCGTCTCGTTCCGCACGCTCTCGGGGCGCGTCTTCCGCGGCAAGATGTTCGTCGACGCGACCTACGAGGGCGACCTCCTCGCGGCGGCGGGCGTGTCGTATGCCGTCGGGCGCGAGAGCAACGCGACGTACGGCGAGACGCTGAGCGGCACGCAGGTCGCGAACGCGCGGCACCACAACTTCGTCGACGGCGTGGATCCGTATGTCGTCAAGGGCGACAAGGCGTCGGGCCTCCTGCCCGGCCTTGAGGCGGGGGCGATCGAGGCGGACGGCACGGGTGACCGGCGCGTGCAGGCCTACTGCTTCCGGATGTGCCTCACGGACGTCCCGGAGAACCGGATTCCCTTCGCGAAGCCGGATGGGTACGACGAACGCGACTACGAGCTGCTGTTCCGCAACTACGAGGCGGGCGAGCAGACGCGCGTGCCGCCGTGGATCAACTCGAAGATGCCGAACCGCAAGACAGACACCAACAACTGCCGGGGCTTTTCGACGGACTTCATCGGGCAGAACTGGAACTGGCCCGAGGCGGACTATGCCACGCGCGCCGAGATCCTGAAGGCGCACCTCCGCTACCAGCGGGGCCTCATGTGGACGCTCGCGAACCATCCGCGCGTGCCGGAGGCGGTTCGCCGCGAGGTCGCGCGCTGGGGCACGTGCCGGGACGAGTTCGCGGACGGGCTGGGCGACGGCTGGCAGAGCCAGCTCTACGTGCGCGAGGCGCGTCGTCTCGTCGGCGACTACGTGATGACGGAGGCCAACTGCCGCAAGGAAAGGGTCGCCGGGCGTCCGGTCGCGATGGCCGCCTACCAGATGGATTCGCACCACGTGCGCCGCTACGTGACGGCGAACGGCTGGGTGAAGAACGAGGGCGACATCGAGGTGCCCGTCGGCAAGGGGCCGTTCGGCATCGACTACGGGGCGATCGTCCCGAAGCGCGGGGAGTGCGCGAACCTGCTCGTCCCGGTATGCCTCTCGGCCTCGCACATGGCGTTCGGGTCGATTCGCATGGAGCCGGTCTTCTTCGCGCTCGGCCAGGCCGCCGGCACGGCGGCGGCGCAGGCGATCGAGGCCGGGTGTGCGGTGCAGGATCTCCCCTACGGGCCTCTGCGCGCGCGGCTGCTGGCCGACGGGCAGGTCCTCGCAACGGGTACGCCGTGACCCCCAGCGTCGGCCATTTTGTCCGGGGCGCGGAGATTTTGGTATAATGTCCGAAAACCGAGGATCTGAAAGATGGCGATGTGGAACAGAACGGCGGAAACGCTCTCGCGCGACGAATATGCGAAACTCCAGTTCGAGGGGCTTCAGAAGTCCCTGAACCGCGTCTGGGCGAATTCGTTCTACCGCGACCGGCTGAAGCGGGGCGGCGTGGCCGATCCGGCGGACGTGAAGTCGCTGGACGACCTCGCGAAGCTGCCGTTCCTCACGAAGGAGGACTTCCGCGAGGCGTATCCGCTGAAGATGAACTGCGTCGACCGCCGCGACCTGATGGAGTTCCACATGTCGTCCGGCTCGACGGGCACGCCGGTCGTCATGGCCTACACGAAGAATGACCTTTTGCAGTGGGCGGAGTGCATGGCGCGCTGCTATGCGATGGCCGGGCTGGAGAAGGGCGACGCCGTGCAGATCATGCCGACGTTCGGCCTCTTCAACGGCGGCTTCGGCTGCTACCACGGCGCGCGCAAGGCCCAGCTCTTCACGATTCCGGCGTCGTCCGGCAACACCGAGCGGCAGATCCGGCTGATGAAGGACTTTCGGACGAAGGGCTTCGTCTCGGTCGTCTCCTACGTGCCGCGCCTCATCGAGAAGCTGGACGCCTGTCCCGCAGGCGAGCGCGACCTGCCGTATCTCAAGGTCGGCATCTTCGGCTCCGAGACGTTTTCGGACGAGACGCGGCGGCGCATCGAGTCGCGTCTCGGCATCGAGTGCTTCGACATCTACGGCATGACCGAGACGGGCGGCATCGGCACGACGGGGCAGGACTGCCGGTGCCACTGCGGCCTCCACGTCTGGGAAGACCAGTACATCACCGAGATCATCGACCCGGTGACGGGCGCGCCCGTGCCGGACGGCGAGTATGGCGAGATTGTCTTCACGTCCCTGACGCGCGAGGCGATGCCGATTCTCCGCTACCGTACGCACGACATTACGCGCATCGTGTCGCGCGAGAAATGCGCGTGCGGGCGCACGTCGCTCCGAATCGACCGCATCACGGGCCGCACGGACGACATGCTGATTGTCAAGGGCGTCAACTTCTACCCGCGCCAGGTCGAGCAGGCCCTGAAGGAGATTCCCGGCGTGGCGGACGAGTTCCAGATCATTCTCGAGGAGCGGCATGGCATGACGGATGTCACGGTCAACGTCGAGGCCGAGCCGGGCGTGACGGGGCATCAGGTCGCCAAGCACCTGCGCGAGCGCCTCGGCTTCCTTCCGAAGGGCGACGTCTTCCCGATCGGTGCGCTACCGCGCACGGAGGGCAAGGCCCAGCGCGTCATCCGCAAGACGCGGAACGAGTGACTTGATTTCGGGCGGTTAGCTCAGTTGGTTAGAGCAGGACCTTTACACGGTCAAGGTCGGGGGTTCGAGTCCCTCACCGCCCACCAATCCACGATACCGAAAGGGAGAAGTTGGCTTCTCCCCTTTGTTTTATCATCCTGCGACTCCCGAAAAATCCCCAATATACAAAGGGTTTCCGCAATCCGGCCTTTCATAAAAACTTCTCCAGAGTGTGACGAGGTAGAGGGGGTGTGACGAGGTCATACCCCCCGTCACACTCCCGATTTTCTCCCTTGCGCCTTGCAAGGGAGAAGTTTTTATGACGCAAAAATGGCCGAGTGTGCAAGTAACACACTCGGCCAATGTGGGCTTGATCGGGATTGGTCTATTTCCGCTTGGCGCGGCGTTTCTCCCAGCGCTCCCGCGTGGCGATGGCGTGGTTTTCTCGTCCCTTCGCCCGCATCTCCTCCGCCCACGCAAGGTTCTCCGGCGACGGGACGACGCCCTCGACGGATGTGGCGAGACTGTTTATGCATCAAATAATGCACAGGTGATAAAAGATTGACCAAAGAGATGCGGGGAATGAAGCAATTTTGTGGGTGGCACAGAAATTGCTGTTGGCGGGGTATGGGAACGAACGAGAATAGTTCATCGGGAAATGAAAGCCCTGCTGTTCAGTTGGGACAGGTTGAGCAGCAGGTCATGAGCGTGTCGCAAACAAGCCGGGTGCAACGAGATATTTATGCAGAGTCAAAGGGTTTTAGCCGCAGAGAACGCAAAGGCTCATGCCGCGCAGTCGA
>CAKTZA010000053.1 GCA_934635045.1 uncultured Kiritimatiellota bacterium | reverse complement strand
GAAAGGGAAGAATCCATGGCAACTGGAAAAGCTTTCGATGGAAAGCCGTATGCGGGAAATCCGCACGTACGGTTTGATGAGGGGGAAGTCGCACCGGCGGCAACGCCGAGGCGTGGGTCTCTACTCTACAATATACTCATTAAAATTACCCTTGAACTCATGCAACCCTAAACAAGGAAGGAATCTCTATGCTGAAATTAGCTTTGCTCGGATGCCTGGCATTGATGGCCGCAACTCCTGTCCGTGCGGCGAGTTGCATCATAACCGGGGACATCGGTCGTTCCTGTTCCGCCTCAAGCAGTGCTTCATCCGGCGCCGATATACGCGCTGGCGGCACATTCGACTGTCTGTGCGCGGCGACGGAAGACTCTCCGTTCGAGGGGCGCGGATGGTCGTTCTGCCTGTCCAATATCGTTACGATCTTCGATTGTCTCGCGCGACCTGGATTCACAGTCACCATCTGGTAATGCGATGTCGGAGGGCTGTAAGCAATGAAGACTTTTCTCGCTTTGCTGACGATTGGATTCGCAGCGGTTGCATTGGCGTCGGGAATCCCGACGGTAACGAACGTTCAGTTGAAACAGGAGCAAAACCGGCCTGTCACTATCACGTATGACCTGGATCTGGATGCCGTCGTGACCGTATCGCTCGCGACGAACGGAGTGGCGGTGTCCGGTGCGCACCTGCAGGGTATGCAGGGCGACCTGGCGAAGCTCGTCGCCCGAGGCAACGGCCGGTCGATTACCTGGAAACCGTGGAAGTTTTGGCCGGACGGCGGCAAGATTACGGGCGCGATTGTCGCGCGTGTCACGGCGTGGCCGGTCGAGTCGCCCGCGCCGTATCTCGTGGCAGATCTCACCGGCGCGAAGGCGCACCGCTACTACGCTTCGGAGGATGCGCTGCCGGGCGGCGTGACGAATGACATGTATCGCACGACGAAGATGGTCTTTCGCAAGATTCCTGCGGCGACCGCCCGCTATCGTGCCGGGGCGCCGGCTTGGGAAGCCGGCTATGCGGATGCCCAAAGCGTGCATTACGTGACGCTGACGAACGACTTTTACCTGGCGATATTTCCGCTGACTCAAGGCCAGTATGCGACGCTGCTCGGCAGCGCGGCGGACAATCCGTCCTCTACGCTTGGCGACAATCTGCCAGTGGACAACTTGTCCGGTTCGGCGGCGGGAATCCCTTACGGCGGCTACTCGACCATCGGAGACAACAAGGTTGAAGCCTCAAGGCTGATTTCCTGCGCGCGCAGCAAGACTGGGTTCGGCGCGTTGCACATACCAACCCAAGCCGAGTGGGAATTCGCGTGCCGCGCCGGTGATAATGCGTCCGTCTATGGCGGCTATGCTCTGGATGAAGTGGCCTGGTATGCCGACAACTCCGACGGGAGGCTCCATCCTGTCGGCACGAAGCGGGCGAATGCCTTTGGTCTCTATGATATGCTGGGCAACGTCTGCGAACGGACGCGGAACAGCGCCGCGCGCGGGAAATATGCGACGGAGCAAATCGCGCCTTTTTACGGAAGCAATTCGCACGGCAGTTATCAAATTATGTGCGGAGGCGCCTTCAATTCGTCCGCTTCGGCAGTCCGTCCGGCGGCGTGGGCGGCAGGCTCCGACTGGCAGACCCACAACTGGCACTATAAAGAGCCTGGCTTCGGGATTCGGCTGATGATCCCGTTGAAGTAAAAGGAAAGGAGAATAGGGGATATGAATCGATTGGTTGTGCTGTTGGCGGGCGCGGCGTCATTTGCGGTTTTTGCCGAGCCGCAGATTTCGAATGTCGGCATCTCCTTTGATGCGGAGAACCGCAACGTGACGGTGACTTACGATCTTTCCGAGGATGCGATCGTGACCGCCGAGTTTGAGGTGGAGGGGCAGATTGTGACCGGGCCGGCCTGTTGGCGGATGTCGGGCGATGTGCACAAGCGCATGACGGCCGGGACGGGCAAGACGTTCTGCTGGCGACCGGACCTCATCTCGGCTGCCACGGTGGCGGATGCGAAGGTTACCGTGCAGGCGTGGACGGCCGCCAATCCGCCGCCGGTCTTCGTGCAGGACCTCTGCATTCATGACATCAACATGGGACAGCGCTATTACACGTCGCTCGCGAACCTGCCGGGCGGAGTCCAGGACAAGTTGTACAAGACCACAAAAATGGTTTTCGTGCGCATTCCCGCCAAGGGCGTGACGTGGTATATGGGGGATGAGACCGGCGCGTCCGGCGCGACGCGCCACCGGGTGACGTTCACGTACGATTACTACATGGCCGTCTATCCGCTCACGCAGCGGCAGTATCTTTCGATTGGCAGATGCCAGTACAATTACAATCAGAAATATTTGGCGGGCAAGGGCGACAACACAGGCTCTTCTTATACTTGCGATGATGGCGACGATTGGGATGTCTGCCCCGTCGATTACATGAGCAAACACAAGCTCATCAACAAGTACAGCATTGACAGCGCCGCGCCCTACAAAGTCGAAGGCATGTCGCTGGTGAACGCTTTCAGGTTTATCCAGATCGGGACTGAAGACGCGACAGGTGCTACGTCCAAGGCCCATATTCCAACTGAAGCGGAGTGGGAGTATGCTTGTCGCGCCGGTAGTGGCGATATGCTGAATGTCGAAGGGGCGGAGCTCGATGAAATCGCCTGGCACAGCGGCAATTCCCAAGGAAGGCTGCATCCGGTCGGCTTGAAGAAGCCGAACGCCTGGGGGCTCTATGACATGATTGGCAATGTCTGGGAAGTCTGTCGCGATACGTGGAATCACGGTTGCGCTACTTTGCCATCGACGGATCAGACGGATCCGGCGACCTATTCCTGGGGATGGTCGCTTGTTTCGCGCGGCGGCGCGTTCAACGAAGGGGCCGAAAACGTGCATTCGGCGGCACGGCATTCTGGTGGCGGAAAGCAGGAGGATGGCGGAGGCGCTGGTTGTGAGGCTGAGGGCGTCCGGTTGATGATTATGATTCCGAATGAGAACTGACAAATAAAAGCAAGGAGAATCGGGTATGAAGCAAATTGTATTCTGGGCATTGTTTTCACTTGCGGCAACGGTAGCGATGGCTGCGACGCCTTCAGTCAGCAATGTAACGGTTGTGCAGGATGACGCGAGCCAGGAGGTGACGATCTCCTACGATCTCGACGCCGAGGGCATTGTCATCGCGGAAATCCTTACCAACGGAGTATCCATCGGCTGGTCGAACATGAGATCGATGGCAGGCGCGGTGAACCGCCAGGTCGACGCAGGAACGGAAAGGAGAATCTGGTGGCGTCCCGACCGGACATGGCCCGAGGGGACGAAGATCGTTGCCGGCACGGTGACAGCGCGGGTGACGGCATATTCGCTCGACGCGCCGCCAGATTACGTGGCGGTCGACATCACCGGTACGAAGGCCAAGTTCTACTATCCGAGCGAAGAGCAGCTGCCCGGTGGAATCGGCGACCGCATCTACCGCACCGACATGATGCTCTTTCGCTTAATCAAGGCGGCGAATGTGACGTTCCGCATGGGTATAGCGTCGAAATGGGGCTACAAATACAATGACGCAAACTATCCGCACAATGTGACGCTGACCAACGATTACTGGCTGGGCGTGTTTCCGGTCACGCAGGGACAGTTCGCCAACCTGCGCCATTTCGCCACCGATGAATGCCGGAAGAAATTCCCGGCGAATATGGCATCCTACAATGTGGACAACGGTGCGGATGCCTTACTTTGTCCGGTGGACAATGTGAGTGCGGAGTGTGCCGGGCCCGACTATAACTACGGGAAAGACATCAACGACTTCACCGTGGGCTACCATTCGATGATGTATGCCGTGCGCAGCGCCACGGGATACGACCGCGCGCATCTGCCCACGTTGGCCGAGTGGGAGTTTGCCGCGCGCGCCGGGAGCGGAGAGGATCGCGTCTACGAGGGCTATGACGTGGACGACATCGCTTGGCACGCGGGAAATTCTCAAGGCAAATTGCAGCCTGTCGGTTTGAAGAAGCCGAACGCCTGGGGACTCTATGATATGTTCGGCAACGTCTGGGAACGGACGCGCGAATCGGCCGTCCGCACCAAGTACATTACCGATCAAGTAGCGCCAATGGTCGGCAGTGTAGACTGGGCGACAGGTTCGTCTGGCGGACGCCAGGCATTGGTTGGCGGAGCATTTAATACCACTGCCGATAATATTTGTTTCGCCAGCTACATGAGCGGCACGAGCGATGATCGAAGGCAATGGACCTCCGCGCCCGGCTGGGGCTTCCGCGTAATGGTTCCATTGAAATGAAGATGAGATTACGATTGCTGTTTCTGGCGGTTTTGGCGGCGACGACGGTCAGCGGAACGGAGCTCACCGCGCGTCGCCTCGCCTGGGCTCATTACGTGGGATGGACCGTGCCGACGGAAGTATCTCTGCCGCCGGCCGATCACTACGAGTTCCCGATGCACGAACGCGGCGGCGCGGCGGCTTTCAAGGACGAAGTGCGGCGTGCGCTCGACATGGGGCTGGACGGGTTCTTCGTGGACGTGATTGTGATGCGGAAATGGCGGCCAGGATATTTTTTCAATGTCGAGGCGCTGCTCAAGGCGGCCGAAGGCACCGGATTCATGGTCGCGCCTTGTCTGGACGCGAAGACTGACGTCTCCAACCAAGTCGACCAGATTGTGTGGATGATGAAAAAGTTTGGCGATCATCCGAACTACCCAAGAATTGACGGCAAGTATGTAATCGCCACCTACACCTATCATGAATGGACGCCAGAAGAATGGAAGGCGATGCTGGACGGCTGCGCGAAGGCAGGATATCCGATTTACCTCGTCGGCAATGTCAAGCCGAGCTGCGGCGTTTTGACTCCCAGGATGCTTGAAAAGTATAGCGAGGTGTTCGATTGTTGCTATTCCTTTGCCTACACGGGCGGCGAAACACTATCGGTCGAGGAAGAAAACAAGGGTGTTGCCGATTGGTGCGCGGCTCATGGCAAGCTCTTTATGCCTTGCATTCATCCTGGTTACATCGGGTCTTGGCTGAAGGGGCACAATGCCGACTATCGGCCCTTCGAGGGTCACGGCAAGTTCTTGCGCGACTTCAATTCCGCATTGAAGGCTGGACAATGGCTACACTTCACCTCATGGAATGACAATGTCGAGACAACACTTCAACCGATGGCTTCCACGCCCGGCAATCGTCAGTTGGTGCGTGCGGCTGCCGATGCTTTCAAGCGTCTGCCGCCGTCGGCGAAGAAGATTGACGTGTCGTTCGCCTATCACCGGGAGGAGTTGCCCGGCACGCTTGTTCGCATTGAAGCTGTGCGATTGCCTGCGAAGGAAAAGGGACCGGCGGTGGTCTGCGGAAGATTGGTTGGCGACGACGGCAAGACGGTTGTGTCTCTGCCCGAAAAGAAACTGTTGCGCGAATGGGAGCGCGTTGAATGGCTCGTGCCATCTGCCGATTTGCTGTGCAATTCAGAGTTGATCCCCGTCTTTTCGATGAAGACTCCATCATCTTCGCGGCAGGGTACATTCCCCGCGCTCGCGTTCCGCACGCCGTGGATAGAAAATCAGATTACGGTCCACGCGACATTCGACAGCATGGCCGAGGTGAAAAATACGTTCTCGGTTGCCGGCCGTCCGGGCGGCATTCGGGCGCAGCTGTCGTTTTCCGCGCCGGCATCCGTGAGCCGCGCGATCCTCTATCGCAATGACCGCCCGTGCGGACAGTTTCGCTCGCAAGCGCAGAATGCGGGCTTTGCGGGACTTCCGCTATTGTTGCGGGGCGCTTGCCGCTTTGAGCTTGCAGTTCCCGGCGGACGCGTCATTGCCGCCACCCGTCGCGGACAGCAAAAGGGATACGATGGTTTTGACTGGGACGAACATAAGGTCGTCTGCAGTCCGTCAGCCTTGAATTCCGACGCGATAGCCGTGTGGCTTGAGGGGACGCCGGAGACGGAAGTTGTTTTCACTTCGGATGTCGACGGCGTTCGCCGCATCCGGCTGGGGGAACTGGCGAAGATGCGCAAGATCGCGTTGCGGAACGGGCGACTGGCGGCGCAGGTCTTTCCCGACTGCACATTGCGCGAACTGCCGACGCTGGATTTGACGCAAGGAACTCTATCGTTGGATCTTTTCGACCGTTCGCCGGTTCCGTCCGATACGTTTTATGTACGGTTCGAGTTGGCGGATGGTCGCGTCAGCGAGACGCCGCGAGTGCGCCCGTTCAATCCAAAGCCCAAGTTGCGCAATCGTCCACTGCTCGAAACATCCGTAACCATGGAGACTTATGCCGGGGCTGAAGGACTGCCGGTGATTGCGCCAAAGGTCGTCTATCGCGAATATCTAACACCTGAAGATAAAATGCCGATCCGCGGCACGAGGCGGCTTGAGCGCGTGATGTCCGATGCGGTTCTTCGCCGGGAGCTCTGGCCATTGGAGAAAGACGGGCGAAGCATAGTCTCCGACCGTTGGGTGTTCGCGGATGAGGCGTCGTTTGGCAGTGGACCGGACGGTCGTTGCGGGTTGCGGTTAGGAGAAACGAAAGACACGGTAAAACTGCCGCTGATGATGTGGCCGCAGGATACTGCCGTAATCAAGTTTGATATTGCGCCGATGAAGTTGAGCGAGGCGCCGGTTATCCGGCGAGTTGGCTATGGGACGGCATTTACGTTGCGAATGTTGGGCAATGGCACCCTTGAGGCGACTTGGAGTGGCGTCGGCAGCAATGGCGTCTGGGATGTCAAGCCGGCCAAGGTTGCGAAGATTGCATCGTCCGTCCCGCTCGTGGCCGGGAGATGGACAAGTGTCCGGTTGGAGTACGATCTAACTGAATTGAAGCTGTCCTTTGACGGTCGTGAAGTGGCGAGGGGTGTTTGCTCGCCGTTCCGCGCGTATGGTCCGAATACGGTTTTTCTTGGAGGCGCCGGGTTTGACGGGTACATTGCGCATTTGTCGATCCGGCCGTGAGGAAGAACCGTTCTGAAATGAAACTAGCGAGCACAAATATGATTATAGCTACAGCCTGCATTGCCATGGCGGCAGTGACGTATGCAAGCGGCGTCGCTGATGAAGTCTTCAATGAAGATCCGCGCGTAAAATTTGCTTCATGCCCGAAATGCCCAAAGCGTATAAGGGTTGCCGATGACCGCAAGAGTGTGTATGTCAACCTCAGCCGGCTTGACGGCGAAGACAAAATCGTCCTGGCCAGGCGGGCTTCGCGATTGCTTAACCAGGCGAAAATCACGCCTTCGGATGATGAGAAGCGCCCGTTGATGGGATGGTCCAGCTGGAATACCATGGTCTTCAATGTCACGGAGCCTATCGTCATGAGCGTAGCCCAGGCGATGCACACCAACGGGTTGCAGGCGGCCGGGTATAACTATGTCAATATCGACGACGGGTTCTTCGCCGGGCACGGGGCGGATGGGAAGCTGAGAATCCATCCTGAGCGTTTCCCCAATGGCCTGAAAGGAACGGTAGATGGAATTCATGCCCTTGGCCTGAAGGCCGGAATATATTCCGATGCCGGGGCCAACACCTGCGGCAGCATGTATGGCGGCGATCATTGGGGGACTGGTTCCGGGCTTTACGGACATGACAGGGAGGATTGCGAGTTTTTCTTCAACGAGCTCGGTTTCGATTTCATCAAGGTCGATTATTGCGGAGCGGGGGCGCAGAAGCTGGATGAGCGGAAGCGTTATACCGAAATCGCCAACGCGATTAGAGCGACCGGGAAAAAGGTCCGTTTCAATATCTGCCGCTGGGCGTTTCCCGGCGTCTGGGCGGCGGATATCGCCGAGTCCTGGCGCACGACAGGCGACATCCGCGCTTCATGGAAGTCAATAAGAGATATAATCGCCAAGAATCTCTATTTGAGCGCCTACGCTACGCTTGGGCATTACAACGATATGGATATGCTTGAGACAGGACAGTTGGCCGGGGTGATTAAGAGCGAAAACCTTCATAAAGGCGATATTGGCATCACTCAAGATGAAGAAATATCGCATTTCGGAATGTGGTGTATCATGTCCTCGCCGTTGTTGCTCGGCAGCGATGTCAGAGTCATTCCGGCCACTACGCTGAAGCTTGTTACCAATCCGTATTTAATCGGAATGAATCAGAATGATCTTGGTCTGCAGGCTTATGTCGCGAGCAAACAAGGGGATGCCTATGTTTTAGTGAAGGACGCGGATGAACTTCACAGCAAGTCGCGCTATGTGGCGATTTACAATTCGAGCGACAGCGTTCTCGATGTGGAAGTCGACAGCGCGGCACTCGATTTGGACGGCAAGATCGAGGCATTCGATCTCGTGGAAGCTGCGGACTACGGCCCGTTCAGCGGCAAAACCACCGTCACGCTCCGGCCGCACTCATCGAAGTTCTACCGTTTGGACGCGGAGAGGCGCTTGGATCGCGCGATTTACGAGGCGGAGACCGCCTTTCTGCCCAAGTTCGACGACATCAAGCGCCGCGGGGCGTATGTCGGCAGGCAAGAGGGCGCTTCGGGCGAAGCCGTCGTGAAATATCTCGGCAACGCGCCCGGCAACGACCTTGTCTGGAAAAACGTCAACGTCTCGCAGGCGGGCGACTACCGGCTGGTCTTCGACTACTGGGCATATGGTGAACGCGCCTTCTCGGTGCAGGTCGACGACGCGGCGCCCGTCGAGATCGTGACGAACGGCAACGGCAGGAAGTCGTCGGAGATCACCATCAGGCTCGACAAGGGCATTCATCAGGTTCGCCTCTTCAACGACCGGGCCTACGCCCCCGACATCGACCTGATGCGCCTGGCTAGAAAATAGGGTGTTTCACGCCCGGGGAGGGGCTTCCGGGCAGAATCGGACATGAGGAAAGGAACGAGTCGAAGATGGGCAAGCATGCAATGACATTCGCAGTCGTCTGGGGAAGCATGGCACTGTCCGCCGCGCCGCTGATGACGCCGTGGGGCGAAAAGGTGACGAGCGAGAACTGCTGGCGCGACTATCCGCGGCCGCAGATGGTGCGCGACAGCTGGACGTGTCTCAACGGCGACTGGGACTGGCAGGTCACCAGCGTCACTAATACTCCCGGCCGCCCCGAGGCGTGGGCGGGCAAGATCCGCGTGCCGTTCGCGATCGAATCGGCGCTTTCCGGCGTGGAGCGCAAGCTCGAGCCGGACGAATTCCTCTGGTATACGCGCACGATCGACTGCGCACCGGCGCCCGGCAAGCGCATCCTGCTCCATTTCGAGGCCGTCGATTTCCGCGCGATGGTGTTCGTCGGACACCGCGAGGTGACGGACGTGCCGCACGAAGGCGGGCAGCTGCCGTTCACCCTCGACATCACCGATTACGTCAAGCCCGGCGCGAACGAACTGACCGTCTGCGTGTGGGATCCCACGGACGATTTCATCAACTCGCGCGGCAAGCAGAGCCTCGTGCCGCAAGGTTGCTTCTATACGCGTTCGAGCGGCATCATCGGCAGCGTGTGGATGGAGACGGTACCCGAGCAGCACATCCGTTCTTACAAGGTCTACACGGACATCGACAAGGGCACGGTGCGCTTCGAATTCGACAAGGTCGAGGGCGCCGGCGAGGTGAAGGTGACGACCGACCTGCCGAATAACTTCACGTGCTGGACGCCGGAGAACCCTCAGCTCTACTCGTTCACCGCCACCTACGGCGAGGACGTGGTGAAGGGGTATTTCGGCATGCGCAAGTTCGAGAAGCGCAAGGATGCGAACGGCGTGCTGCGCTTCTTCCTCAACAACAAGCCCGTCTTCCTGCTCGGCACGCTCGACCAGGGCTGGTGGCCGGACGGCCTGCTCACGCCGCCATCGGAAGAGGCGATGGCGTTCGACATCCAGACGCTCAAGGATTGCGGCTACAACATGATGCGCAAGCACATCAAGGTGGAGCCGCGCCGCTACTACTACCTGTGCGACAAGCTGGGCCTTCTGCTCATCCAGGATCTGCCCAGCGGCACCGACAGTTGGAAGGATCCGATCCTGGCGGACACGGTGAAGCGCTACCAGCTACAGCGCGCCGAGATGAAGGGCATGATGGACCTGCTTTTCAATTCGCCCGCCATCGTGATGTGGAACCCGTACAACGAGGGATGGAGCCAGCCGGGCGAGTTCCTCACGCACGCGATGCTCGACTTCACGCGCCGGTACGACGCCACGCGCCTCGTGAACGGACCTTCCGGCTGCTGGGACTGGGAAGGCGGCGAACTGCTGCCGTTCGGCTGGAACAAGCGCGTGAAGACGGCGCACAAGCCCGCCGGGGAGTGCGAAGCGGCCGACACGGTGGATTACCATCTCTACCGCGGCCCCACCATGTTCCCCGTCAACGACCGCCGCATCTCCTTCCTCGGCGAGTTCGGCGGCCTGGGACATCCCGTCACGGGCCACCTTTGGCGCGAAGCCAAGGAGAATTGGGGCTATGGCGGCATCGAAGACACCAAAACGCGCGGAGGTCTCGCGCAGACGTACGCCAAACTCATGGATGAGGTGGGAGCGCTGGCGGAGAAGGGACTCGGCGGCGCCGTCTATACGCAGACTACGGACGTGGAGATCGAGATCAACGGCCTGCTGACCTACGACCGCAAGGTGCTCAAGTTCGATCCCGCCGCGCTAAGGGCGGTGCACGAACGCGTGCTTCGTCGCGCCGCCGCCGCGGCCGGGAGACCCTAGCGCGACGCCGCGGTTCCGAGGAAGGACTCCGAGAGGACTCCGAGAACCTAATGGTGAATTGACTTCTCGTGCATCTCACGGACTTTCCCCCACGGCAAGGGGCGGAGTAAAGCGCGCGGATGCAGGCCAGGAGCTCGTTGTCCGATAGCTCGCGGGGATCCGACACGTAGACGAGGATGTGGAAGTGGTTGCTCATGAAGCAATACGCCAGCACCTCCACGCAGGAAAACGTCGCAACGCGCCAAAGCCGTTCGACGAAGCGCGTCTTCCCCTCGTCATTCAGGAAGAACGCGCGATTGGCAATGCGTCTGATCAGATGGCAGCACTGGTTGGTCTTGAAGTTGCGCAACGGCCTCATGGCGTACATTACACCATAATTTCACACAACCCCACCACCCGGCCCCCACCATTAGGGGCTGACCCTCGAAAGCCCCGCTTTACAGGCCTAACTGAAAACTGCTATACTACCAACCAATCACAAGAAAGTACTTGCCTGACTATGCTACACAACGAGTATTGCGTTGGCTACTGGAAGGCGCAAGTAGATTTTGAGAAAGGATGAATCATGAAAATTAAGATCGCCGCGATCGTCGCGGTTCTGGCCGCCGCGTCGGTGCAGGCTGATGGGAATTGCGTTCGAACAAAGTATGCCGAGCGCGAGGTCATACGCTCCGATTCATTCACCATGCTCAACATAATTCCGTGCCGTCCGGGCGGAGAAGCGCTCGCCGCCGCGGACGCCTCCGAGTTCGCCGAGCGGACCGGAAATCCGTACTGCCTCTATTCGATGACGCTGTATCCGCAGGGAAAACCGGCGATGAAAACCGTCGACGCGGCGGTCGCGAGCTACCGGAAATGGGCGGAGCTTCTTAAGGCCACCAAAGTCAAACCGGCGATTCTCCTGCAGGCGATCATTGGACACTGGACGCAGGATCTCGCCGAAAAGGAATGCGAGAGCTGGCAGCGCGCGGTCAATGTGAAGGGGACGGTGACGCGCTACTGCCCGCTTGATCCCGGCTATCGCGACTACATACGCGAGACGGCGCGCAAGCTCGCCGCCTGCGCTCCGTCGCTCATCTTAAGCGACGACGACGTGCGCGCCTTTTCGCCGCTGGCGGAATGCACTTGTCCGTTGCACGTCGCCGAGTACAACCGCCGCACGGGGCGGAATCTCACCGGCGATGAAATGCGCTCGCTGTTGATGTCGGTCGACTGGCGCAGCGCCGAACATACGGCGTTCGTCGAGATGCAGCGCGACACCGTCGCCGGAGTCTGCGCGCTCATCCGCGAAGGGATAGACAGCGTCGATCCGGGAATTCCATCCGGCGTTTGCGAGCCGGGCTGGGCATGGGCGCGGCGGTATATCGCCGACAATGCCTTCGCGATGGCCGGGCCGTCGCATACCGCATGGCTCAGGCTGGCGAACGGATGCTATTACGAAAGTGCGGCGAAAAGCGATCTGGGCGGTCTTGTGATGCGCACGATGTCGGGCTTCGAACGCTTGCGCGGCTGCGGGGCGCTGCTGCTGGACGAGTCCGATACCTGGCCGCACAATCTGTGGTCGAAATCATCTGTCGCTTTCCACGCCAAGCTTGCGACCGGCGCGTTTCTTGGACTCAAAGGCGCCAAGATGTGGCTCGTAAACGCGCATAAAGGGCAATATCCGGTTTCGCGTCATTACACCGATATTCTCGCGCGTCATCGCGGTTTCTACCCGGCCGTGTCAGCGGCGGTGAACGCTTCGACCCCCGCCGGAGTTCTCATTCCCTGCACTTGCGACTATCCGGCTTTCAATGCCGCGTGCGGTGAGGGAAACTATGATTCGTTCGCGCCCGACGGCTGGGCGCAGCATATTTTCAGTTGGTACGGCATCCCTTTCACGATGACGCAGGATTTCGGCCGCGACGGAATTTATGCGCTCGGCGGCAAAGAAGCGCTCGCTCATCTCAGCGACGGCGATATCCGCAAGATTCTTTCGCATCGGGTAATCGTCGACGGTCTGGCGCTCCGGGCTCTCGTCGAACGCGGCTTCTCGGCTCTGGTCGGCGCGGAGATTGTCGAAACGCCACCGCTTTTCACCGGCGAGCGCAGCGAAATGTCCGGTGATTTTCTTTCTCTCCCCAAGCGCATGTCGCCGCCGATACTGCGCGCATTGCCGGGCGCGAAAACCTTAAGCTCGATCATCTGGCGCGAGAGTTCCTATGTGAAGGATTTCGAGCGCGTTGCACCGGCCTGCATTCTCTACCGCAACCGGCTCGGCGGCACGGTCGCGGCCATGTCGTATCATCTGGGAATGGGGGTCAGTTATCTGTATTCGGAAGGCCGTCAGCGTTTCGTGAACGACGTACTCGATTCGCTCGCCGGCGAGGCAGTGGACAATATCTGCATGAACGCGCAGAACGTGCTTGCGCTCGAACGGCGCGCCGCAGACGGCTCGGATCTTGTTCTTCTGCAGAATCTCAACTGCGATCCCGAACGCGAAGCGCTGCTGCGCCGCCGCGTCCGTCCTTCGTCGGTTGAAGTGATGGACGATCACGGCGCGTGGCGCGCGGCCGCTTTCACCTGGGCGGAGGGAATCGTCGCGATTCCCGGCGACTGGCCGTGCTACGGGGTTAAGCTCTTGCGTTTGAAGCGATAATTCAAACTGAGGGTCCTTGGGTCAGACACTAATGGTGGGGTAAAAGTGGTGGGGTTAGGCACGGACCACCACCTTTCCCTTGCGCAGAATCCTGTACTGCTTGCCGGGCAGATAGCGATTCTTCTCGCCTCCTGCAACCGCGATGTAGCCCGACTTCGCAAGCGGCGTCAGGTAGCGGGCCGTGAAGAAGTTCGCGCTGGCGATTCCGAGAGCCGCGCGCAGTTCGGCCGGACGTCTCGGGCCGTCCCGGAGTAAAGCGCGCGGATGCGGGCCAGGAGCTCGTCGTCCGACAGCTCGCGGGGATCCGGCACGTAGACGAGGATGTGGAAGTGGTTGCTCATGAAGCAATACGCCAGCACCTCCACGCAGGAAAACGTCGCAACGCGCCCTTATTTTATTGCGTCCCCGCGAATCGCATACGGGGGAGGAAAATCTTGAAACACCCCCTTGTGGCTAAATGAGCAATACGATATAATATGCGGCGTCAACCCAAATAAGGCAAATCCATCATGACGCAGACACAAGAGGACGTGGCGAGGATCGAGGCGTACCGCAAGACGCTCGGCAAGTACCCGAAGCCGAGCGTCACGGCGGACATCGTCGCCGTGCGTCCGGCCTACAGCGAACTCGGCAAGGGGAAATGGCGGGAGAACCCGGAATTCGCCCTTGAGGTGCTGTTCATCAGGCGCGGGCAATGGCCGTTCGCGGGATGCTGGGCGCTGCCGGGCGGATTCATCCGTCCGACGGAGACCGTGGACGCGGGGGCGCGGCGCGAACTCCGCGAGGAGACCGCCCTGGAGGCCGACCGCCTCATTCCCGTCGGCGTGTTCTCGAAGCCGGACCGCGACATGCGGGCGTGGATCATCTCGAATGCCTTCGTCTCCGTCCACAAGCGCGGTCAGGGCTGCCATGTCAAGGGCGGCGACGATGCGGCGGTGGCAAGGTGGCTTCTCCTCAAGTCGCCGACCATCAGGCATGGACGGTTCTATCTCCCGTTCTACGAGGACGGGAAGCCGGCGTTCTGCCTGTCCGGCACCTATCGCGAGGAGGATCTCGGCGGCGGCACGGTCCTGTCGGTCGCGGACAATCCGCTCGCGTTCGACCATGCCCAGATCATCGCGCAGGCGTTCCTGCGGATGCTCTCGTTCGACACGAAGAAGCTCGTGTTCTTCTTCCTGCCGGAGAAGTTCACGCTTTCCAACTACATCGACGTCTATCAGTACCTCACGCGCTCCTCCGTCAGCGCGGCCAACATCCCGAGCTTCCGTCGCCAGCTCACGGCGACGAAGGAGCCGCTTGTGGAAGTGTGCGAGGGCGAGTGGGAAGACCTCGGAGGTCGCGCCCACGCCCCTGCGAAACTCTACCGCAGGAGGATCAACCCCTAAACGAAAGCCGAAAGGCCAACGCCAGCTTGTAAACGAAATTCATATAGCCAAAAAGGAAAGATGAAGAAATGACGATGCAGAACCATCAGAACGGAAATTCAACATTCCCCGCTGAACTTACGGCGGAGATGCTGGCGGATTTCAGAACGACACCACGCGGTTGTACACATCCGAGGGTGGGAGTGATTGGCAGACATCGCTTCATTGCGAAATGCGGCCGGAATAAGGGTCAGACATGAGTGATACAGTTCGGGTGATACAGTCTCGCCGTGAAGAATTCAATGCGGAAAAAGCAGTTGAAAATCGAACGTCTCACACGGAGGCACGGAGACGCGGATAAAAGAGCTGATTTCAAGCCGAATTGAGCAACTGACTCGTCCCGTCTGCGGGCCTGCCTGTTCACCCGACGGGTGAAAGCGCGCACTGCGCCACGACGTGTGATGTCTTGGAGAAACTCCGTGTCTCCGTTCCTCCGTGTGCGCTTACAAAGATTCGGGTGAACTTCAACTGCGATTTTTAGGATAAGCAAAGGCTGTTGCGGTTTTTGCGTCGTTTCGCGGTTGCGCGCAGCGTCCTGGCGTTGTCAAAAAGCGCAACTTTTGTCAAAATGAGGATTGCTTTCGCGATGTGCGGTGTGATAGAATACGCGCCATGAAACTTGGGAATGGTCTACGCATCCGCTGTCACGCGCTTCTCGCGGTCGCGCTGTCGTTCGCCGCGTCCGCACCGCTATGCGCTGACGCGCGAGGCGTCCAAAGCCGGGGGCGGGCTGGATCTTGCCTGGGGCCGTGGGGACAGGCCCCGTTCGAGTGACTGAAATTGAGGAATGTGGGTGAGGAACGCAGGGCGCACAATAAATATGATATACTATGCGTATCTAAAGATACTAAATAACGATTTCGTTTAGTATTCGTAAATACTAACATTTGAGACGATATGGAAGATGCAGATACGAACATAAGAACGCTCTTGGACTCTTCGGCGCGTCTTGTTTCATCGGTGTCGATGAGGTTTCGTCGATACTTGCAGGCCAGGATAGACTGGAGGGATCGCCTCATCTGCATCAAGGGGCCCAAGGGGACGGGCAAGACGACGCTGATCCTTCAGCATATCCGCGAGACGTTTGGCGCGCAGAGCGAACGTGCGGTCTATCTTGCGGCTGACCACATCTGGTTTTCGTCGCACGACATCATGGAGGCCGTCGACTACTTCAATTCGCATGGCTACACGCACCTGTTCATCGATGAGGTCCATCATCTGCCGGAGTGGTCAAGGGTCATCAAGACGATCGCCGACTTCTATCCGCAGCTGAATGTGGTTTACAGCGGCTCTTCGATACTCAAGCTGAGCAAGGGGAGCGCGGACTTGTCTCGGCGACAGGCCGTCTACAACCTGAAGGGTCTGTCGTTTCGCGAGTTTCTGTCGTTCACGTCGGTCTTGGAGACAGATGCGGTTCGTCTGGAGGACATTCTCGTGTCACACCGCAAGATGGCCGGGGACATTTGCGCACAGGTGAAGATACTGCCGCTCTTCGAGAAATACCTGGTCTCGGGGTACTATCCGCTGTTCAATGACGTTTCCGCGCAGTTCGCGGAGCGGCTTGTCGCGATCGTCAACACGGTGCTGGACGTGGACTTCCCCGCCGTCGAGGACGTGACGGTCGCAACGATCCGAAAGACGAAGCGGATGCTGATGGTCTTGGCGTCCAGCTGCCCACAGCAGCCGAACATGTCGGCGCTGTACCGGGAGCTGGAGACAAACCGAAACTTGGGATTGAAGATGTTTGGCGCACTGGAGCGTGCGGAATTGGTGGCGTCGCTCTCGACGGGAGCGGACAAGCTCAAGAACCTCTCCAGACCAGAGAAGATATTCTTGGGGGACACCAACCTCATGTATGCGCTGGAGGGTGCCCCACAGGCGGGTGCGGTCCGTGAGACGTACTTCCTCAATCAGCTTCGCGCGGCAGGTCATCAGGTGTCCTGTCCCCCAGCGGGCGATTTTCGGGTCGATGACCGGTATCTCTTCGAGGTGGGCGGAAAGGGGAAGGGCTTTGACCAGATTCGGGATGTGCCGGACAGCTTTGTCGTCAACGACGGAGTCGAGGTCGGATTTGGCAACAAGATTCCGCTGTGGCTATTCGGGTTCCTTTATTGAATGCTTTCTGTAGGACAAACGAGAAGAAAATGAAAATGAGAACACGTATCGGAATTCTTTTGGGAGGTGCCGTGTCCCTTGCCGCGTGCGGGGCGATCGACGGGTTTGACGCGGACGGACTGCCGTACGCACGGGAGGGGTTCGGCGTGCGGCGCGGGTTCTACCAGTCGGGGCGCATCTCGGCGAAGGTCTCGGACATTGCGGGCCTCTTCGAGCTGAACTACGTCGGCCGCCAGCCGTTCACGCGGCAGAAAATGTTCTCGTCCGCATTCGAGAACTGCGTCTGGATGCACCAGTTCACGCCGTATGCGCTGGTCGGGGACAGACCCTACCGGCTGACGTTCGCGGACACGGTGCACTACCCGTTCGGCTACCGCAGCGTCTGCACGCTCGACGGCGTGACGCTGCGCCACGAGCTCGTCCTCGACCGCAACGTGGCCTTCCGCCGCGTCACGGTCGTCGCGATTCCGCTGGAGGTCGGCTCGGCCGCGCCCCGTCGACTTTCCGTTGAACGCCCGTCCGGCACATGACTTCGCCACGCCGCATGACGCCGAGAGGGGGCGTTTCCGCTTTGACTTGGTGGCGTCCGAGCCGGGCGACAGCCACCTCTTCTGGTGGGCGTTCGACCGGGCGGCGGACGAGGACCTGTCCGCCGCGCGCGTCGATCGCGTCTTCGCCGACTTCGCGGCGCGGCACGCGAAGGACGCGCGCTTCGAGACGGGCGACGCCCTCGTCGACGGCTGGCTCGGCTACGTCGCGCCGCAGAGCGCGGCCTACGAGGTGGACGGCCTCGGCGCGTTCCGCGCGTCGCCGACCTACTGGGGCTGGGGGTGGGACGCGATGGTGCAGGCCGCGCGCGACAGACCAATGATGCGGACGACGTCTGTCTGTTCCTCGATGAAAGGATCCTCTTTTCATGCTGAAGCCCTGGCCTGTGTGGCCGCCGCAGTTGCGTGGGGAAACGAAATTTGGTATCATTCCAGCCGTAATGTTGAGAAGGGGATTCGCGAGCGTGGGGCGCAGGGCCTCCGTACGGCGCGGCAGAAGCCGCGTGGGCGCGTTCGCGCACGATTCCAATACCCCCCCCGCTTATTAGCCAAGCCCCAGGAGGCCATCTGATGGCCGCTGACGCGATGCTGTTCGCAGGCCTCGCGCATACGTCCAATTTGCCTCGGAACTCCGTGCCTCCGTGGCTCCGTGTGAGCCTCGCCCGAACGCGCTGGTCCGGAGAATCTCACACGGAGCCACGGAGGCACGGAGGAAGTGAGAGTTTCATAAGGGGCCGCGTTTGGTTGATTTTGCGCTGAAGGGGGTTTCCGTTTCCGATCGCAACGATCCCGATTATGACGTCAATACGCCGTGGAGCTATGTCCGAAAGAGCTGCATTCGCAGCAAGGCATACGAAATGATGAGCTGCTATCAGGGGATCGTGGATTACGCGCAGGCGCTTCTTGAGAAAGAGGGCAAGGAGAGCCTCCGTGCAAAAGAACTGCTCACGGCGGCGACAATGACGGCTGAAGACATCCTGCGCGAAGAGATCAACCTGGCCGGGGGGTGCGCAAGCTGCGAGCAGTGGTTTCACGGCGCGCGCAAGCAGCCCTTTGCCTACCGGTCGCTGCAGGAAACCTGCACGACGGTCACATGGATGCGCCTGTGCGAGACAATGCTCGCCGTGACGGGTGACGCAAAATGGGCGGATTGCGCGGCTATCTTTGCTTCCTGCGCACGTTCTACACTCTTAAAGACGGGGTCGCGACATTCAACTTCTATGCGACGGCCAATGTCAAGGGCTTTGACGTCTACTCGCTCTACCCACGGCAGAATGGCGCGCGGATTGTCAGCCACCTGCCGGGGGATCTTGACTGGCTGCGGAGCCTGGATCTTGCGATGTGCGGTCTGAAGCCCTCCTTGAATCGTCTGCAGGCGCCGGGGAAATTTGACGACAGCATTCTGAATTGGCGCAAGGCGTGCGCCGAGAAGTACGGTTTCGCCTATCGGCAGCTGCTGTTCCCGCGCGAGCCGCTGTCATGGATCTGGAACATCAGGCCGCTGCCCTATGTGGAGCCGGCGGAGGACTTTGTCCTGATGCCCTACTTTGTCAATCTGGGATCGATGACGCACGGGCAGCGGCTTTACACGCCGGAACTGCCGATCGAAGACTACGTTCACGACGGCTGCTATAATCTTGCCAGGGCATACGGGGCGGACGATTCGCGTCTGGTCGGCTGGCATGTCGGCGATGAATTGGGGCAGCCGACGATTCACAGCCTGATGGCGGTTGCGCGCACGCCAAGCGTGGTGGCCGCCTGGAAGAGCGCGCATCCAGACGGGGGAGACGTTCCTGACGCGCGGGACTTCCTCGGCTGGAATCCGAAGGCAGACTTGGATTTGCGCGACGGATGGGAGATAAGGACCGCCGAAGGGAAATGGGAGCCCATGAAAACGACAGAGGCGTACAGGGGACAGTTGAGACCGTCAGCATTTACGAGAATACGGGCGCCGAACTGGCTTTCGTTCTGCCGACTGGCGGATTCTGTGATGCGGACGGCAACGTCCGCGCGCCGTTCCGCGCACGTCAGGTTGAGCTTGTGCCGCGCGGCTCGTTGAGCGCGCGGGAGAAGTCGAGATTGCGCGTCCCCAAGAAAGAAGGCTTCCTTTTCTGCATCCGATAGCGGTTGAATCGGACGCGGCGTTTATGATATACTTCGCGCCGTTTTGCCCCGTGTGGGGCGATGACTGGCATTGACGTTCACCTGGGGTGATAAAACGAAAGGAACCCTATGAATAAGTTGATCAAGGTTGTCGCGGCGCCCGTTTGCGCCGTTTCGCTCTCCGCCGTTGCGGCGGAGGATGTTTCCGAGACTGCCGACAAGGCGGCGGCCGAAGCGGCCGAGGAAGAGGCGACGCCGCTGTTTGAGGCGGGCTTCGACTTCGACTTCCTGAGCGCCTACGTCTGGCGCAACGCCGTGCAGACTGACGAGCTGGTGATGCAGCCGTGCGTCTGGGCCGACTTGACGGCGCTCGATCCGTTCTGGGTCGGCTTCTCGATCTGGCAGAACTACGGCCTCACCGACCGCCGCCGCGACGTCTACCGCCACGGGCTGGACGAGACCGACTACAATGTGCATCTTGGCGTGACGGCCTGGGCGAGCGAAGACGCGGACTGGTCGCTTGACCTCGAAGTCGGGCACGACTGGTACACCTACCAGGGCGTGCGGGCGGACGAGCGGGACGGCAGCCCGGACACGCGCGAAGTCTACGCGAAGGCGACGCTGGCGAATCCGTTCGTGGACGTCTACGGACAGGCGAGCTACATGTACGGCGACTTTGGCGACTACCTGAAGGCGATGCACTACGAGATCGGCTTCACGAAGGAGGTCGCGCTGTCCGACGCGCTGACGCTCGGCGCCGACTGGAACGTCAATTTCGGCGACGGCCGCTACCTCTCGTTCCTCTACGGCGACGTCGATCCCGTCTATGACCCTGTCGAGGACGACTGGCTGACGGACGGCCCGAAGGGCGGCATCGGCGGCACGACGGTGAAGGTCTACCTGACGTACGCCATCACGGACTGGTTGCAGGTCGGCGCGACGATCGCCTATACGGGCATCCTCAACGGCGATCTGCGCGAGGCGACCCACACGCTGGGGTCGGATGCCTGGTACGGGTCGGACAGCTATCCGCGCGACCTCCTCTGGGGCGGCCTCTCGCTCAAGCTCTCCTACTGACCGGGACGATGAACGTCCTGATCGTCGAAGACGACCGCGCGCTGGCGGAGATGGTCGCGAAGGCCCTGGGTGAGAGCGGCTTCGCGACCGTCCTCGCCGCCGACGGCGAAGAGGGGCTGCTCTGGCTCAAGGGCAACGCCTTCGATGCCGTCCTCACGGACGTGATGATGCCGAAGATGGACGGCTTCGCGTTCGTGCGCGCGGTGCGCGCGGCGGGGCTGAACGTGCCCATCATCGTCCTCTCGGCGAAGGGCGCGGTGACGGACCGGATTCGCGGGCTGGAGATCGGCGCCGACGACTATCTCGCCAAGCCGTTCTCGGTCTCGGAACTGCTCGCGCGCCTGCAGGCCGTCCTGCGCCGCGCGTCGGGGCGGAGCGATCCGTCCGCGCTCGTCGTCGGCGAGCTGCGGCTCGACCTCCTGACGCGGCGGCTCACGGTGCGCGGCGAGCCGGTCGAGCTTCAGCCGCTGGAGATGAAGCTCGTCGAGTACCTGATGCGCAACCGGGGGCGCGTCGTGCCGCGCATGACGATCCTGGAGCACGTCTGGGACTACTCGTTCGATCCGCACACGAACGTCGTCGAGACGCGCGTGAGCCGTCTCCGCGCCAAGCTCGGTGTGCGCGCCGACGGCCAGCCGTTCGTTCGGACGGTCAAGGGATTCGGCTATGCGATTGACTGACGGCTGGTTTCGGCGCGTGCGCTTCCGCCTCGCGGCGATCTTCACGCTCTGCGTCGCGCTCGTGTCGGGCGTCGTCTGCCTCGGCGTCTACGCCGTCGAGGTGCACGGCGCGGCGCATCACATCTGCGAGCTGTTCCCGGCGGCGGCCGGCGAGCCGGCCTTCGTGGACTACCACGTCGCGCAGGTCGGACATCTCCTGTTCGGCGCGTGGCTCGTGCTGGTGGCGTGCGCGGCGTTCGCCGGCTACTTCTTCGCGCCGTTCATCACGCGCGCGGCGGACGAGGCGATGGAGAACCTCTCGCGGTCGGCGGACGCCATCGCCCACGACCTGAAGGCCCCGCTCACGCGCCTCCGCCTGCGGTGCGAGATGGCGGTCGCGGACGACGGGCCGGAGGCCGCGTTCGCGGCGGACGTCGCCGCCGACGTGGAGGCGATGCTGTCGCTCATCAACGCCCTGCTGGAGATCGCCCGGCTCGAGCGCGCCGGGGCGACGCGCGACGCGTCCGTCAACGTCTGCCAGCTCGTGCAGGAGGTCGAGGACCTGTACCGCCCCGTCGCCGAGGGCGCGGGGCTTGAGCTGTCCGTCTCGCGTCCCGTCGCGCCGCTCTGGCTCAAGGCGCATCGCGGCAAGCTGATGCAGGTCGTCGGCAACCTCGTGGACAACGCCTTCAAGTACACGCCACGCGGCGGAAAGGTGTCCGTCGCGCTGCACAAGGACGGCGCGGCGCTGGTGCTGACGGTCGCCGACACGGGCATCGGCATTCCCGCCGAGGCGCTGCCGCACCTGTTTGAGAAGTTTTATCGCGGTAAGAACGTGGCGGCGTCCGGCAACGGGCTGGGCCTTGCGCTTGCGCAGGCGATCGTCGGCGCCTACGGCGGCACGATCCGCGTCGCGTCCGAACCGGGGCGCGGCAGCGTCTTCACCGTCCGCCTGCCGCAGAAGGGTTGAACCGGCTCCTGTTGGCGGTGGCGTTGACGCCTGCCGTCGCGTTCGGGGCGTGGCTGACAGCCTACCCGATGTGGTATAATACGGGGCATGGAGACAAACGAGAATGCGGGAGAGCGGCTTCAGAACATCTTGGCGCATGCGGGCGTGGCCTCGCGACGCGGCGCGGCGACGCTGATCGCGTCAGGCGCCGTCACGGTCGACGGGCTCGTCGTGAAGGAGCCGGGCGCGCGCTTCGGCGCGGATGCCGAGATCCGGGTGAACGGTCGTCCCCTCGTCGCGGCGGAGAAGAAGCGGACAATTGTCCTCAACAAGCCCGTGGGCGTGCTTTCGACGATGAGCGACCCGTTCGGCGGGCGCACGGTCGCCGAGCTCGTGAAGACGCCGGAGCGGCTCGTGCCCGTCGGTCGTCTCGACAAGGATTCGGAAGGGCTTCTCCTCATGAGCAACGACGGCGATCTCGTCAACCGCCTGACGCATCCGCGCTTCGAGCACCGCAAGGTCTACCTCGTCAAGGTCGCGGGCCGTTGGAGCGCCGACAAGCTCGCGACGCTGCGTTCGCCGCTCACGCTCGACGAAGGCTACACGATCCGTCCCGTGCCTGTGGAGGAGGTGAGCGACCTCGGCGCGAACGTGCGGCTCCTGAAGTTCACGCTCAAGGAGGGGCGCAAGCGGCAGATCCGCAAGATGTGCTCGGCGGCGCACCTCGTCGTCCTGTCGCTGCGGCGCGTCGCCGTCGGCGCGTTCGAGCTGCCGCCCGACCTCGAGCCCGGCGCCTGGCGCGACCTGACGGACGCGGAAATCGGCCGCCTGTTTTCCTGACGCCGCAGACGGCCTGACGCCTTGCGGCGTCTGTTTCTCTTTTGCGCGCGATTTCGCTTCTCGACATCATTTTGTTTCGCAAATGGTTCGATATGACAGGAGGCCATTTGCTATAATATGCACAATGCAAATGCGGCATTGTGTCGCATTGTGTCTTGTCAAAGAGGAGAAGTAATGAGCGTCATGATTCTGGTCGTTGCGGCTGTGGCCCTTGTCCCTCAGCCCCAGCAGGCAACTTTTGCGGGGGGATCTGTTCCTGCTGCTCAGATCAGATACGTTTTCGACGCGACGCTCCCGAAGGAGGGCTATCGCCTGTCCGTCTCCAAGTCCGGCGTGAAGGTCTGGGCTTCGACGGAGGCAGGGCGGTTCTATGCGCGGAAGACGCTGGAGCAGCTGGAGCGGAAGGGGAAATACCCGATTTGCGAAATCCGAGACGAGCCGGCCTATGCCTGGCGCGGGTTCATGATCGACGAGGCGCGGCACTTCTTCGGCAAGGAGGCGATCAAAAAGGTCATTGACGAGATGAGCCGCCTGAAGATGAACCGCTTCCACTGGCATCTGACGGACGACCAGGGATGGCGCATCGGGCTGAAGAAGTATCCCGAACTCATGGAGTATGGCGCCGTGCGCGCCTCGTCGCCCGTCAAGGGCCCCAAGTGGGCGCGGGAATACGACGGCGAGCCGTACGGGCCATTCTTCTACACGGAGGAAGACCTGCGGGAGGTCGTGGCGTACGCGGCGGCGCGGCACATCGAGATCGTGCCCGAGATTGACGTGCCGGGACACTGCCAGGGCCTGCTGGCGGGCTATCCGTGGATGCTGTGCGAGGGCGAGCAGCTGCGTCCGCGCATGGCGCGGAACAACTGGTGGCTGGCGGGCATCCGGACGCTCTGCATCGGGAACGACGAGGCCATCCGCCAGGTCGAGGGGATTCTCGACGAGGTGATGAAGATCTTCCCGGGCGAGTACATCCACTTCGGCGGCGACGAGTGTCCCGACCGCTACTGGGCGAAGTGTCCGAAGTGCCGCGCCCGCATGGAGAAGGAAGGGTTCAAAAAGGCGCATGAGCTGCAGGGCTGGTTCTCGCGGCACATGGCCGAGTACCTTGTCGCCAAGGGGCGCAAGCCGATCGGCTGGGACGAGGTCCTGGCCGGCGATCCGCCGAAGAGCTGCGCCATCATGAGCTGGCGCGGGGCGCGCGGCGGCATCAACGCGGCGCGGGCCGGGCATTTTGCCGTGCTGGCGCCGAACACGTACTGCAACCTGAACCGCTGGGACGGGAACTGCACGTTTGACGCGTTCAACGTGAACGCCCCGATTGGCGGCGGCATCGGGCAGACGATGGATGTCGTCTACTCGTTCGATCCCGTGAAGGACGTGCCGGAGGAGGCGCGCACGTTCGTCCTCGGCGGGCAGTCGTGCCACTGGAGCGAGTACGTGTTCTCGCCGCAAGAGCTCGAATACCGCCTCTTTCCGCGCGTGGGAGCCCTGGCGGAAGCCCTGTGGACGGCTCCTCGGACGCGCGACTACCGCGCGTTCCGTCCGCGCATCGACGCCGTGCGCGCACGCCAGGTTGCGCGGGGCGTCAATGCGGCGCCAATCGTCGACCTGCCGAAGCTTGAGCGGGACGGGGCATGGGGCCTGAGCCTCGAGTGGGGGGCCGACCGCGTCTCGTTCAAGGTGCCGAAGGCGGAGAAGTCAGGACAGCGTCTCGACGCCCTCGTGCGCACGGGGCCGGGGAAATACGCCTATCGAGCCGGCGAGCCCGTGCCGTTCGCGCCGCCTCTGCCGCGCGTGGGCAAGGGCGAGGAGCTGGCGGGGACGGTCTGGGTGCCGTCCGGCGCGTCCGGACTGACGGACGACAATCTCTACCCGCGCCTGTCGGGGCGGTTCTGGCGGCCCCAGTGCCGCTGGAACGAGCCGCTTGCGCGCGGCAGCTGCCCCAAGGCCGTCCAGAAGCTCCGCAAGGGCGAGAAATGCCGCGTGCTTGTCTGGGGAGACGAGGCCTTGGCCCGTGAACTGCCCGAAGAGCGCCGCTGGACGGGCTGCTTCGCCGCGCGGCTGAAGGAGATCTATCCGAAAGCGGACGTCGAGCTGACGGTCCGGGCCGATTCGGGCGCGACGAACGAACGGGCGGCGAAGGCGGCCGCGTCCAAGCCCGATCTTGTCGTGTCGGCGTTTGTCTCGGACACGTTCGTGCCGCAGGACGGTTCGCAGACGCCCCTGCAGGCCGCCGAGGCCCTTTACAGGGAGTATGCGGCGATCGCGGCGACGTTCAAGGCGGGCGGAATCGAGTGGATCGTCTGCGTGCCGCATTACGCGCGGCCCGACCTGATGGGCAAGGCGACCGTCAAGGCGTGTGCGGACGATCCGCGTCCCGTGTGCAAGATCCTGCGGCGGCTGAGCGGCACGTGCAAGGTGGCGCTGGCCGATGCGGCCTCCTACTGGTCGAACCTGGCCGCGCGCGGCTATCCCTACATGGTCTTGCTGTCGGACGGGAAGTCGCGGCTGACCGAAGAGGGGGCCAAGTACTACGCCTGGGCGCTGGACGACCTCTTCCGGGACGGCGAACCGTGGCAGACGTGCGAATGAAGGAGGCAGAACGAATATGGTGAAAATGCGAAAAGCGCTGTTGATCGGAGGCCTTCTCGGCTCGGCGATGGCCTGTGCGCAAGGGGACTTTCGCGTGGCGGGTTCGGACGGTGCGGCGATTCAGCGTGCCGTCGACCAAGCCGCCGCCGCCGGGGGCGGGCGCGTCGTCGTGCCGGCGGGAGACTATCCGAGCGGCTCCCTTCGCCTGTACAGCCACGTCGAGCTTCACCTGGAAGCCGGCGCGCGAATCGTCGGCTCTGCGCGCGCAGACGACTATCTCGACTTTCCGGCGGACGTCTGCGACCTGGCGCCGGAGCGTTCGCGCAAGGTCTTCGTCTACGCCTGGGACGCGACCGACATCGCCATCACGGGCGAGGGGACGATCGACGGGCAGGGGCCGAAGTTCTTTGACACGACGAAACTGGCATGGGAGGGCCGATTCTGGGGAAAGCCCGCGCAGCCGCGTCCGCGCATGGTGCAGTTCGTCCGCTGCACGAACGTGCGCCTGGAAGGCGTGACGTTCAAGGACTCGCCCGGCTGGGCGATGCTCCTGCGGCTGTGCGCGGACGTGCGCGTCGACGGCATCGTCGTCGATTCCGAGCAGCGGATGATCAACTCGGACGGCATCGACTTCGACGGGTGCCGTCGCGTGCGTGTCGTGCGCTCGCGGTTCCGCACGGGCGACGACTGCCTGATCGTCCGCGCCATGCGGGAGCGCGGCTCGTCCGAGCGGATCGTCAGCGAAGACATCGTGTTCGAGGACTGCGACCTCGACAGCGCCTGCCAGACGATTCGCATGGGCTGCCCCTCGGACGACACGATCCGGAACGTGACGATCCGCAACATTCGCGCCACGGGGCACAACGGCATCTTCTTCGACTATCCCGTGCGGTACCTGACGGCGGGCGACAGGGGGTTCATGGACATTTCGGACGTGACGGTCGACGGCTATCGCGGCAGTTTCACGGGAAGCGCGGTGCAGATTGTCGTCGAGCCGGGCGTACGCCTTCGCCGGGTGCGCGACATCGCCTTCCGGAACGTGGATGTCCGAAGCGCGCAGCCGCTCCGCTTTCTCGGGAATGCGGATACGCCGCTTGTCAACGTCACCTTTGAGGGCGTTGAGGTGGGCGATTGCGTCTTCACGTCACGGGGTGTGCGGCGGTCGCCTGTGCGTGTCGTCACGTACAACATCCGGCATGGCGCCGGCATGGACGGCCGCATGGACCTCGCGCGCCAGGCGGCGCTTGTCGAACCGCTCAGGCCTCACTATGTGGCGTTGCAGGAGGTTGACGTCGGGACGGCGCGCGCGCACGGCGCCGATCAGGCGAACGAGCTGGCCCGCCTTCTCGGGCTGACGGCGACCTTTGCGGAGGCGATTCCCTTCAGGGGCGGAAGCTACGGCGTCGCGATCCTGTCCAAGGAGCGGCCGCTTGCCGTCGAACGGCTGCCGATTCCCGATTCGCAGGAGAACCGCGTTCTTCTCGTCTGCGAGTTTGCGGACTGCCTGCTCGCCTCGACCCATCTTTCCGTGGCGACGGAACGCGACCGCGAGGCGGGGCTCGCCGTCATCCGGCAGCGGCTTGCGCGCGGCTGTGACAAGCCGTTCTTCCTGTGCGGCGACCTGAATGCGACGCCGGACTCGAAGGTGATCGCGGAGCTGTCGAAGGACTTCGCCCTCCTGTCGCGGACGGACAGGGCGACCTACATCGGGCATCATCCGACGGCAGACGTCCGGGAGGATGACCGCATGCGCGTACTTGACTATGTCCTTGTCGACAGGCCCCATGCCGCAGACCTGTCGGCGGATTCTCGCGTCGTCGGCGAAATCGGGGCGGATGCGCCGTCCGACCATCGCCCGGTTGCCGTGAACATCAAAACGAAGGAGCGAATGAAATGGTGCGCCAAGCAAGCTTGGCTGAACTTGTAGAATGAAAGGAATCTACTCAGTAAGGATAATGGCATACTGA